>NZ_JBICXG010000008.1:0-54368 GCF_043200175.1 Streptomyces sp. NPDC048462
GCGTGCTGCGCCTCGGTCGCCCGGTCACTCGGCCCACGCCGCGCCTGCTCACGCAGCGCCAGCAGTTCGGCCACACGGCCACGGGTATCGCTCGGCCGGCCCGGGGTTTCGTCCACAACGGTCATGTACCGACCCTACGAAGTCCGGCAAGAAAATCGTGCCGTCGACTCCGTACAGTCTCCCGCCCGGTTTCCTGGTGGAGCCTGACAGAAGCCGTGGACCATGCAGGCGAAGTGCCAGCCCACCCCCCTCGCCGCTTGTGGGAACTCCACAAAGGTATCCGTGAACGTTCACTGTGCCCTGCCACACACTCCGGTCAGCCGGGGGGTGGCGGACGGCTGGGCGTCCTGGACCTTCTGGATGTCCTCCAGCCGGGGCCGTACCGGTTCCTCCGGATGGGCGACGGTCAGCAGGACCGCCTCGTAGAACGCGTCCCGCACGGCGGCCGGCATGACGTCGGAGGCGTCCAGGCAGAGCGGGACCCGCTGATCGGTGAAGCGGGTGCTGATCTCCTTGTCGACCTTGCCCTTCTTGGCCGGGACCGCCGCGTTCGGTGAGAACACCCCGCCCTTGCGCCCCCAGTCCTCCTGCGCTTCCCGGGAGGCGAGCCGCCTGATCATGTCACGGGCCGGGCCGCCCCGGCCGAACAGCGCGGCGAAGTCGGCCGCCACCTCGTGGGCCTTGACCGTGTACGGGCCGCCGGGAAGCAGTGCCGCCGAGTCCGTGAAGCGGGCCTCCTCCTTGCGGTCCCCGTAGAAGGCGCGGGCGAAGGAGCCCTGGTGCTCCAGGTCGCAGCCGCCCCCGAAGAGCAGCCCGTGACCGCCGACCGGGCCCCGGTGGTCACCGAGCAGCGCGCTGCGGGCGGCGTCCCGGTCCTGGGCGAGCAGCCCGGCCCAGGTGGTCCAGGCGCTGCTCACGCGCTCGTCGGTCCACTTCAGGTCGCCGGTCGCCCAGGCCTCGTAGATGGTCGGGCCCGCCCGCTGGAGGATCAGGTCCTCGATCCAGTCGCTGCCGGGCCAGCCGGACGCGCCGTCGTCGCCCATGCCGATGCACCAGGAGCCCAGGGGCGCGGGGACCGGGTCCGGGCGCTCCTCCCCCCGGTACCAGACGATCGACTTGAGGTCCGCCTTGAGCGGCACCCACAGATCGTCGGCGATGCCGCGCGCCCCGGGCCGCCACGGGTCCCCGTACTCCTCGGGCTCGTACAGCCCGCTCAGCGGCTGCAGCCGCTCCTCCTCGGCGTACTCGACGAGTTCACCGACGCCCGGCAGGATCGCGATGTCGGGCGGATCGCCGGCCTGCACTGCGGCGAGCAGCACCTCGCGTGTCGCGGCGGTCCCCTGGTAGGTGTACGGGATGCCGAAGCCGTCCAGCACCTCCTTGAACTGCCTTTCCTGCTCGTCGGTCCACGGGCCGAGGATCGTCACCTTCGGCTCCTCGTCGCTGCCGCCGGGCGCCGAGAGCCCGCAGCCCCCGGCGGTCAGCAACAGCGTCAGGACGAGCAGCAGGGCGCGGGTCCGCCGGGTCATCCGGCCCTCCAGTAGTCGGCGTTGAGCCGCCGGCAGATGCCGACGGCGGGCAGCAGGACGATCAGCGCGCCGCCGCCGAGTACCCCGTAGTAGGTCCAGCTCTGCCAGCTCCGTGCGGCCAGCCCGCCGCGCAGGAGCGTGGACTCGTCGATGACGTCCCGCTGGGACTCGGCCAGGTGGTCCCGGTGGTCGTGGGCGCGCTCCTCGATGGCGACGAGCCGGTGGCGGGCGGTGTCCAGACGCTCCTGGGTGGCGGTGGTCGCCCACAGCGGGACGACGGCCAGGGCGACGGCCGCCAGCAGCGTCAGCAGCAGCCAGGGATCGTGGCTGCGCCCGCAGCGCACCCGAAGCACCCACAGCGCCGAGAGTGCGGTCAGGGCCAGTACCAGCAGGCCCAGTTCGGCCACCGCCCAGCCGGTGCGCTGGAGGGCGCCCATGGAGCTGACCCGGTCGACGCGCTGCATCTGGTGCCGCTGCAGGACGTCCAGGCGCGGCACCACTCCGGTGCCCGGCCGGCTGAGGATGCCCTTGGCCTCCGCGAACTTCTCCCGCTGCATCCAGTAGTCGTCCACGTACTTGACCGAGCCGGGCGTCATCGAGCTGCTGTACGAGGTCAGCAGGCCGCCGTTGACCGTATCGAGCACTCCGCGGCCGCGTTCGCCGTCGATCTGTACGTCCGAGAGCCGGGACAGCCCCTGGCTGGCGGCGGAGAGCTGGTTCTCGTAGCGCGCGCCGGCGCCGACCACGTTGTCGATGTGCTTGTCGACGGAGATCTGCGCCTCCTCGTGGGCGCGGAGCAGCGCGAGCTGGGTGGCGGCGACTCCCTGGACGGCGGGTGCGCCGCGGGTGCGCATCTCACCGGCGGAGTTCTGCACCTCGCGGTAGGAGGTGAGCAGGACGGTCATCGAGACGAGTGCGGTCACCACCAGCACCACCAGGTGCAGTTCGAGCAGCCGCCTGGTACGGGAGCCGCCGGTCCGGGTCCGTAAGGCGCGTGTCCAACGGGTCAGCCAGGGCATCCCAGCCCCCTTCCGCAGGCGATGCAGTACTGGGCGTGGGGCCCGGCGGGGTGGTCGCAGTCCGGGCATTTCACCGGCTTCCCGGCTGGCTGCTCGGGCAGGTCCAGCAGATGGCCGGCGGCGATGTTCAGCCGTCCGCGGCGCACGCTGCCAGGGTCCACGTCCGGGCCGATGCGGACCACGCCCCGGGAACCGTCCAGGATCTCGGCCACCTCGCGCACCCGGGCCACGACCCAGCTGGCGCCGATCTCGTTGGCCAGCCTGACCGCGAGGCCCAGCTGCTGCCCGGCCTCGTCCCGGCTCAGCGGGTCCAGGGCGAGGAATCCCCGGTCCAGGGCGGCCCGCATCCGGGTGGCGACGTCCATCGTCTGGAGGGTGCTGCCCCCGTCGCCGGCCGTCCCGGCCCCCACCGCGTCTCCGGGCGGCAGCCAGCGGACCAGGAGCGGGGCGGTGGAGTCACCGACGGAGACGGTGGCCAGTTGCAGCAGCACGCCCAGCGGGTCGGTGCTCGCGTCGACGCCCAGGGTGAGGAGGTAGTCGCGGGTGCCCGGCTCCCACTGGTGGGTGGGGAAGTCGAACCGGCGCGGCTCGCCGGCCGGGCGCACCGCCTGGAGCGCCTGCCGACGGGGGGCGGTCTCGGTCAGGGTCACCCCGTGCACCGCCGGGCGCACGGCCACCGAGACGGGCAGTTCGGGGCTGCGGACCCGGCGCAGCCGCCGCACGGCCTCGGCGACCGAGGGGTCGAACCTCTCCGGCGCGTCGACCGGGCTGCCGTGCAGCCGCTCGGCGACGGCGAGCAGCGGCGCGGGGTCCCAGTCGCCGCCGAGCGCGAGCACGTCCGCGGTGAACCACCCGGCGCAGCGGCTCAGTTCGGTGTTCAGCTCGCCGCCGTCCCGGCCGGGTTCGTCGAGGTCGGGGGCGGCCGCCCCGTCGTGGCTGCTCCCGTCGGTGATCAGCAGCAGGTGGCGTACGGGCAGCGGGCGCTGGGCGAACAGTTCGCGGGCTGCGGCGAGCCAGGCCCGGTACCCGACGGGCGGCCGGTCGCCGGCGGCCGGGAGGATCCGGCCCGCGCTGAACGCAGCCCGGCGCTTCTCCCCCGTGCCGGACAGCGCCCACCGGCCGCGCAGCGGGTAACAGGCGCTCAGAGCCCCGGTCTCGTCGGCACCGCCCAGGACGGTGAACGAGAGGCCGTCGGGCAGGGCGCGCAGGGCGGCGGCCAGCGCGCCGGCCGCGGCCTCCCGCCGCTCCGCCGCGACGTCCAGCGCGATGACGACGGCGAGTTCGACGGCGGGCAGCTCGTCGCTGGGTCCGATGCCGACCGCCTTGACCCGCACGTGGGCGTCGATCCGCGCGTCGCGGTGCGGCTGCTGATCGCGCCGGACGTCGACGGACACCTTGAGGCCGACGGGCAGCCGCGGGGCGGGCGACGGATCGGTAGCGCCCAAGGGGCTGCCTCCAGTTGAGTCGTTGCGGGCGGACACCGGGAACGGGTCTGCGGGCGGACACCAGGGCCGTTTCGGCGGGCGGGCGTCAGGAGCGGGTCTGCGGGCGGACCGCGTGCGAGAGGTCGATCAGCCGCTCGTACTCGGCCGGCGCCTGCCGCTGCCGGGCCAGCCAGCGGTAGCACTGCTCCAGCTCCATCCGCACGTCCCGTTCCCGGGGCACGGCCGGGGGCGGCAGGCCCGTCCGCGCCCAGCGCCCGCGTGGCTTCGGGCCGCCGGCCGCCGCCAGTACCGCGTCGAGCTTCCACTCGTACAGCTCGGTCCGCAGCAGCCAGGCGGGTTCGTCGCCCGCGACCACCGGGGGATGCGCACCCGGTGCGGGGGCGAGCAGGGCGAGGCAGGCGTCGATGTCCGCCTCGTCGGGCAGCGGCCGCTCCCCCGCCGCGAGCCGCGCCGCCCGGATGCGGAAGGCGGCAATCCGCGCGACGGTGTGGTCGCGCGACTCGTCGGGCACCTGGTCGAGGACCTCGATCGCGGCGGCCCGGTCACCGCGTGCCAGGGCGAGCCGGGCCAGCCCCAGGGCGGCGCCGACGTGCGAGGGGTTGCGGGCGTGCACGGCGCGGAACAGCTCGTACGCGGAGCGCCCGGCCGAGACCGCCCCCTCCTCACCGAGGTGTTCGACGCCGAGCTGTTCCGCGCCGTAGGCGAGCGCGAGCTTGGCCGCGTACTCGCCGGGCAGCGCCCGGTGCACGGCGGAGAACTGCTTCAGGGCCTTTTCGAGCATCGCCCGCCGGTCGTCCAGCACATCGGCGCCCCGCAGCGCGACGAGCCCCCGGTGCCAGCTGAGCCGCCATTCCCTGACCGGTCCGGGGCCCGGTATGCCGGCCGCCTCCTCGACCTGTTCCCGGGCGGCGGCGAGTGCCTCGTCGCCCTCCTGGCCGAGCAGCAGCCGGGCGTTGTGCAGGCAGATCTCCACGGACCGCTCACCGCGGGAGGGCTGGGCCAGCGGCTGCCCGGGGTCGTAGCTGCTGACGCCGAAGCGGGCCGCCTGCGGGTCGCCGGGGTAGGGCCTCGGCACCGGCAGCCGGCGGGCGATCTCGGTCGGGGTGGGCAGCCCGGAGTCGAGCGCGGGCGAGGGGGGTGTCTCCCGGCGGCCGTGCAGCGGGCGGCGCAGCCAGTGCGCGTAGTCGGGCACCGAACCCAGCCGGACGCCCAGGAGTTCGGTGGACGGGGTGAAGTAGTCGGAGGGTTCGGGCTGGTCGCGTTTGCCCCGCAGGGCCCGGATCTCGCGCAGTACTCCGCGCAGTTGGCCCGCCATGTCGTCGGCGGAGCCGAAGCGGCGCTCCGGGGCGTGTGCCGTGGCCCGCTCCACCACCAGCCGGAAGGAGCTGATGCCGAGCCCCGGCACGTCGTCCCCGACCGCCCAGCCGGCCAGTTCGCCCAGGGTGACGCCGACGGTGTGCAGGTCGTGCGCGACGGTCAGCGGTTTGCCGCCGTCCATCTCGGGTGCGGCGAACCAGGGGGTGATCACCGGGGGCGGGTCGGTGGCACCCGCCTTGCGGACCCCGCCGAGGTCGATGACCTTGATGCCGTCGCCGTGGTGGATGACGTTGGACGGCTTCATGTCGCCGTACAGGAAGCCCATGCCGTGCAGATGGGCGAGGGCCTCCAGGATCTGGCAGCCGTAGGTGATGACGTGCTCGATGTCGAGGACGAAGTCGCCCCGCCGGGTCAGTTCGACGACGGCCGACAGCGTGCGGTCGCCGACGTCCTCCATCACGATGTAACCGCCGGACACGGTGCCGTCGGCGTTGTGGGTGCTGACGAAGTCGCGGATCTGGACGATGCGTTCGTGCCGGATCGCGACCAGGCTGCGGCGCTCCTCACCGGCCTGGGCGGCGCCGCGCTCCGCGTAGCGGTTGAGGAGCCCCTTGACCGCGACGAGGTCCTCCAGGTGGGTGTCCTGCGCCAGGTAGACCCAGCCCTGGCCGCCGTGGGCGATGGGGCCCCGGATCCGGTACTGGTCCTGGAGCGGCGGCCCGCCCTTCGTCAGCTCGGGGCGGTAGGAGTACGGGGCGCCGCAGCGGGGGCAGTGGCCCTCCTGCGGCGGTGACGCCGCGGTGTACGGGGGGACGAACGCCACCCCGCAGGCCTTGGCCGAGCACGTCATCACGATGCGCACCGGCCGCTCGGCCGCGCTGAGCCGCTCGGCCGGGGTGCCCGGCTCCAGCAGCGGGAGTTCGAGGAGTCCGGCGGGTCCGTGCTCCTCGGGGGCCGCGGGCAGCGGCGGGAGTCCGGGGTCCGACTCGTCGCGGCCGCAGGTGTCGCAGTAGCCGGTGGGCTGGACGGCCCCCTCGCAGGGGCCTCCGGTGAAGCGGCGGTGCGGGCACCGGATCCTCATGCGCGCCCCGCCGGACCCTGGCCGGTGCGCTGCCCCGGCAGCTCCGGGGGCCTTTGCCGGGACCGCTCGTCGAGGTCGCCGCGCAGCTCGCGTAACAGCTGTTTCAGCGCGGCCAGTCGCTCCCCCGGGTCCTCGACCGACCGCAGGGCGTGCAGCTGGCGGCGGCGGGTGGCCGAGTCGACGGCGGGGCCGGGGACCAGGGACGCCGAGTCGAGCAGGCCGCTGAGCCTGACCCACTCGCGCTCCAAGCGCTCGGTCCTGCGCACCAGTACCTCGGCCCGTTCCTCCAGGGCCGGCACCAGCAGGTCCCGGCCCACCTCCTCCAGTGCCGCTCCCTCGCCGCTGCGGAAGATGACCAGCAGCCGGAAACCGAGTGCCCGCACGCGCGTCAGCAGGGAGACCAGTGCGCCCGGGTCCGGGTCCTCGTCCAGGCCGATCACGGCGAGCACCGGACCAGAGCCCACCGGCGAGCCGGCGAGCGAGCGTTCCGGCTCGTCGCCGCCCTCCAGGAGCCAGTCGCGGTAGGCGTTGCGCTGGTGGCGGGGCGGCCGCAGCTGCCTCACCAGTGTCTCGACCAGCTCCTCGGGGCGGGTGCGCCCGCCCCGGTGGACGAGGTGGGCCCGGTGGAGCTGGTGCTGCAGCGTGCGGTCCCGGCCGCCGCCGTACGGGACGACCCCGACCCGCACGGCGGGCTGGTCGACGCCCGCGAACCAGGCGCGCAGCCGCTCGGACAGCCCGTTGTCCCAGCCGTCGGGCCCGCTCAGTTCGGCCACCAGCGGCACGAGTTCGGCGATGCGGTCGACGGGGATCATGTACGAGAACGCCAGGTCGTTCTCGTCGGGCAGTTCCAGTTCCAGATCGCCGCGCCAGCTCACCACCAGACCGACGACCAGGTCGGTGCCGGCTCCCTCGCCCCGGGTCTGGACGGCCGCGCCGCTGAAGCCGGGGCGCACCACCTCGACGTTGCGGCCGGCGTCGAGCTGCACCCACGCGCCGTGCAGCCCGCTGATCCGGCCGGTCAGCCACATGCCCTCGTCGAAGGCCTGGGAGTAGCCGCCGATCCACACTTCCTGGCCGCGCTCCATCCGCCGGGCCAGCCGGGCGGGGGCCGCCTGCGGGCGTGGGCTGTCCAGCGCGAGTACGGCGATGTCCTCATGGGCGTGCCCGTCCCGGCCGGGCAGCCAGCCGTCCGGCGCGACCCGGGCGGCGACCGGCGGGATCGCGGGGTTCTCGGCGAACTCCACCCACATCCGGGCGTCGGCCTCACCGACGACGTGCGCGCAGGTCAGCATCCGGTCCTGGGTCAGCAGCACGCCTGCCCCGCACACCTCGCCGCCGGGACCGCCGCGGCGTAACCGCAGCCGCCAGTCCGCTCTCAACTCCCCCATGGCTCCTGAGCGTACGCGTGCGACGGTGGTCCTTCCCAGACTCCCGGCAGACTCCACCCGCCGGATCGCACCCGAGGGGCTACCGGAGGTCACACCTGAGGGTGGCCCCCGCCTTCCCCGGGTCGACGCCCAGCACCAGCCGCCGGCCGGTGGCGCGGACCTCGATGCCCGGGCCGGCCGGGACGGCCTCGCGCACCGGATGGTCCCAGACCACCTCGAAGGGGCTGCCGCTCCGGTCGGGGCCGCTGATCCGGATCGTGGCCGTGCCCCGGCGCTCGCGCAGGAGGACACTGGCCGGTCCGGTCGAGGAGAGCCGCCCCGCCCGGCCGGGCTGCCAGAAGTTGGCGGCGGTCAGCCCGAGCGAGCGCACGGCGACCGCCTGCACGGCCGAGGTGTTGGCGAGCACCCGCAGCCAGTGCCGGTCGGCGGCGCGGGCGGCGACGGTGCGCCGGGAGGCGCCCGGCATCAGGAGGTAGAGGTAGCCGGCGTCGGCCGGGTCGGTGCCGTGGTCGAGCCAGAGGGTCTGCCAGTGGCGGGTGCGCTGTTCGGCGGAGCTGGTGGTGTTGATGTCGGACCAGGCGCCGGTCCGGGCCTCGCGCAGGGTGCGCAGTTCGGCGCCGCCGGGCAGCACCCAGCCGCCGTGGCCGTCCAGATGGGCCCAGCGGGGTCGGCGGCCCTCCTCGACGGTGAGGGTCTGCCCGTCCTCGTCCGGGCCCAGGTTGCGGTTGTCGACGACGGTCTCGACGGGCACCCCGTCGGCGGCCGTGATGCCGGCGCCGAGGCAGATGACCGTGTCGGCGGCGCAGAACCAGGACTTGCGGGCCTCCAGGGTGGAGTCCAGGCCCTTCACGTGCTGGCCGATCGCGGCGAACTCGCCGTCGTGCGCGCCGCCGACCCAGCGCACGTCGGGCCGGGGCGCGCCCCACTCGCCGCCCGCCCGGTCGGCCAGCCGTTTGGTGGAGACGGTGGTGCCGGGCAGCCGGTACCAGTCGACGGTGGGCCAGAACCAGTCGGTGTACTGGTCGCCGCCGTCCCGGCCCTGCCACCAGTAGAGCATTCCGGCGCCGGTGTGCCAGCCGCGCGGGTTCTCGCCGTTGCCGCACTCGTAGGAGCTGATCCGCTCCGACGACATGGAGAGGTTCGCGACCCAGCCGGGACGCCGGTGCACCGCCCGGTCCATCGCGGCGAACAGGGTGTGGCCGACGGGTTCGGGCGCGGCGGGCACCGGGGCGCCGGCCGCCGCGTGCAGCCGGGCGAGGTCGGCGACCCCGAACTGCGGGGCGGTGAGGATCGGGCTGACGGTGTCGCGTTCGATCCAGCCCTTGATCATGCCGTTCCACCGGTCGCGCTCGGCGGCGGAGGCGCCGTTCGCCAGGAGCGCGACGGCGGCGATCAGCCCCTGTCCGTGGAAGTGGTCGCTGCGCATCACCTGGAGTTCGTCGCTCTTGAGGACTCCGCGGCTGATGGCCCGGCCGTTGACGCTGTCCATCATCAGACCGTCGTGGATGAGCGGCGCGTAGGCGTGCTCGACGCTGTCCAGGATGACCTGGCGGCCCGGGTCGGTGACCTCCCAGGTGGATCCGGCCAGCAGCGCGAAGAGGCGGCCCAGGCCGTCGAGCATGACCTGGCCGTACGTGCCGGAGTAGGCGATCCAGGTGTGCTGGATGAACGAGCCGTCGGCGTAGAGGCCGTCGCCCTCGTTCACGTACGGGAAGACGGGCGAGAGGGCGTCGCGGGCGAGCGCGGCCTTGGCGTCGTCGCGCCCCAGGATGCCGCGCAGGGCGACCGAGCGGCAGAGGTCGACCCGGTTGGCGCCGGTGGAGGTGCCGCTGTAGTCGGTGAGCGCGGTGTCGGGGATGAAGTGGTCGACGGCGGCGCAGGCGGCCTGTACGCGCTCCTCGCCCAGGTCGGGGCGGAGCACGGCGACGATGTCCATGAGCAGGCGCGGGCTGCCGATCTGCCATTCCCACCAGTTGCCGTACGGGGTGGTGGACGGGTTGTAGACGGTCGTGGAGAGGTGGTCGAGTCCGCGGACGATGTCGGCGAGCAGCCCGGCGTCCCCGGTGTGGCCCGTGCCCTGCTGGGCGTAGGCCTGGGTCATCGTCCACAGCCGGGTGTAGCTCCAGGTGATGCCGGACGGCGGGTCGAAGGTGTGCCCGGCCCAGAGCGAGTCGGCTGCGGGGGCCATGGTCGAGCGGAACCCGGCGGCGAGTTCGCCGGTCCCGGCGAGCCGGGAGGCGTAGGGCTCGGCGGCGGGGTCGTAGCCCGTGCCGAGCGAGAGCTCGTTCCAGCGCAGCCGCAGCGTCTCGAACTCGTCGTCGGCACCGGCCGCGCGGGCGGCGGGGGCGAGTGCGAGGCCCAGTGCGGTGGCGCTTGTGGTGGCGAGAAAGGCGCGGCGTGACCAGGCGGGCAGAAGTGACACGGGGCTACCTCCGGTGTGCAAGTGGTTTAGACCGGACGGGGGTTGGTCTAGCACGCGCTTACTACGACGGGGAAGGGGCGGGCCGAAGACGGCCCGCCCCTTCCCCTCCTGGAGCCGTTCAGCCTCCGCAGTGGAAGCGGGCGCTGCCCCAGTCGGCGTGGTCGTTGCCGTTGCTGTCGCCGCCGTCGCCGACGACGAGTTCGGCGTACTTGGCGCCGGTGACGTCCGCCGTCAGTGACCAGGCGCTGTCGGCGGCCTTGAGGACCGGCGACTTCACCTTCTCGGTGCCGTCGGCCGTCACGGAGAACTGCACGCTGCCGGCGCTCTTCTGCACGTCGTCCACGCCCACCTCGGCGGTGAACGAGGTGCACTTCCCGCCCAGGTAGTAGCGGACCTTCGCGGGTGCGTGGCTGCCGAGGCCCTTCTCGTAGACCGTTCCGCCGATGGTCAGCGGGGTGCCGTCACCGGTGCCGGTCTCGCCGTTGGAGAGGTCGCGCTCGACCGGTCCCCAGCCGTTCTCGGAGGCCGTCCAGTCCAGGTCACTGGCCCAGCTGTCGGTGGTGGGCGGCGGCGGCAGGGTCCGTACGGAGGTCCGTGCGCCGAGGGTGCGCCGGTCGCCGCCGACCGTGTACGCCGCCTTGGAACTCAGTTCGTACGTCTGGTACTTGGCATCCACCGGCGGGGTGACCTGCCAGCTCCCGGTGACCTTCGCACCGGCCGCGACCGAGTCGAAGGTGACCGGGCCCGCGGGCTCGGCCTGCCAGCCCTCGGGGACGGTCAGACCCACCGTGACGCCGGTGACGCCGGTGGCCTCGTAGTTGGTGAAGCTCGCCTTCACGGTGTTGGCCGTGCCCGGCTCCAGGGTCTGTGCGGCCGGTGCGACGGTGAGCGTGCCGCAGGCGGCCTGCTCACCCGCGGGGGCCTTGCCGAGGTCGGTCACGGTGAAGCCGTCGAGGGCGAAATCTGCGCCCTCGGGGGCGTCGTCGCGCTTGCGCAGACCGGTCCAGGTGTCGCCGCAGCCCGCCGTGACGGTCTCGGTGAAGTGGCCGGTGGTGTGCTGGGCGCCGATGGCCGTGGTCCGGGTCTCGACAGAGCCGGGCTTGCCGTCGGCGGTGATCCGGTCATAGCCGTCGACCCACTCGTAGGCGCCGGCGTGGCTGGACTGGTAGTCGTACTCGACCTTGTAGCGGTGGCCGTCGGCCATCGGCACGGTCCAGGGGGCGGTCCGGTAGACGAGTCCGGCGTTCTCCTCGTGGGCCTTGAGGGACTCGCTTCCGCCGAGCACGTCGTCGATGAGCTTCCCGTTCCAGCCTGCCTGGGTGTACGGGGCGTGCAGCTGGGAGATGCTGGTGCGGGGGTCGGTGGAGCCGCCCGCGTCGCCCTTGAGGAAGGGGCCCCAGCCCTGGTCGACGTCCTCGAAGTCCTCGTACACGACGGTGTTCTTCTTCGTGGCCGGGGCGTTGGCGACGACGCGTACGTCATCGGCGCGGACGGTCGCCGCGCTGCCGGCGGCCGCCTCGACGCGCAGGGTGGTGCGCCCGTCGGCGGGGGCGGTGAAGTTCACCTTCGCCCGCTGGAAGTAGGTGCCGTGCCAGTCGGACGCGGCGACCTGGTCCTTGGCGGTGGAGCGGTCCACGGCCACGGACTTCCCGCCGGCCGACAGGGTGGTGTGCCGGGTCTTTCCGGGCTCGACCTCGATCAGCGCGGAGGCGGTGTAGCGCGCGCCGGGCTTCAGTCCGCCGAGGCGCTGGGAGAGCGCGGCCGTGCCGGTGCCGGAGAGCTTCGCGCTGTTGCGGCCCTGGCTGTCGGTGTCGCGTACGGCCGTGCCGGTCCTCGACCAGTCACTGAGCTCGCTGTCGTTGAAGCCGGGGTCCTCGACGGGGGTGCCCTCGCCCCACTTGGCGTCGGCGGCCTTCGGCGCCTTGTCCGGGTAGAGGACGTAGGGCTGTCCGGCCTCGGCCGTCAGCGTGACCTTCCCGTCCACGGGACGCACCGTGCCGGTCTTCACCCGGCCGTTGTCGGTGAGCTTGTAGACGGTGTACGTGCCCTTGGAGGGCACCGCCCAGCTGCTCGTACCGCCGGACCGGCTGTAGTGGTACAGCTTCTTGCCGCCGTCCCAGGGCAGCAGGTAGTCGGTGCCGCTGAGCACCTTGCGGCCGTGGTCGTAGAAGGTCCGCTTCCCGTCCTGGACGGTGCCGCTGACGCCGCCGGTGAAGGTGATGTCGTTGCCGTCCCAGCGGGTGATCTTCTGCTGCTGGAGGTACTTGGCGGGCAGGTTGCGCTGCCAGATGTTGTCGTAGAAGGCGTTCCAGTCGGTCTCGCCGGTCCAGCCCTCGAACTCGTCGATGGCGCTCTGGCCGAGGACCGGGTCGTTGTTCCAGACGTCCTTCTCGTCGTTGCGGATGAAGCGGATGATCTGCGAGTTGAGGCCCTTGTTGGTGGCGCCGCCGTAGTCGAGGTCATTGGCCCAGTGCGACCAGAGCGAGCCGCGCTCGAACTTGTCGGCCCACTCGCTGGAGACGTTCCAGCCCTGCTTCTGGATCGACTGGAGCGTCTTGTCCGCGATCCAGCCGTGCGAGTAGTAGACGTCGATGTACAGCATGCTGAGGTTGCTGTTCGTCTCGTCCCGCAGCTGCTGGAAGCGCCGGGCCAGGTCGCCGCTGTTGATGTCGCGGCGCTGGTCGATGTAGTAGCTCTGGTTCAGCCAGTTCCAGCCGGGCGCGGTCTTGTCGACGAGCTTCTCGTCGAACGCCTTCGCCTCCGGGTAGGCCTCGGTGGCGTTGACGTGGACGCCGAAGGTGGCGCCCCACTTCTTGCCGTCCTTCAGCAGTTCGTTGAGGTCCTTCAGCCCGCCGGCGCGCTTGTTGTAGTTGCCGCCGTAGTCGGGGTGGGCGGAGTCGTGGCCCTCGGAGGCGTACCCCTTGAGCAGCGCGAGCTGCCCGAGGCCGTCGGTGGAGAGGGAGATCCGCTTGACGTCGTCGAGGGTGCGCAGGAAGGGGTGGGTGGCCTGGCTGGCGAAGTTGAACGGGATGTGGGTGACGACCCGGTCCGCGGTGTCCTCGCTGCCCGGTGCGACCACGCCGATGGAGCGGAAGGCGACGGCGCCGTCCTGCCAGTCGACGGTCTTGTCGCCGTTGGCGTCGGGCGTGACGACGACCTTCGCCCAGGGCAGGTTGTCCCCGCTCTCGGGCTTGGGTGCGCCCTCGCCCCGGTAGGTCCACTGGCCGGACCAGACGCCGACCCGGGTCGATCCGTCGTCGGCCTTGCGGGCCTGGTGCCAGAAGCGGGCGTCGTCGCCGCCGGTGGCGCCGGCGGGCTTGTCGTACGAGGAGTTGGACTCGACGGCGGCCGCGAGCGATCCGGTGTTGACAATCGCGTACGTGGCGCCGAGCGGCGCCGCGTCGGCCTTGGTGGCGTCGGTGACCTTCGCGAAGACGTCGGCGGTCCTCGTCGAGTCCGGGTCGAGCTTGGTGAAGGCGGTGGCGGCCCCGGCGTCGGTGCTCGCGACGGAGACGAGGTCGTGGCCGGGGATGTCGATCGTGCCGACCCGGAAGGCGGCGGTGTCGCGGACGGCGGTCACCTTGAAGGTGGTGGCGCGCCCCGAGACCGAGAGCGAGGCGTCGATCTCGACGCCGGGCAGATCGGTGAAGGTCAGCGTGTAGCGGGCGGCCGACTTGGTGATCCTGGGCGCGCCCTTGAGCTTCACGTCGTGCGCGGTGCCGTTGAGGGTGACGGCGGTGACCGGCCGGGTGGAGCCGGACAGCTGGTGCCCGGAGGCGCGGTCGGTGTACGTCAGGACGCGCGGGAAGTCGTCCGCGACGGCGACGGCGAGCTGTGCGGAGGCGATGACGGCGCCCGCCGGGACGGCCGATGCGGCCGGGGCGGGCGCGGGGGCGGCGGCTGAGGCGGGGAGGGCGGTCCCCACCAGAGCCAGGACGGCGGCTGAGGCGGCGGCAGCAGCGCCCGCCGTAGTGAATCTTGGCGACATGTGCTCTGCGTAGTCGCCGTGTCCGGACACCGTCAACGACGTACGGCCCCGAGGGCCCCTCCAGTCCAACAACCGCTCTGCGTAAGTCCAAGTAAGCCCACGTGGGGAGCACGGGGCGCGGCACCGGCCGCGTGTTCAGTTGTTGATCACGATGGCCGGATGTGTGCGGAGCGGACACGCCAAGTAGCCGCTTAGGGCGTCGAGTTGTGAAGACCTTCGGTTTTTGAGAGCGCTCTCAGTCACAAGTCTTGACGGTCGCCGCAGCCCTCGCGAGAGTGGTGCGCACCGCGGACGCGCTCGTTCCACCTCCCCGCACCATCCCGCCGCCCGCGGCCTCCTGTCCCCCACCGATCGCCACCCCCCACATCTCCACCCCCACCCCTTCATCGCCCCCATCACCACCTGCTTCACCTCCCCTCATCACCCCCCCCACGCCTCAGGAGTCCCCTCGTGATTTCGCGCAGACTGTTCCTGACGGGCGGCGCCGCCGCCTCCGCGACCGCACTCACCTACCCGCTCTGGGGAAGCGCGCTGAGCCCGAGTGCGTCGGCGGCCGCCGCGACCTGCGAACTGGCCCTGGAGAACAAGTCCCTGTCCGGCAAGGTAAACGCGTACGTGACCGGTCATGAGCAGGGCACCGACCAGTGGGTGCTGCTGCGGGCCGACGGCAGCGTCTACCACCCCGAGTCCCCGTCGGCCCCGCAGACTCCACTGCCGGTCGACTGCGCCATCCCGCTCAACGCGGCCGGCGGCGCGCCCGTCGTCGTGACGCTGCCCCAGATGTACGGGGCGCGCGTCTACTTCGTGCACGACGACACCCTGGAGTTCTTCCTGAACCCGGGCCCCGCCCTGGTCGAGCCGGCCTTCGCCACGCCCACGGACGCGAACTACGGGCGCACCTGGTCGTTCTGCGAGTTCACCTTCAACCCGCAGCAGCTGTACGCGAACATCAGCTATGTCGACCTGGTGACCGCGCTGCCGATCGGCCTGACCCTGGAGGGCGACAGCACGCACACCGTGGCCCCGCTCCCGGACGGCGCGGTGCAGAAGATCGCCGACGACCTCACCGCCCAGGCCGCCGCCGACGGGCAGCCCTGGGACCAGCTGGTGAAGCGCGGTCCGGACGGCAACGTACTCCGGGTCATCTCGCCGCAGAACCTGATGGCGTCGTCCGGCGGCGACATGCCGTTCGGGAACCTGTTCACCGCACAGGTCGACGAGGTCTGGGAGAAGTACCGCTCCACGGACCTGCGGATCGACCTCCAGGGCGGACGCGGCGTCCTCGCCGGACGGGTCAGCGGCGACACCCTGACCTTCGACGGCGGGCACACCTTCTCCAAGCCCAACTCGCAGGACATCTTCACCTGCAACGGCGGTCCGTTCGCCAACAACCCGGCCGACAACGACGACAAGAAGGCCCTCCTGGCCCGGATAGCGGCCGGCTTCAACCGGTCGATCATGCTCAGCCACCCGGACCAGCCGAACGGCACCACGGTGGCGGACTACTACCAGGGCGACGTGACCAACCACTGGTCCCGGATCGTCCACGCCAACAGCCCGATCGGCTACGCCTTCCCGTACGACGACGTACGCCCCGACGGCGAACCGGACGTCTCGGGCGCCGCGAACGACGGCAACCCGCGCCGCTTCACGGTGAGCGTCGGTTCCTGACCTCTCCACGCAGACCGGCAGGGCCCCCGTCCGGGCGGGACGGGGGCCCTGCCCTGTCGGGGCGTCGGTACGGGTACGGACACCCGGCTTCGTGACGGCCGGCCGCGTCAAGACTTGCGACAACGGGAAACAAAAGGGAATTGCTCCATTGGTCGAACCGATGACGGCGCGCATTCCCCTGTTTTTGTTTCCACGCAATTCCCCTTCGCGCTCGACTCCCTCACCTGGGACGACAGCGGATTCACCACAGCCTACCAACTCCCTTTCAGGATATGGACCTTGACGCCATATTCGGGTCCACGACACCGTGCCGTCATGCGACAGAAGAGAATGGCTCAGCGCATCGCCGCACTCGCGGCCGCCGCCGGTATTCTGCTTTCCGTTCCGGCGGCCGCCCAGGCGGCACCCACCCCCCACCACGGCCTGCGCTCCTTCCAGGCCGCTCACGGCCTCCGGCCCACCGGTACGGTCGACGCCGCCACCGCCCGGTCGCTCCGGGCGGTGCCGGACAGCGAACTGCGGACGGTCTTCACGGTCGCCGCCGATCTCGGGCCCGCCGAGCTCGCCAACGCCCGTACCGTCATCGGCGTCGGAAAGGGCGCCCAGATTCCGGATCAGGGGCAGGTCATCGCTCTGATGACGGCCATGCAGGAATCCAAGTTCGTCAACTACACGACCCCGGTCGACCACGATTCGCTCGGCATCTTCCAGCAGCGGCCCAGTACCGGCTGGGGAACCCCGGAACAGATCACAGACGTCCCCACCTCGTCGAAGTCCTTCTACGGGGTGGCCCCGTTCGGCAGCAATCCGGGCCTGATCCAGATCGCGAACTGGCAGACCAGGCCGCCGGGCGAGGTGTGCCAGGCGGTGCAGGTGTCGGCCTTCCCCGACGCGTACGCGCAGTGGGAGCAGTTCGCCCGTGACCTGCTCGCCCAGGAGGGCCCCACCGTCGACCCGGTCTACTGAGACGCACACCCCCCACGCATACAGGCGCCCCCAGGCCGTGTCCGAACAGGGGGCGCCTCACACGCGCGGCCGCGGTTCCTCAGACCCGGGAACCCACCGCGAGTTCCCGCCTGGCCCGTGCCGCGGCGCCGACCGGTACGGCGTCGGCGCCCAGGCCGGACCGGACCAGCCGGACGGGGTGACCGCTGACCGGCGGTTCCTCGGCCAGCGACGCGCGGACGACCGGGCCCAGCAGCGGCCAGGCGTGGCTGACCCCGCCGCCCACGACCACCGTCGTGATGTCGACGACGCCCGCCGTCATCACGATGGCCCGCGCGATGCCGGAACCGGCGGCCCGGTACACCGCGAGGGCGTCCTCGTCGCCGCGCTCCGCCGCCCCCGCGACCTCGCGGGCGGTCAGCCGCCGGCCGGTGCGCTCCGCGTAGCGGGCACCGATGGAGCGGCCGGCGGCCAGGGTCTCCAGGTGTCCTCGCCCGCCGCACGAACAGAGCAGGTCGCCGAAGCCGGGGATGTGCCCGATCTCGCCGGCCGCGCCGTGCGGGCCGGTGAACAGCCTGCCACCGCTCCACAACGCGCCGCCGACGCCCGTGCCGAGGGTGATCCCGAGTACGTCCGGCTCGTCCCGGACCGCGCCGGACGACGTCTCCCCGTACAGGAAGGC
This sequence comes from Streptomyces sp. NPDC048462, assembly GCF_043200175.1. Classification (NCBI taxonomy): domain Bacteria; kingdom Bacillati; phylum Actinomycetota; class Actinomycetes; order Kitasatosporales; family Streptomycetaceae; genus Streptomyces; species Streptomyces sp. NPDC048462. Next base: position 17,488 of record NZ_JBICXG010000008.1, read on the forward strand.
GTTGACGTCGTTGTCCAGGAAGGCCTGGACCCCCAGGGCGTCCTGGACGGCGTCCGTCACTCCGAAGCCGGCCCAGCCGGTGAAGGAGTCGCTGGCCACCAGGATGTGACCGGTGGCGGAGTCCACGACGCCGGCGGCGCCGACCCCGCAGCCGGCGAGCCGGCCGGGGGTGCGCTCCAGCAGCGGGGTCAGCGCGTCCAGCGCCGCGCGCATCATGGCCGGGCCGCCGTGAGCGGCCGGGGTGGCCGTCTCGGCCCGGTCCAGGACGCTCAGGTCGTCGTCGCACAGGACCACCTGTGTGGTGGTGCCGCCGATGTCCACACCGGCGAAGAGCCTGCGGTCGTACGTGTTCATGCCCGGTCCTCCGTTCGGACGGCCGAGAGTGCGGCCAGTCGCTCTGCCCTGCGGCCGCGCTGGATCACCGGGTCCGGCACCGGTACGGCGGCCAGCAGGCCGCGCGTGTAGTCGGTCTCCGGGTGCAGGAGGGTCGCCCCGGTGGGGCCCTGCTCCTGGATCCGGCCGTTCCGCAGCACCACGACGCGCTGCGCGAAGTGCTGGACGACGGCCAGGTCGTGGGAGACGAAGAGGCAGGCGAAGCCCAGCTCGTCCTGGAGCTCGGAGATCACTTCCAGTACGGCCTGCTGCACGCTCACGTCGAGCGCGCTGGTGGGTTCGTCGGCGACCAGCAGCCGGGGCTCCAGGACCAGCGCACGGGCCAGGCTCACCCGTTGGCGCTGACCGCCGGACAGCTCCCGGGGTGCCCGGTCCGCGACGTCGCGCGGCAGCCGGACGCGGTCGAGGATGGCGGCCACCTTGCTCCGGCGGTCCGCGGCGGAGATGCCCCGGTGGTGGACCCTGAGCGGCTCGGCGACGCACTCGCCGACCGTCATCCGGGCGTCCAGCGACGCGACCGGGTCCTGCAGGACCACGCCGACGCCTGCCCGCAGGGCCCGGCGGGCCCGGGACCGGACGCGGCCGAGGTCGGTGCCGAACAGGGAGACCGTGCCGGAACTCGGCGCGATCAGACCGAGCGCGACCCGGGAGGCGGTGGACTTGCCGGAACCCGACTCGCCCACCAGCCCCAGGGTCTGGCCGGCGTGCACGGCGAACGAGACACCGTCCAGGGCCCGCACGGCGCTCTTGCCCCGGCCGAAGTCCACGCAGACGTCGCGCAGTTCGGCCACCGGCACGGCGTCCGGGTCCGGGGCGGAGCCGGCCGGGGCCGCCTGGCCCGCCTCGGCAACCGACAGCCGGGGCACGGCGGCCAGCAGGCGGCGGGTGTAGTCGTGGGACGGCCGCAGCAGCACGTCCTCGACCGGTCCGGTCTCCACGATCTCGCCCCGGTACATCACGGCGACCCGGTCGGCGAAGTCGGCGACGACGCCCATGTTGTGGGTGACCAGCAGGACGCCGGTACCGGTGTCGGCGGCGAGCCGGCGCAGCAGGTCGAGGATCTCGGCCTGCACGGTGACGTCCAGCGCGGTGGTCGGCTCGTCGGCGATCAGCAGGGCGGGGTCGTTGGCGATGGCCATCGCGATGACCACGCGCTGGCGCTGCCCGCCGGAGAGCTGGAAGGGGTAGGCCCTGGCCCGCTTCTCCGGTTCGGGTATGCCGACCTTGCGCAGCAGCACGACGGCCTCGGCCGAGGCGTCCTTGGCGGACATCTCGCGGTGGTTGCGGATCACCTCGGCGATCTGCCTGCCGACCCGGGTCAGCGGGTCAAGGGCGGTGGCCGGCTCCTGGAACACCATGGAGGCGGTGCGGCCGCGCAGCGACGCGAGATCGTTCTCCCGGGCGCCGACCACCTGGGTGCCCGCGATGACGGCGCTGCCGGTGGCACGGGCGTTGCCGGTCAGCAGGCCCATCGCGGCCAGCGCGATGGTGGACTTGCCGGAGCCCGACTCGCCGACGAGGGCGAGCGTCTCGCCGGGTTCGACGTGCAGGGAGACCCCTCGCACGGCCGGTACCTCGCCGGTCTCCGTGGTGAAGACGACGCCGAGGTCGTCGAGTTCGAGAATCGGTCCGGCCTGCGGTGCGGCGGGACCCTTGGTGACGGTCATCCGCGTCCCCTCACGTCGAATGCGTCGCGGAGCCCGTCCCCGATCGCGTTGAACGCCCACACCACCAGGATGATGGCCAGGCCGGGCGGCACGATGAGCCACCAGTAGCCGGAGTACGCGGCGGTGAGACCGGCCGACAGCATGCCGCCCCAGTCGGTGGCCGGGGGCTGGACGCCCAGGCCCAGGTAGGAGACGTAGGCGATGAGCAGGATGGCGTCGGCGATCTGGAAGGTGGCCGCGACGATGATGGTCGAGACGGAGTTCGGCAGGATGTGCCGGATGATCGCCCGGCCGTGCGTCCCGCCGATCGCCCGGAGCGTCAGCACGTAGTCGCGGTTCTTCAGGCTCAGCGTCTCCGCCCTGATCAGGCGCGAGGGCACCAGCCAGGAGACGAAGCCCAGGATGACGATCATTCCCGTCAGGTCCGGGGTGGTGATCGCCGAGACCACCAGCAGGATGAAGAGCGCCGGGATGGCGATCCCCGCGTCCACGACCCGCATCATGACCGCGTCGACCCAGCCGCCCGCGTAGCCGGCGACGGCGCCCCACAGGGTGCCGATGACGGTGGCCAGCACGCCTGCGGCGAGACCGACGATGAGCGACACCTTGCCGCCGTACATGAGCCGGCCCAGTACGTCGTGGCCGACGGCGTCGGTGCCCAGCCAGTGCGATCCGCTGGGCGCGAGGTTGACCTGCTGGAGCATCGTGTGGGTCTGGTCGGTGGAGTACACCAGCGGACCGACGAAGCAGAACAGGAAGAAGAAGGCCACGACGCCGAGCCCGACCACGGCGAGCCTGTTGCGGCGGAAGCGGCGCAGGGCGAGGCGGGAGCCGGACGCCGCGGGGGCGGTGGCCGTGGCGGGCACCTGGCCCGGCTGGATGACGGCGCTCATGCCCGGCCTGCCTTCACTCGGGGGTCGATGACACGCTGGACGATGTCGGCGAGGAGCGTGCCGGTCACCGTGGCGACCGCGATGACGAGCACGCAGCCCAGGAGCACCGGGTAGTCGGAGGACTGGGCGGCGGTCCAGAAGAGCAGGCCCATGCCGGGGTAGTTGAAGAGCTGCTCGACCACCAGCGCGCCGCCGAACAGCACCGGCACGTAGTACCCGAGCATGGCGACCACCGGCGTCAGCGAGTTGCGGAACACGTGCCGCCGCAGGAGGGCGCGGGAGCGGGTACCGCCGGCCCGCGCCGTCCTGACGTAGTCCTCGGAGAGGTTCTCCAGGGTGGCCGCCCGCATGTAGCGGCTGAACACCGCGATCATCGAGGCGGCGCCCGCGACCACCGGCAGGACCAGTGCCTGCGGATCGGAGATCACCTGGGCGAGCGTGTCGCCCTGCGGCGCCTGGGAGGGGAACCACGGCAGCGTCTGGCTGAACACCAGCACCAGGACCAGCCCGAGGAAGTACACGGGCGTGGAGTAGGCGATGAAACTCAGCGTGGTGATGACGTAGTCCGCCGGCTTGTTGCGCCGCATGGCCTGCCACATACCCAGCGGGATCGCCAGCAGCAGGCCGGCCACCGCCGACAGGACGGTGAGCAGCAGGGTCTTCGGCAGCCGCTCGGTGATGAGCTGGGACACCGGCTCGTTGAGGGTGTACGAGGTCCCGAAGTCGCCGTGCAACAGCTGGTTCAGGTAGTAGAAGTACTGCACGGGCAACGGCTTGTCGAGGCCCTGGTCGTGGTTGAAGGACGTGATCTGCTGCGGCGTGGCCTGCGGGCCGAGGATCCCGCGTGCGGGACCCCCGGGCAGGGCGTGCAGCAGACCGAAGACCACGATCGTCACGATGACGATCACCACGACGGCCTGGAGGACCCGCCTGATCAGGTAAGAGGAAGTACTCATGTGTTTTCCGGTCGCTTCGGCTCAGTGATGCGCATGGTCGGCGACCGGGCCTACTTGTTGGTCCACTTCCACATGGCGGGGTGGAAGTTGGCCAGCGAGTCCTGGGCGAACCCGCCGAGGCCGCTCTTGACCACGGAGACCTGGTAGTCGGGTTCCGGCAGCCAGACCACCGGAAGGTCCTCGGCCAGCGCGGCGCTGTACTTCTGCATGGCGACGGCGGAGGAGTCGGTGGTGGTCTCGCCGATCAGCTTGTCCACGGCGGGGTTGGTGTAGCTGCCGAAGTTGGAAGCGCCGCCGGTGGCGAAGAGGGAGTCACCGCTCGGGTAGGCCGGGAAGTACCAGCTGCCCGCGCTGCCGAAGAAGGAGAGCTGCCACTTGCAGCCGGAGTCGCCGGCCTTGCACTGACCTGCCTGCGCGAGAACGGAGTTGACCGGGGCGGTCTTGATGCCGAAGCCGATGCCGGACTTGGCGAAGGAGGACTGGAGGGCGCTCATCAGGTTGTCGGTGACGGTCGAGCCGGACTGCGACAGCACCTGCATCTGGAACTTCGTGCCCTTGTCCACGCCCGCGCCGCACTGGTCGTCGCCGCTGCCCGGGTGGGTGCAGACCATGGTGCCGCCCTGCTCGGCCCAGCCGTGGCCGGTGAGCAGCTTCTTCGCCTTGTCGGTGGAGAAGGGGTACGGGTTGTCCTTCTGCTTCGCGGAGACGAAGGCTGAGGTCTGGCCCTGCGGAACGGGGCCGTAGGTCGAGACCGCGGTGCCGTTGAAGATCACCTTGGAGAGGGTCGCCTGGTCGACCGACATCTGGATCGCCTGGCGTGCGTAGAGCTGCTTGAAGACCGGGCCCATGGTGGGGTTGTTGAAGTTGTAGGGCATGTACGTGATCGCCCAGCCGGCCCACGGCTTGAGGGTGTAGCCCTTGGCGGTGAAGGACGCTTCCTGGCTGAGGTTGGTGGCGTTGATGTAGCCGTAGTCGACCGTGCCCGCCCGCAGTGCGTTCTCCTCGGCGTCCGCGGTGGTGAACGGCAGCAGGTTCACCGTCTTGATGTTGGCCTTGCCGCCGCCGTCGTACTTGGCGTTGGCCAGCAGCTGCACCTTGCCCGCCGTCGAGAACGACTTGATGGTGTACGGGCCGCTGACCGTCTTCCAGAGCGGGTCGGTGGCGTAGGCCGAGATCTTCTTGGCGGCGCTGTTGAGGTACGCCCAGACCTTCTTGGCGCCCGCGGGGGTGAGGTCGAGGTCCGACACCTTGCCCGCGTCGCCGGTCTTGTCCCAGACGTGCTGCGGCATCGGGCGGATCATGCTCAGCTCGTTGGCGAGCATCCACTGCGTGTTGTACGCCTTGTCGAACGTGATCGTGAAGTGCGTGTCGTCCGCGATCTTCAGCGAGGTCCAGTTGTCCGGCGCCTTGCCCGGGCTGTAGCTGGCCCAGTCCTCCCTGTTGGCCTTGACCAGGTTGAACCAGAACTGCACGTCGCGCGAGGTGATCTTCTCGCCGTCGCTCCAGTGCCGGTCGCCGAGGGTGATCGTGACGCTCTTGCTGTCCTTCGCGAAGTCGGCGCCGGTGGCCAGCGAGTTGTTCTTGTTCCAGCCGACCTTGCCGGTGGAGCCGTCGTACGCGATCAGGGGCTCCCAGAGGGACTGGGATATCGAGGCGTTGTTGGTGTTCAGGTGGGAGGCGGTGCCGACCGGGAGGATCCAGTTCGGCGTGAAGTTCGCCGGCAGCGCGTAGTTGATGCTGTCTTTCGAGCCGGCGCCGGACGAGGTCGTGCCCCCGCCGGAACAGCCGGACAGCAGAACGGCCGCCGTGGTGGCGACGCCCGCGGTGAGGGCCCAGCGGCGGCTGTTCGCCGTGCGGGTAAGGATCATGACTCTCCTCGGAGTGAAAGGGCCCGCAGCCGCTCGGGAGGGTCGGCGCTGCGTTCACGACAGCTAACGCCGCCATTGCCGAAGAAACAAACAAGAATTAATAACAAGTAAGTTACTGCACTTTCGACGAAAGCCCTCTCGCCCCATTCCTCCCGACAACTTGGGTCCCTTTGGGGTGATAAAGGGGATTTTACGGGTGACGCACTTCCTTCATGAGGCTGTTCCCCTGTGCGAAGTGCGGGCGTATCGTCTCCGCCACATACCCCGTTGCGGAAGTAACTTTGTACATGACTGGAATAAGTACGTGGGACCGCAAGGCCACGAAAGGGACCCCGTCCCTGGCCGTGCGTGTTCTGGAACTGATCGCATCGGGCGAGGCGACGTCACGTACCGAACTCGCCGCACGCCTCGGGGCCGCCGCCTCCACCATCTCCCTCGCCGTGGGACACCTGGTGGAACGCGGCCTGGTCGCCGAGGAGGGCACCCAGTCCTCCACCGGCGGGCGCCCCCGCAAAGCGCTGCGGATCGGGAGCCAGGACGAGTTCGCCGTCGCCGCCGACCTCGGTGGCCGGCACGCCAGGATCGGCGTGGTCCTTCCGGGCGGCGGCCTGAGCGACGTCTCGACCGTCCCCTTCCTGATCGCCGACGGGCCCGAGGCCGCCCTGCCCCGGCTGGCCGAGGCGCTGGAAGCGCTGGCCGCACAGCGCGGCCCCGGCCGCCTGCGCGGGGTCGGGCTCTCGCTGCCCGGACCCGTGGACATCGCCTCCGGGTCGGTCGTCCGGCCCTCGCGGATGCCCGGCTGGCACCGCTTCCCGGTCACCGCCTGGCTGGAGGAGCGCTTCGGGGTCCCGGCGGCCGTGGACAACGACGCCAACTGCATGGCGGTCGGCGAACACACCGTCCGGCTCGACGGGAACGCTCCGACGATCATGGTGAAGATCGGGTCCGCTATCGGTGCGGGCGTGATGGCCGAGGGGCGCCTCTACCGGGGCGCGACCGGCGCCGCCGGGGACATCACCCACATCCGGATCGACGCCGGTGCCGGTATCCCCTGTTCCTGCGGCAACACCGGCTGCCTGGAAACCGTGGCGTCCGGCGCCGCGCTGGTCCGTATCCTGCGCGAGCGCGGGGCCGATGTGAGCAGCACGGAGGACGTGGCACGACTGGCCCTGGACGGCGATCCGCTGGCCACCCGCACGGTCCGCAGGGCCGGCGACTACCTGGGCCAGGTGCTGGCCGCCAACGTCAACTTCTTCAACCCGGACGCCGTCTACCTCGGCGGCATCCTCTCCACCCTGGAGCAGTTCGTCGCCGCCGTGCGCAGCCGGCTCTACGAGAGCTGCCACCCGCTCGTCACCGAGCACCTCACCATCGAGCGGACCAGGCTCGGCGCCGACGCCGGACTGGTCGGCGCCGGGCAGTTCGCCCTGCAACGCGCCCTGGCCCACGCCCTGCACGAGGTGGGCGGAGCCGAACGGTCCGGCGCTCCCGCCCCCCGTCACGTCTGACACCCGACCCCCTACGAGGAGCCATGTCGCAATCCCGCACCGCAGCATCCCGCCCGGTCATCGCCATCGCAGGGCTCGGCATCGAGTCCTCCACCTTCTCCCCCGCCCGGACCCGGGCCGCCGCCTTCCGCCCGTCGCGCGGCGCCGAGGTGCTGGACCGTTACCCCTTCCTGGCCGCCGGTGAGGAACTGCGCGAGGCGGCCGACTGGCACGGCGCCCTGGTCGGCAAGTCGCTGCCGGGCGGCACCGTCACCGCCGCCGCCTGGACCGAGCTGACCGACGAGCTCATCGAACGGCTCGCCGCGCTGCCCCGCCCGGACGGCCTCTGGTACGACATACACGGCGCGATGACCGTGGAGGGCATCGACGACGCCGAGGTGGTCCTGCTGGACCGCATCCGCGCCACCGTCGGGCCCGACGTCATCATCTCCACCTCGATGGACCTGCACGGCAACGTCTCCCGCGAACTCGTCCACGGCAGCGACCTGATCACCTGCTACCGGATGGCCCCGCACGAGGACCACATGGAGACCAAGGAGCGGGCCGTCCGCAACCTGGTGGAACTGCTGACCTCCGGGGCGCCCCGTCCGGTCAAGGCCTGGGTGCCGGTACCGGTGCTGCTGGCCGGCGAGCAGACCTCCACCCGGATCGAGCCGGCCAGGAGCGTGTACGCGGCGGTGGACGAGGTCGAGGCCATGGACGGCGTGACCGACGCCGCGATCTGGGTCGGCTACGCCTGGGCCGACGAACCCCGCAACCGCGCCGCGGTGGTGGTCACGGGCACCGACCGGGCCGCCGTGTCCGCCGGCGCGGAGCGTCTGGCCGAGGGCTTCTGGAAGGCCCGCGACGACTTCGACTTCGTCGCCCCGACCGGCACCTTCGACGCCATCCTGGACGAGGCCCTGGGATCCGACCGGCGCCCGTACTTCATCAGCGACACCGGGGACAACCCGACCGCCGGGGGTTCCGGTGACATGACCTGGGGGCTGACCCGGCTGCTGGCCCGCCCGGAGTTCCGGGAGGACGACGGCCCGACCGTCATCTACGCCTCGGTGCCGGGCCCGGACGCCGTCGCGACGGCCGTCGCCGCCGGTGTCGGCGCCACCGTGACCGTCACCGCCGGGGCGGAGGTGGACGACCGGCACGCGGGCCCGGTCACCCTGACCGGCACGGTGCACTCCGTCCGGCACGGCGACCGCGACGCCCGGACCGAGGTCGTGATCCGGGTGGGCAGTGTGTACGCGATCCTCACGGAGCTCCGTAAGCCGTACCACCACGAAGCGGACTTCACCGGCCTCGGGCTCGACCCGCGGGGCGCCGACGTCGTGATCGTGAAGATCGGCTACCTGGAGCCCGAGCTCTTCGACATGTCGGCCGGCTGGAAGATGGCGCTCACCCCCGGCGGCGTGGACCAGGACCTGGTGCGCCTGGGTCACCACCGCATCCGCCGCCCGATGTTCCCGTTCGACCGGGAGATGGCCGACCCGGACCTGTCGGCCCGCGTCATCCCCGCCTCCGACCAGCCGCTGACCGGGGACGACGAGTGACCGCCCGTCCCGCCCTGGAGATCGCCGTCACCTCACCGGCGGGCGCCCGCGCCGCCAGGGAGAACGGCGCCGACCGGGTCGAGCTGTGCTCCGCCCTGGAGCTGGGCGGCCTGACTCCGTCGGCCGCGCTGGTCGAGGCGGTCGCGGCTCAGGGGCTGCCGGTGCAGGTGCTGGTCAGGTGCCGGCCCGGCGACTTCGTCCATGACGCGCAGGAGATCGCGCTCATGGCCGCCGAGGTACGGTCCGTCATCGCCTCCGGCGCCGCCGGAGTGGTCATCGGCGCGCTCACCGCCGACGGCGCCCTGGACACGGTCGCGGTCGCACGGCTCGCCGAGGCGGCGCGCGGCGCGGGCCGTCCGGTGGACGTCACCCTGCACCGCGCCGTCGACCAGTCCGCCGACCCGGTGGCCACCGCCGCGCTGCTGGCCCCCCTCGGCCTGACCCGGGTCCTCACCTCGGGCGGTGCGCCCGCCGCGGCCGACGGGCTGGAGACGATCGCCGCGATGGTCGCCGCCGCCCCCGGCGTGCAGGTGATGGCCGGCGGCGGCGTGCGTCTCGCCGACATCCCGGCACTGCTCTCGGCCGGTGTCGCCTCCGTCCACCTCTCCGCCAAGACCCGCGCACCGCGCCGGCCCGGCGGTACCTGGGTCCCCCTCGGCGCGGGCGGAGCGTCCGCCGAGCAGGACACCCACTTCGTCACCGACCCCGAGGTCGTCGCCGGGGCGCGACGGGCCCTGGAGTCGGCGGGCTGACCACCGCCGGCCCCGCGTATGACTGCGCCCCCGCCCGGGTTCCGGGCGGGGGCGCAGTCATACGCGGGGCCGGCCGGAGGGCGTCAGCAGCCGCCGCAGTTGTAGTACGTCACGTCCCAGTGGCTGCCCTCGTCCGCGTAGATGTTGCCGGAGCCGGACTGGTACTGGGGCGCGCCGTCACCACGCAGACCGATGTAGCTGAACACGCCGTGGATGTAGTTGGTGAGACAGGTGGTCTTGCCCAGGTCGAGCTTGTAGCCGTTCCAGTGCGAGTACGTGCCACTGGCGTGCCCGGTCTCGGTGCCGCCGGTGATGTTGAGCGCGCACCCCGTGGCGCTCTTCAGCGTCTGGGCGCCCTGGGCGCTCGGGAGGTTGAGCTGGTCGAACGAGGTGCAGGTGGCGACGTTGCGGTTGGAGCAGCCGCCGGAGGACGACCAGGTGACACCGGACGAGCTGAATCTGGCGGTCGCCTGGCTGTGGGTGAGCTTGCTGACGGCGAAGGCGTCCGTCGCACCGGAGACGACACCGATTCCGGGGGCGAAGAGGACTCCCAGGACGAGGGCGAGAGCGGTCAGGACGGGGCGCAGCGTCATTCGGGACACCATGGGGGACTCCTCCTGTGCATGACAACGTGGGGGCAGGGAGATAGTGCCCGAGTTCTACGCGCGTCCGCCAGAGGGCGTGGAGTGATGGTCACGTGAATGCGTGACGGCGCGGCGAACAACCTGGACCCCAGATGTTGAACTTTGAAGCAGATGGGGTTACGGTAAATCTCGTTGAAGCTTAAACAACTACGTCGAGCCCGCTCGATCACGTCCCCGAGGAGGAGCCATGGCTCTGTTCAACCGCAGGAACAACGACACCGCGACCGCCGCGACCACCACCGCCACCGTCGACCCGGCCCTGGCCGCCCTCACCGGCGACTACACGATCGACCCGTCCCACAGCAGCATCGGGTTCACCGTGCGCCACGCGATGGTCACCAATGTGCGCGGCTCCTTCGGTGAGCACGAGGGCAGCCTGAAGCTGGACGGCGGCAACCCGGCCGGCTCCGCCGTCTCGATCGACGTGAAGATCGCCAGCGTGGACACCGGTATCGCGGACCGCGACGGCCACCTGGTCAGCGGCGACTTCTTCGACGCCGAGAAGTTCCCCCTCATGACGTTCCGCTCGACCTCCACCGAGCAGCTCGGCGGCGACAAGTACCGCGTCACCGGCGACCTCACCATCAAGGACGTCACCCGTCCGCTCGCCATCGACCTGGAGTTCAACGGCTCCGCCACCGATGTGTACGGCAACGAGCGCGTCGGCTTCGAGGGCGGCACGGAGATCCTGCGCTCCGACTGGGGCCTGACCTGGAACGCGGCGCTGGAGACCGGCGGCGTGATGGTCAGCGACAAGGTGAAGCTGAACTTCGACATCTCCGCGATCAAGGCCGCCGCACCGCAGGCCTGACGCCCGCGGCGGCGGCCGGGGCGGGCGGAGCAGGGGCTCGATCCCGCCGGTGCGGTCAGGCACCGCCACCGGTCATCAGAGCGGCTCGTGGTTGGCCCAGACGACCTTGTACGGGTGCCGGCCCTGCCAGCGCCGGATGAGCTCCTCGGATCCGGGGGCCGTGAACGAGGCGTTGAGCGCGTCGAGGTCGGCGACGCCGAACCGCACGATCGCGGTGGCGGCGAACACGGGACTGTGGTCGTCGGCGGGCACCCGGATGTGGCGCTTCGCCGAGAACATCCGGACCTCTCCGGAGTCGCACATGAGGTGTTCGATGTCCTTGAGGAACTGATCCAGCTCGGAGTCCGGGACGGGATTGTCGAAGGAAACGATCATCGTGTGGTGAATCATGGGCCAATCGAACCCCGGCGTAGGACATGAAGTCCAAGACCGATCGAGCCTGGATCGATAACCTGTGGGCATGAGTGATCTGGAGACGCGTGAGATCGAGTACTTCGTGGCGGTCGCCGAAGAGCTGCATTTCGGCCGGGCCGCCACGCGCCTGTCCATCGCTCAGCCGGCCCTGTCGAAAGCGGTTCAGCGCGTCGAATCGCGGCTCGGGGTACAGCTCCTCGTGCGCTCCAGCCGTCGCGTCTCGCTGACCCCGGCCGGGGAGGCGCTGCTGCACCACGGCCGCCACGCCCTCAACGCGGTGAGCGCCACGGCTCAGGCGGCGCGCCGGGCCGGTGTGGCCGAGGCGCATCTACGCCTGGTGATCAAGCCCGGCGGCGATGCCAACCTGCTGTCCGGGATCCTCGCCGCGTATGCCCGTCTGCCCGACGCCCGCCGGGTGGACGTCCTGTTCGGCGGTGCCACCGACCGCGCCGACCACGTACGCGACGGCAGGGCCGATCTGGCGCTGCTGTACGCACCGTTCGACGACCTCACGGGGCTCGATCACCGGACCCTGTTCGTCGAAGGACGCGTCGCGATCCTGCCGCGGGAGCACCGGCTGGCCGCGCGCGACGAGCTGCGGATGGCCGACCTGGAGGGCGAGACGCTGCCGCGCTGGAAGGGGGTGCCCGACGGCGGGAGCGGGCCGGAGATCGTGGACGTGGCGCAGATGACTCAGATGATCATGCTCGGCCGGACGATCGCGGTCCTGCCGCGCTCGTCCGTCGAACCCGCCCATCCGGGGCTGGTCCACAGGCCGGTGACCGATGCGCCGCCCAGCCGGATGGTCGTCGCCTGGTCGCGGCTCGATCACCGGCCGCTCGTCGCCTCGTTCGCCGACGCGGCGGTGGCCGCGAGCCGGACGCGGACGGACCCGGCGACGCACCAGGGTCCGAGCCCTGTCGGGTGACGTCGCCGGGTCCGGCGTGCGGGTCCTGCTACGGCTGCCGGTTCAGCACTCGCGAAGGCCGGGGGCCGGGTCCACGCCGGTCTTCAGGGAGACGGCGGGGACGTTGCCCCACTGGCCGTTGTCGAGCTGGGTCCAGTACCAGATGTCGTTCTGGCCCTGGTGCGGGTCGCCGTGACCCCAGCAGGCGAACCAGTTGAACCCGGTGGTGAGCGTGCCGCGGGTCGCCGAACGGTAGGAGCGGTCCGCGTACCCCTTCGCGCCCACGGCGTTGCCGCAGTACAGCCGGCCGTCGGAGCGGACCCCGCACTCGGCGGCGTGGGCGGTCGTGGCGGGCACCATCAGTGCCAGCAGGGCGGTGGCGGCGAGGGTGCCCACCGCGGTGGTCAGGCGTCGGGTATTCATGATCGACCCAACGGCTGAGCCGGAGCGGGGTAACGGCCACCACCCCGGCGTCACTGGACCGGGCCCGGGTCAGCCCATGCTCTTGGCACCGTCGAGCGACTCGCGGATGATGTCGGCGTGCCCGGCGTGCTGAGCGGTCTCCGCGACGACGTGCATCAGCACCCGGCGCACCGACCAGCCCGCATCTCCCTCGAACCAGGGAGCCTTCGGCAGTGCGTGGCTGACGCCCAGGTCGGGCAGGGTGGAGACCAGCTCGTCGGTCCGGTCCGCCGCCTCCGCGTAGTCGGCCAGCACGCCCTCCAGCGTCTCCCCGGGCAGCATGCCGAATTCGTCGGCCCGGCGGGCCCAGTCCTCCTCGGTCAAGGCGGTGAAGTCCGGCATCACCGAGGCTCCGTGCACCATGAACCCCGCCCAGGACCGTTCGACCCCGGCGACGTGCTTGATGAGACCGCCCAGGCACAGCTCGCTCGCGGTGGGCCGCAGCCCGGCCTGCTCGTCGGTGAGGTCACGGGTGGTGAAGCGCAGGAAGTGCCGCTGCTTGGCCAGCGCCTCCAGCAGATCCGCGCGCTCGCCGTCGGGGGCCGGTGCGGCCGTCTCGTGAGTGGCCGTCTCGTTGACGTTCATGGTCTCCGCCTTCGGTCGTTCCTGTTCCGCCGTCAGGAACGACCGTAGAAGCCGTATAGGTCAGATCCCGCCCTGTATGCCGGAGGGGTGGCGGCGGACCTTCAGCGCGTTGTCGGTACGGGTGGTGGGGTTCCCGTCCGGGTCGTTCTGCACGCGCTCGTGCTCCGCGCTGACCAGTACCTCCCACTCCCCCGCCGGGAGCTGAAGGGATGCCAGCACCTCTTCGGTGGTGGGCAGTTCCATGTCCGCGTGGCTGTGCTCCCAGGACGGGAAGCCCGCGTGCCCGACGATCAGGAGCACGCCGCCGGGCGCGACGGCCGAGGCGGCCCGCCGCAGGATCTCCTCGCGCGGCAGGTCCCCCATCGAGTGCAGGAACGAGGCGGTGACGAGGTCGTACTCCCCCTCGGGGAAGGAGACCCCGAGGTCGTGGAACTGCCAGTCGACCCGGTCGGTGACCCCCGCGTCGGCGGCGTGCTCGGCCGCCCGGTCGAGGGCGACGCACGAGATGTCCGTGGCGGTGACCTGCCAGCCCCACCGTGCGAGCCAGACCGCGTCGGCCCCTTCCCCGCACCCGAGGTCGAGCGCGCGCCCCGGCGTCAGCCCTTCCACTTCACGGACGAGCGCGGTGTTGGGATTCCCGCTCCAGATCCGGTTGCTCTCGCGGTAGCGCTCGTCCCAGAGTTCCGCGCCGGAGGGGGAGGACGTGCTGTCGGTTGTCATCGTGTCTCCTGCAGTCCGTGACGTCGGTTTCCGAGGGTCTTCTCGCAGACCTGGCGCTCGGCCTCCGCCGAGAAGGGGGCGCGGCGGGCCTCGACCGCGCGGCGGGTGTCCTCGCCCACCAGGTCGGCGTTGACGGCGGAGGCCGCCTTCAGCCCGGCGGCGGCGGCCCCGATGACCTGTTCCATCAGGTTGGCGACGTTACCGGCGACCCACACACCGGGCACGTCGGTCGCACCGGCCGGATCGGCCGCGATGTACGTACCGACGGTGTGACCGCCCACCTCCATCGCGGTGGCGCGCAGCCCGAGCCCCTCCAGGACCCCGGACCTCGCGGTGAAGCGCGGCTGGACCACCACCGCCCCGCGCGGCACGACCCGGCCGCCGGCCAGCCGCACCCCGGTGATCCGGTCCCCGTTCACCTCGATGCCGGTCACCTCCCCGTCCACCACGGCGATGCCCCGCGCGGCGAGCTGCTCGTACTCCTCGTCGGTGGGCTCGGGCGCGTCGTGCAGGAAGAGGGTGACGTCCTCGCTCCACTGCCGCCAGAGCAGAGCCTGGTGCACGGCCATCGGGCTCAGGGCCAGAACGCCGATCGGCGCGTCCCGTACCTCCCAGCCGTGGCAGTACGGGCAGTGCAGTACGTCCTGGCCCCACCGCTCGGCCAGACCCGGGATCGCCGGCAGCTCGTCGACGAGCCCGGTGGTGACGAGCAGACGGCGCGCGGTGACGGCGCTCCCGTCCTCCCGCTCGACCCGGAATCCGGCTCCGCCCGGCAGCCTCCGCGCCGACACGGCCTCGCCCTCGACGATCTCGGCCCCGTACCCGGACGCCTCGTCCCGGCCGATGGCCAGCAGCTCCGTGGGCGGGACGCCCTCGCGCCCCAGGTAGTTGTGCGCGTGGGACGCCGGTGCGTTGCGCGGGCTGCCCGCGTCGATCACCAGCACCGAACGCCTGGCCCGGGACAGCGCCAGGGCCCCGCTCAGCCCGGCGGCACCGCCACCGATCACCACCACGTCGTACGACCGCGTCGTCCGCGTCGTCTTCTCGCTCATGCGAAACACCTCCATCTACGGAAGATGGTGCGCGCTCTCCTCGCATACGGCAAAGATCCTTGCCGAAGCGGCAAACTCGCACCAGACGACCTTCCCCGGGTTCCGCTCCCCCACCCCCCACGAGGCGGCGAGCGCCGAGACCAGCAGCAGCCCGCGCCCGCCTTCCGCGTCGGGCGCGGGGCACCTGGCGGCCGGCACCTCACCGCCGCCGCTGTCATGCATCTCGATACGGAGCCTGCCCTCGGCCCGCTCCCAGTACAGGTGGATACGGAACCCACGCCCCGGCGGCACGCCATGGACGAGCGCGTTGGTCGCCAGCTCACTCACACACAGCAACACGTCACCCATCGGCACCTCGCACGCCCAGTCGACCAGCGCCTCCCGCACGAACGTCCGCACGAGCGGAATCGACCTTCGTTCGCGACGGTAGAACGCCTCGCGAAAGCCGGGGAGTTGAGTCGTCTCGTTCATGAGACGACTGTCACAGGCAGTCACTATCTTTGATCAGTGAGTCAGGCCGTACGGCGCGGCTGTACGACCCCTGACGGGTCGTCCGGCATGCGTTACGGGGAGAGGCACCTCATGCAGTCACCCAAGAAGAACAAGCGCGTCACGTCCTGGCACCTGATCGGCGCCCAGCTCGCCACCTTCCGCAGAGCGGCCGGACTGACGCAGGCGGCGCTCGCGGACCGGTGCTGCGTGGGCGAGGACACGATCGCCTCGATCGAGCAGGGGCGGCGGCCCCTGCAGCTGGATTTCGCCATCCAGCTCGACGAACTCCTGGACACGAAGAAGGCGTTGCAGGTCGCGGTGGAGAAGGTGCCGCAGAAGGAGCGGTTCCCGGCGTTCGTCCAGGACTTCGTGGAGTACGAGCAGGAGGCGGTGACGCTGCTGTCGTACCAGAACCAGGTGGTGCCCGGGCTCCTCCAGACTGAGGAATACGCGCGGGCCGTGTTCAGCTCCCTCTACCCGCCGCTCGAACCGGAAGAGTTGGACGAACGCGTGGCCGCACGCCTGGCCCGGCGGAGCCTCCTGGAGCGCAGGCCCCGGCCGATGATGAACTTCCTTCTGGAGGAGGTGATCCTGCATCGACCGCTCGGAGGGCGTGAGGTGTTACACAATCAGATCCGGTCCCTGCTCGCGTACGCCGAGCTGCCCTTTCTCGGCCTCCAGATCATGCCGACGAGGCGCGAGACGCATGCCGCGCTCGATGGTCCACTGGTGTTGCTGGAGACGCCCGATCACGATCAACTGGCTTATATCGAAGGGCAACGCGTCAGCTTTCTGGTCGATGACCTGGACGAGGTCAGCGTGCTCCAACAGAAATATGGGATGCTCCGATCGCAGGCGCTCTCACCCGAGGAGAGCACGCGCCTACTGATCGCACTGCTTGGAGAGACATGACCCGCGCAGCACACGGCACCAGCCTTAGCTGGTTCAAGTCCAGCTACAGCGGCAGCGAGGGCGGCGACTGCCTCGAAGTCGCCTACAACTGGCGCAAGTCCAGTCACAGCGCCAGCGAGGGCGGCAACTGCGTAGAGGTCGCCGCCCACCCCGCCGCCGTGCACATCCGGGACTCCAAGGTCATCGACGGCCCCGTCCTCACCGTCCCGCCGCACGCCTGGTCCGCGTTCCTCGGCGCGGACTTCTAGGACCAGGAGCCCCTGCGGCGCGGGCGGAGAACAAGGGCCGCCCGCCGGGATCAGTGGTGCCAGGCGTCGCCGCGCACGTTGTGGATCATGCGCTGGAGGACCTTGAGGGCGCGGGCGTACTCCTCGTCCGCGATGCCCTCGTGCACCTGGCGGCGCAGCTCCGACTGCCTTGCCGACGCACGGGAGTACAGCTCCGCACCCGACGCGGTGCGCAGCAGGTGCCCGTCCGCGTCCTGGGTGACCAGGCCCCGGGCGACGAGGCTGTCGATGTCGCCCTCCAGGTCGTCGCCGGAGCTCGGGTAGTACCGGAGGAACCGGGTCAGTTCCGCGCGGTCCCAGCCCTTCGGGCGCTCGCTGAGGTGGTGCAGGACCCACCAGGCGGGCTGGGTCAGGCCGAGGGCGCCGAGGGCGGTCCGGATGTTCTGGACGACCGCCTGACCGGCCGCGTTGGCCCAGTATCCGATGGGCTGGGCGATGAGGCCGGCGTCGTCGTGGGACGGGGCGAAGGGGGCCGGGGTGCTGCTCGAAGTGGTCATGGGAAGAAGGTAGAAACTCAAGTCCACTTGAGGTCAAGCGCCTCGCGCTCCCCCGCATCCTCCGGCGCCGTATCGGTCCCCTGTCGGCGCGGCCGGTGCGGTGTCGGCGCGATGTCGGCGGCCTGTCGCCGGAGGCCAGGACGCTTGCTGGAGAGCCCGCCGGAACCCGTCCGGCGGGCATGCGACCGGCAGGGATTCACGCATGACCACTCATGTCACGATCATCGGCGCCGGGCTCGGCGGCCTCACGCTCGCCCGCGTCCTGCACGTCCACGGCATCCCCTCGACCGTCTACGAGGCCGAGGCGTCCCCCACGGCCCGTACGCAGGGCGGGATGCTCGACATCCACGACTACAACGGCCAGTTGGCGGTGCGGGCGGCCGGCCTGATGGACGAGTTCCGCTCCATCGTCCTGGAGGGCCGCCAGGCGATGCGGGCGCTCGACCGGGAGGGGAACGTGCTGATGGACCAGCCCGACGACGGCACCGGTGGACGCCCCGAGGTGCAGCGCGGCGAGCTGCGGCAGATGCTGCTCGACGCGCTCCCGGAGGGCACCGTCCGATGGGGCCACAAGGTCGGCGGCGTCCGGAGCCTCGGCGGGGGACGCCACGAGGTGACCTTCGCCGACGGCTCCACCGCCGTGACGGACCTGCTGGTCGGTGCGGACGGGGCCTGGTCGCGGGTCAGGCCGGTGCTCTCCGACGACGTACCCACGTACACGGGCATGTCGTTCGTCGAGACGTACCTGTTCGACGCCGACGAGCGGCACGCCGCCGCCGCGAAGGCGGTCGGCGGCGGGTCGATGTTCGCGATCGAGCCGGGCAGGATCCAGCTGGCCGCCCACCGGGAGAGCGGGGCGACGCTCCACACGTACGCGATGCTGACCGAGCCGCAGGCCTGGTTCGCCGAGATCGACTTCACCGATGTCCCCGCGGCCACCCAGCGGATCGCGCGGGAATTCGAGGGCTGGGCCCCAGAGCTCACCGCGCTGATCACCGACAGCGACACCGCGCCGGTCGTGCGCCCCCACCACACGCTGCCGGTCGGGCACCGGTGGGACCGGGTGCCGGGCGTCACCCTGGTCGGTGACGCAGCCCACCTCATCCCCCCGAACGGCGAGGGCGCCAACCTGGCCATGCTGGACGGCGCGGAGCTGGGTGAGGCCCTCGCCGCGCACCCCGGCGACGTCGAGGCCGCCCTCGAAGCGTACGAGCGGGTGATGTTCCCCCGCAGCGCCGAGGTCGGGGCGGCCGAGGCCGAGTCACCGGACAACCCCACGCTGGAGGACGTCATCAGCTTCTTCGCGGCCGCCGACGAGACCGCCTGAGCCCGGCCGGTCTCAGACCCGGCCGACCGCTTCCCCGGCGCCGGCGGGTGCCGGCCCGGGGGGACTCTCGCGGCGGGGCAGCAGCAGCGGGGTGGCCAGGAGGAGGATTCCGGCGACGGCGATCGCGGTCCGGGGGCCGGTGACGGCGGCCAGCACACCCCACAGGGCGGTCATGGCCGCGATCGCGGCGCTGCTGCTGACCGACCAGGCGGACAGCGTGCGGGCGACCCGGTCGGGCCCGGTGCGGTCGAGCCGGTAGGTGGCCAGCAGCGGGTTGAACAGGCCGCAGCAGGTCACCAGGCCGAGCTGGACGACGATGATCAGCACCATCCCCGGTACGCCGGGCCGCACGAAGGCCAGCCCGATCGGCCAGACCGCACGCAGCACCCCGCTCGTCAGCAGCATCCGGTCCCGCCCGAACCGCCGCGCGAGCGGGTGCGCGAGGCGTGAGCCGACGAGGCCGCCGATACAGGGGGCCGCGAACACGAGGCCGTACTGCCAGGAGGCGAAGCCGAGCGGGCCCAGCAGGAGCACGGCGAGCAGCGGGCCGGACGCCATGATCAGGCCGTTGACGACAACGGAGTTGATGAGCAGCGGGCGCAGCGTGCGGTGGCCGAGGAGGTAGCGCCAGCCGTCGAGCAGGTCACCGGCCCGCAGCCGGGGTGCGCCCTTTCGCGTGGGGCCGGGTTCGCTGCCGCCGATGGCGCGGATGCCCAGCGCCGAGAGCAGGTAGCTGACCGCGTCGGCGATCACGGTGGCCATCGGGCCGAACAGCCCGATGGCGGCTCCGCCGAGCGGCGGTCCGACCATGGTCGAGGTCCAGTTGGTGGACTCGAACCGGCCGTTGGCGACGAGCAGGTCCCGCGACGGTACGAGCGCCTTCAGGTACGCGCCACTGGCCGCCTTGAAAGCGATGTCGGCCGCCGCGACGACGACGGAGACCAGGAGGAGCTGGGTGAAGCCGAGGCCGCCGAGCGCGAAGGCGGCGGGAACGCTCATCAGCGCGGCGAACCGGATCAGGTCCATCGACACCATGACGGGCCGCTTGGGCCGGAACTCGACCCAGGGGCCGAGCGGCACCGCGAGCAGTGCCCCCACCGCCCGCCCGGTCGCGGCCAGCGCCGCGACCTGGGTGGGCCCGCTGTGCAGCACGAGCACCGCGATCAGCGGGAACGCGCCGAACCCGAGCCCGGTCCCGTAGGAGCTGACCGCGTACGCCGCCCACAGCCATCCGAACTTCCGCCCCAGCGACCGCCTGCCGGCCATGCCCCGCACCCGTACGCCTCCCGCCGGTCCCGGCCGGCGCCCGCCGGTCCTCCGGCATCAAAGCGAGTCCGGGCGCCGGGAGCAAACAACGGACCGCCGCCCGGCACAACCACGGGTTGTGCAGCCAGGTGCTACGGGGTCCGGGGCCGCACGAGGCGGGCCCGGGACTCCAGGTAGCGCTGCTCCGCGAGGCTCGCGGTCGACTTCGCGGCGAGCCGGTAGTGCTCGTACGCGCCGGCCGTGTCGCCGGCCCGCTCCAGCAGGTGCGCGCGTACCGACATCAGCCGGTGGTGGCCGGCCATCCGGTCGTCGGCGTCCAGGGTGGACAGCAGGGCGAGCCCGGCCGCCGGGCCCTCGGTCTCGGTGAGCGCGACGGCCCGGTTGAGGGTGACCATCGGGTTGGGCGCGATCCGTTCCAGGATCAGGTAGAGGGCGTGCACCTGCGCCCAGTCGGTCTCCTGGGCGGCGTCCGCCGCGGCATGCGTGGCGGCGATGGCCGCCTGGAGCGCGTAGGGCCCCAGGGTCTGCCGTGCCAGCGAGGCCTTCGCCAGCTCCAGGCCCTCGTCGATCATCGCGCGGTCCCACGCCGTACGGTCCTGCTCGTCCAGCGGCACCAGGTCACCGTCGGCCGTCGTACGCGCCTCGCGGCGGGAGTGGGTGAGCAGCATCAGCGCGAGCAGGCCGCTCACCTCGCCGTCCTGCGGCAGTTGCGCGTGCACCGCCCGGACCAGCCGGATCGCCTCGCGCGCGAGGTCGGCGCGGTACAGCTCGCTGCCGGACGAGGCGCTGTAGCCCTCGTTGAAGATCAGGTAGAGCACGTGCAGGACGACCCGCAGCCGCTCCTCGCGCTCCGCACCGTCCGGCAGCCCGAACGTGCTCCCGGCAGCCCTGATCCGCTGCTTGGCCCGGCTGATCCTGGCCGCCATCGTGGCTTCCGGCACCAGGAACGCGCGGGCGATCTCGGCCGTGGTCAGGCCGCCGACCGCCCGGAGCGTCAGGGCCGTGCTGGAGGCCGCCGTCAGCGTCGGGTGGCAGCACAGGAACAGCAGGAGGAGCGTGTCGTCGCTGTCCGGTACGCCGTCGGGCGGCAGCTCGGCGGCCGTGGCCGCCTCCCGCTCGCGGCGCGCGTGCTCACTGCGCACCTGGTCGATGAAGCGCCGGGACGCGACGGTCACCAGCCAGCCGCGCGGGTTGTCCGGCACGCCCTCGGCCGGCCACTGCACGGCCGCGGGGAGGACGGCCTCCTGCACGGCGTCCTCGCACCCCTCGAAGCCCCCGTCGAACCGTCCGTTGCGGCGTACCAGCGTGCCGAGGACCTGCGGCGTGAGGTCACGCAGCAGGTCCTCCACGGTCGGCTGTGTCATGCCTCCAATTGTCCGTCGGCGAACATCACCTGGCGCACCTCGACGCCCAGTCCCTCGATCGCGCTGTCCGGGATCTGTGCCGCCAGCTCGATGGCCCGGCCCTTGTCCTCGCAGTCGATCAGGTAGAAGCCGCCCAGGAACTCCTTGGCCTCCAGGAAGGGCCCGTCGGTCACCACCGGCTGCCCGTTGCGCACGGACACCACGACGGCCTGGGACGGGTCGACCAGCGCCTGGGTGCTGATCAGCTCGCCGGACCTCTTCAGCGCTTCGAGGAACGCGCCGTGGCCGGCGCCGAGCGCTTCCTTCTCCTCGTCCGTCAGGGCGTCCAGGACGGCGGGGTTGATGTGCAGGCCGATCAGGAACTTCATCGTGTACTCCTCGTGGTTGACGGGCCCCGGCGGGCCCTCGCACCCTCTGGTCGGAGCCGTCACTGCCGTCTTGACATCCCCGCCGCAGGAAATTGCGGCCCGCCCGGAGGAACGCGGCCCGCCGCTACGCCTTCGGCGCGGGCCGGTAGGTGCACACCTGGACGCCCGCGGGACTGGTGACGGCCGAGACCAGTTCGAGCGTGCGCAGTCCGCCGTCCGCCGGGAAGATCGACTTGCCGCCGCCCAGCAGCACCGGCATGACCACGAGCCGGAGCTCGTCGACCAGGCCCTCGCCGAGCAGTCCGCGCACGAGCGTGGGACTCCCCATGACGAGCAGGTCGCCCTCGCCCTTCTCCCGCAGCTCCTGGATGCGGGCGGCGGCCCCCTCGCCGGGGACGCGCTCGGTGTTGTGCCACGTCAGGTCGTCGTCGCCCAGGGTGTCGCTCACGACGTACTTCCGGAGGGCGTTCATCCGGTCGGCGAAGGGGTCGCCCGCCCGCTCGGGCCAGGCCGCTGCCATCGTCTGCCAGGTGCGGCGGCCGAAGAGCAGGGCAGCCGCACCGGCCAGCGATTCGCTGAAGGAGGCACCGACCACTTCCGCGTCGAAGAACGGGTGCGACCAGCCGCCGTGCGCGAAGCTGCCGTCGCGGTCCTCCTCGGCGCCGCCCGGTGCCTGCACGACGCCGTCCAGGCTGATGAACTCGCTGATGACCACGCGCATGCCACTCACTCCTCGGTACTTCGGATCAGGGTTACGGCAACAGAGACTGACGCGCCGTCCGAAACTCATCGCGGGACGGGCCCTGGCCCTAGAACCCGCCGCCCCCGAAGTCCCCGCCGCCGCCGAATCCGCCGCCGTCACCGAACCCGCCGCCTCCGCCGTCACCGAACCCGCCGCCGCCGAAGCCCGAGGAGTCGAAGTCGGAGCCGGAGAAGTCGCCGCCGCCGAAGTCACCGCCCGAGCCGAAGTCGCCGCCGCCGTACTCCGCCGCGTACGCCGGGGTGGAGAGCATCGAGCCG
The DNA here is from genome assembly GCF_043200175.1 of Streptomyces sp. NPDC048462. Taxonomy (NCBI): domain Bacteria; kingdom Bacillati; phylum Actinomycetota; class Actinomycetes; order Kitasatosporales; family Streptomycetaceae; genus Streptomyces; species Streptomyces sp. NPDC048462. Next base: position 40,200 of record NZ_JBICXG010000008.1, read on the forward strand.
AGCATCGTGCCGACCAGCAGGCCGGGCAGCAGGCCGCCGCCGAAGTAGCCGCCCACCCAGGGGCCGTAGGCCGGGCCCGCCTCCCAGTAGGGGCGGCGGCTGCCGTCGCCCATGTCCACGGTGCGGCTCATCGGGTCCTCGCCCTCGCGCAGCCGGACCTCGTCGGCGCCGCAGACCGGGACCTCGCGGGCCGCACCGCCCGACGGGGACCAGCGGACGTCGGCCACCGACGGGCCGTGGCGGGGGTCGAAGAAGCAGGGCGGGCGGCGCGCGGGCAGTTCGGCCCCGGTGCGCCGGGCGTCCAGGACGGCGAGCGAGAAGCGCCCGTCCTCCAGTGCCTGGGTCACCGCGCGCACGTCGGAGGGGTGCCGGGCGTGCTCCATGCGCGATTTGGCGCTCTCGTAGGAGTCGAGGGCGCGTTCGTAGTCCGCGCGCATCGCGTCGTCGGCGCCCGCCTCGGCCGGGTGGAAGTCGAGCCGGTCCAGCGTCTCGCCGTACTCCGTGATGTCCTCGTCCACGACGACCCGGAGCTTGTCGAGCGCCGCCTGCTCCTCGGCCTCCTTGCGCCTGCGGTTGCGGCGCACGATCGTGTAGGCCCCCGCGCCGCCGACGACGACCACGGCGCCCACCGCGATCAGCCCGGCGGTGGACGAGCTCCCGCCGGACGAGGCGCCGCCCCAGGAGTCGGGGGCGTGGCCCCCGGCCTGCTCGACGGCGCGGTCGACGAAGCCGTTCAGCTGGGTCGCGGCATCGGGGGCCGCGCCCGGTGCCTTGACGGCAGCGGTGAGGTTGCGCACCGCCTGCTCGGACATCACCTGCGGGTCGGCGCCCGCGTTGAAACCGTCGCCGAGCCGGATGGCGTACACGCCGGTGATCCCGGTGTCGGTGCGCAGCGTCCTGAGCACGCTCGACGCGGGGAAGGCCGAGGTCTGCGGGAGCACGGCCACGAACACCGGCTTGTCGGCGTCCTTGATCTTCTTCGTCAGGGCGGCCGCCTGGCCGCGGGAGAGCTGGGCGGACGCGGCCGGGTCGACGTAGACCGGGCTCTTGCGCAGCGCCTGCGCCACCTCGTCGACGGTGGAGGCGCGTACGGCCGAAGCAGCGGCGGGAGTGGTGCGCGGGGCGGGCGTGGCAGCCGGGGCGAGCGCCAGGACCAGGGCGGCCGCCGACAGGATCAGCAGCAGTCCGGCCAGGAGCGCCGGGAGCAGGTGGGCCGGGAACGGTCTGTTCCGCATACCTCGAACGTAACCCACATGGCCGAGCGGTGCGCGGGCCGGGCGGGGCCGGATCCGGTGCCGGGACCGTTTGGGGCGGGCCTGGATCGCCCCTGTCCGTATGTGATGTGCTGACGCCCGGGTCCGGTTGCCGCGCATGCGAGAGGTCGTGCAGTGAACTCAGGAAGTCATGCCGGGAACTCGGGGGATCACGCCGGGAGCCGACGACGGCGCCTCGGCCGCCGGGCCGTGCTCGGGGCCGGCCTCGTGGGAGGCGTCGTGGCGGGCGGGGCCGTGGCCGCGTGGAAGGCGCTCGGCGACTCGGACAGCGGCCCGTCCATACCGGCCCCGCCGCGACGGCGGGCCCTCTGGACGTACGCGATGGACGGGGGCGGCGGCTGGCTGACCGGGCTGAGCCTCTCGGGTGACTCCCTCTACGTCACGGACGACGGCCCGGTGGCCGTGCACGCGGTGAGCGCCCGCAGCGGACGGCGGAGGTGGGTGACCGAGGTGACCGGCGGCACGCCGGGGGAAGCGACGCTCGGGCGCGTCACGGTGACCGGCTCGACCGTCTGCGTGGCCGTCCGGGGCGGGCATGTGCACGCCCTCGCGGACGCGGACGGCGCCCGGCGCTGGACGACCGGACCACTGGGCGGCGACGAGCCGGCGGCCCCGGTGGTCATCGGCCCGACCCTCTGCGTGCTGCTGAGGACGCGGACGGAGGGGGACGAGGCCGGTGGTACCCGGACCGTGGTGGAGGGCGTGCTGTGCGGCCTCGACGTACGCAGCGGACGCGTGAAGTGGCGGACCGGGGGGCACCGGCTGCTGCTGGCGGACCGCCCGCGCGGACAGCTGATCGCGCAGACCGCCGACGGCGACGGGCTGTCGGCGCTCGACGCGGACAGCGGTGAGCGGCGCTGGTCGCTGCCGAAGCAGGACACGTTGGCGCTGGGGTCCGATCTGCTTTACGCGACCGGGACCAGGACGGCGGACGAAGTGAGCGCGTACGAGCTGTCCACCGGCCGGCTGCGGTGGAAGGCCCCCGCACCGCCGAAGGGCTACGCGCAGGCCCTCGGCGCGTATCTCACCGTCTCCGCCGACGGGCGCACGCTCCACGCGTGCGACGGCGGGACCGGAGCGGTGTACGCGTACGACGCGATGACTGGCGACCGGCGCTGGCGCGTCACGGTCGACTCACCGGTGGTGCCCGCGGCGGCGGCCGCCGGGTCCGCGGTCTTCCTCGCCTCGACCTCCGGCTTCCCGGCCTTCCACGCTCCCGACGGCTATCTCACCGCGCGGGCCGCGTCCGACGGCAGGCAGCTGTGGCGTACGGACTCCGGCGTCTGCACCTCCGTGGCGGTGGCGGCGCGGGGCACGGTGCTGGTGGCCCACGACGCACAGACGTGGGCCTACGACGCCCGTACCGGAGCGGCGCGCTGGCGGGTGAGCGGCGGGCCCGGCGTGGGCGACGCCCCGCTGACCGCCGGCGGCAGGCTGTACGTGGTCACGGACGCGGGGATCGGCGCGGTGACCCTCTGACGCCCCGCCCGGCGGGCCCACCGGGCGGAGCGTCGTATCACCGTGAGTACCGGGGGAACCGACCCGGTGGGCGCTACTTCTTCTGCTCGACCTTCACCCAGTCGATCTCGGCCTTGATGCCGCCCTGGGCGACCCGGTCGACGCTGGACTGCGGCAGGCCCCAGTAGGGCTCGGTGACCTTGTTCCAGCCGGCCGGGTAGGCGCCGCCGAGTGCCAGGTTGAGGATCACGTACTGGTTGTGGTCGAAGACCCACTGGCCCCGGGTGGACTCCAGCTTCTGGCGGGAGGTCCGCTGGACGACCTGGTCGTCGACGGTGAACGTCATGCCCTCGGCCGTCCACTCGACGCCGTAGGTGTGCCACTGGTCGGCGCGGCCGCCGTCGGGATAGGTCTGCTGCTTGCCGATGTTGCCGTCGGCGGAGTAGCCGGGGCCGTGCAGTGCGGAGCTGGTCCAGTCCCCGTAGCCGATGTTCTCCATGATGTCCGTCTCGCCCGAGCCGGGCCAGGAGACCGTCGGGTCGTCTACGTTGCTGCCGAGCATCCAGAAGGCGGGCCAGTAGCCGTCCCCGACCGGCAGCTTCATACGGGCGCTTACCTTGCCGTAGGTGAAGTCGAACTTGGTGTTGGTGTCGACCCGGCCGGAGGTGAAGTCGAAGGTGCCGTTGGGTGTGGAGGTGCAGCCCTTGCAGTACTTCGACTGGAGGACGAGTGCGCCGTTCTCGGTGCGGATGTTGTCGGTCGAGTCCACGTAGGCCTGCGACTCGCCGTTGACCGGGCCCATCTCGGTGCCCGTGCGCACCACCCGCCACTTGGAGCGGTCCAGGCCGGATCCGGTGAAGTCGTCGAAGAACGTGGTGCTGTAGGCGCCGCCGGGGTCCTTGGGCAGGGCCGGGTAGGCGGCGGACGCGCTGCCTCCGGTGCCCCAGACCTGGAACTCGTAGAGCGAGTAGCCGAACTGGGCGGTGGCGGGCGCCGGGTTGTAGAAGGAGCGGCGCTCCACGCCGAGCATCCGGACGTAGCGGCCGGTGGCGGGGGTGGCCAGACTGACGGTGTCGTGGCGTCCGGCGGCGTCGCCGGGCGACTTGACGTCGGCGCGGCGGGCGGCGACCTCGGCGGCGGAGGGCTGGTGGACGGTGCGCCAGGTGCGGTTGTCGTCGGAGACCTGGATGCGGTAGTCGACGGCGTAGGCCGCCTCCCAGTACAGGTCGACGGCGTTGATGGTGGAGGTGGCGCCGAGGTCGACGCTCACCCAGCGGTCGGCGTTCCAGTCGCTGGACCAGCGGGACTGACCGCCCTTGAGGTCGGCCGGCCAGCCGCCGTCGGTGACGAAACCGGGTGAACTGCCCGCGTCCTGGTAGAGGTTGCCGTACGCGGGGTGGTTCAGGGCCAGGTTGGTGCGGGTGGTGGAGGCGGGGGCGGGCTCTCCCCCGTACACCTTGAAGGAGTAGAGGGAGTAGCCCCAGGCGGTGGCGCGCTGGATGCCGCGCATCCGGACGTAGCGGCCGGTCACCTCCTGCGGGTAGGTGTGGGCGGTGACGCTGCCGCCGGTGCCGTCGTCCTCGGTGTAGAAGGTGGTCCAGTCGGTGCCGTTCTTCGACACCTCCAGGACGTACTTCTTGCCGTAGGCGGCCTCCCAGTCCAGGGTGACCTGGCTGATCCGGAGGGTGGCTCCGAGGTCGACCCTGATCCAGGCGTCGTCGGCGAAGTCGCTGGACCAGCGGGTGGTGCCGTTGCCGTCGGTGGCGGCACCGGGTCCGGCCGCGCCGTTCTCGGAGCCGGACGCCGTGACGGCGCCGGGGTTCGCGGTGTAGGCGGCGGCCGCCCGGTCGGTGTCCCAGGCCGCGGCCTGCGCGGCGGCCCGGGGTGCGGGCGCCGCGAAGGCCACGGGTGCGGCGAGGGCGAGCAGGGCTGCGGTGGTGGCTGCCAGAGTCGTACGAGAGGGCACGGTGGGGCTCCCGTTCGTTTCCAGGGGATGCGCGGACGCGGCTACGCGTTGCGGGTGTGGTGGATGGTGTCGCGGTACCACTTGGCGCTGTCCTTGAGCGTCCGCACCTGCGTGTCGTAGTCGACGCGGACGATGCCGAATCGCTTGTCGTAGCCGTAGGACCACTCGAAGTTGTCCATCAGCGACCAGGCGAAGTACCCCCGGACGTCGGCCCCCCGTGCGCGGGCGGCGGCGACGGCGGCGATGTGGTCGGCGAGATAGGTGGTGCGGTCGGCGTCGTGGATCTCGCCGTCCGCGGAGACGGTGTCGTCGAAGGCAGCGCCGTTCTCGGTGATGACCGTCGGGAGACCGTAGTCCTTCTCCAGGCGGACGAGCAGGTCGGTGAGGGCGGTGGGAGTGATCTCCCAGTCCATGGCGGTACGGGGCAGGTCGCGTTCGACGACGCGGGTGACGGGCAGGCCGTCGGCGTCGAGCACGGCGCCCTGTTCGGTCACGCCGGAGAACAGCGTGCCCCGGTAGAAGTTGACGCCCAGGACGTCCAGCGGGGTGGCGATGACCGCGAGGTCGCCGTCCTGGACCGGGAGTTCGATGCCCTGGACGGCGAGGTCGGTGACGATGTCCTCGGGGTAGGCGCCCTTGACGACCGGGTCCAGGTAGAGGCGGGCGCCGAGTCCGTCGGCGCGGCGGCAGGCCTCGGCGTCCTCGTGGCTGTCCGTCTCGGGGGTGGCGGTGCCCAGGTTCAGGGTGAGGCCTAGTTCGAGGTCGTTGCCCCGGGCGGCGGCCTGCTCGCGCAGGTACCGCGAGGCGAGGCCGTGGCCCAGCAGCAGGTGGTGGACGGCGTGGATCGCCTCGCCGAAGTTCTGCCGGCCCGGGGCCTGGCTGCCGTAGGCGTAGCCGAGCATCGCCGAGCACCAGGGCTCGTTCAGGGTGGTCCAGTGCTTCACCCGGTCGCCGAAGGCGTCGTAGGCGAGGGCGGCGTACTCCGCGAAGCGGTAGGCGGTGTCGCGGGCCGGCCAGCCGCCCGCGTCCTCCAGCTCCTGCGGCAGGTCCCAGTGGTAGAGGGTGACCCACGGGGTGATGCCCTTGGACTCCAGCTCGTCGAGCAGCCGCTGGTAGAAGTCGAGGCCCTTGGCGTTGGCGGGGCCCCGGCCGCCGGGCTGGATGCGCGGCCAGGCCAGCGAGAAGCGGTAGGTGTCGACGCCGAGGCCGGCGATGAGCGAGACGTCCTCGGGCATCCGGTGGTAGTGGTCGCAGGCCACGTCGCCGTTCTCGCCGCGGACGACCATGCCCGGCACCCCGCAGTACGTGTCCCAGATCGACGGCGTCCGGCCGTCCTCGGCCGCCGCCCCCTCGATCTGGTAGGCGGCTGTGGCGACGCCCCAGCGGAAGTCCGTGGGCAGACCGGGAACGGCCTGGGCGGCGATCTCGCGGGCGTAGGCCTGAGGGGTGACGAGGTTCATGGTTCTCCTGTGGTGTGCGGGGCGGGGGGCCAGGGCGTGTCGTCAAACTGCCGTCATCGCCCGGAGGGCGGCCGGGCGGCAGTTCGGCGACACGCCCTACGACCGGGCGGCCGGTACGTGGCCGGCGGTGGCCGGGACCTCCCGGTGGAGCCAGCAGGCCACCGAGCGGGAGCTGTCCCCGTCCGGTACGGCGAGCACCGGGACGTGGGTGTCGCAGCCCTCGACCTTCTTGGCGCAGCGGGGGTGGAAGGCGCAGCCGGCGGGCATCGCGGACAGGTGCGGGGGCGAGCCCGGGATGCCGCTGAGTTCGCGCCGGGGGCCGTGCAGCGCGGGGAAGGAGTGCAGCAGTCCGTCGCTGTAGGGGTGGCGGGGGTCGCGGTAGATGTCGGCCGACGCGGCCTCCTCGACGATCCGGCCGCCGTACATGATCGCGATCCGGTCGGAGAACTCGATCAGGAGCGAGATGTCGTGGGTGATGAAGACGACCGAGAAGCCGAGCTCCTCGCGGAGCCTGACCAGCTGGCGCAGGATCTGCCGCTGCATGACGACGTCCAGGGCCGTCGTGGGCTCGTCCATGATGACGATCTCGGGTTCCAGCGCGAGGGCCATCGCGATCATCACGCGCTGGCGCATTCCGCCGGAGAGCTGGTGCGGGTAGGCGCCGAGCCGGTCGGCGGAGATCCCGACGAGCTTGAGGAGCTCCCGGGCGCGTGCGGTGCGCTCCGCCCGCTTCATCTCCGGGCGGTGGGCCTGGAGTACGTCGGTGAGCTGGCTGTGGACCGTGTGCACCGGGTTGAGGGAGTTCATCGCGCCCTGGAAGACGATCGACAGCTCCTGCCAGCGGAAGGCCCGCAGTTCGGGGGCCGACAGGGTCAGCAGGTCGAGCGCCTGGCCGTCGCGCTGGTGGTAGCGGACCTCGCCGCCGGTGATGACGCCGGGCGGGGAGAGCAGCCGGGTGACGGCGTACGCCAGGGTGGACTTGCCGGAGCCTGACTCGCCCGCGAGGCCGAGCACCTCGCCGCGGTGCAGGGTGAGGTCGATGTCGCGCAGCGCGTGCACGGCGTCGTCCCCGGTCCCGTAGTCGACGTTGAGGCCGCTGATGCTGAGGACGGGCTCGCTCATGAGCGGGTCTCCTTGTGGTGCCTGCCGCGCGCCGCGGCGTTGTCCGTGGCGCGGGCCACGGGGGTGAAACCGACCCGCATCCGGACCTTGCGGGAGCCGCCGGTCTCGGTGCGCAGGCGCGGGTTGACGAATTCGTCGATGCCGAAGTTGATGAGGGCGAGGGACATGCCGAGCAGGGCGATGCAGAGCCCGGCCGGTACGAACCACCACCACGCGCCCTGGGCCAGGGCCTGGTTGGACTGGGCCCAGAACAGGACGGTCCCCCAGTTCCAGTTGGAGATGTCGGCGACGCCGATGAAGGCGAGGGTGATCTCGGAGAGGATCGCGAAGATGACCGTGCCGACGAAGCCGGAGGCGATGACGGCGGTCAGGTTGGGCATCACCTCGAAGAGGATGATGCGCCAGGTCGACTCGCCGGTGGCGCGGGCCGCCTCGACGTAGTCCCGGCGGCGCAGTGAGAGCGTCTGGGCGCGCAGCACCCGTGCTCCCCAGGCCCAGGAGGTCAGCGCGATGACGATCGCGATGAGCAGGTCGCCCGCGTCGGAGACGAAGCTGGCGATGATGATGATCAGCGGCAGTCCGGGGATGACGAGGAAGACGTTGGAGAGCAGCGAGAGCACCTCGTCGGCGGTGCCGCCGAGGAAGCCGGCGCTGACGCCGATCAGCACGGACAGGATGGTGGCGAGGATGCCGGCGATGAAGCCGACGACGAGGACGCCGCGGGTGCCGACGAGGATCTGCGAGAGCACGTCCTGACCGGTCTGGGTGGTGCCGAACCAGTGCGCCCCGGAGGGCGGCTGGAGCAGTTCCTTGCCCATGGTGTCCGGGTCGTAGGGGGCGATCCAGGGGCCGATGATCGCGATCAGCACGAAGAAGAGCAGGATGCAGAGTCCGACGACGGTCTTGCGGCCTCGCAGGAACCGGAACTTGCGCTTGCTCGCGGCCGGGGTCTCGGTCGCGTCGAGTACGGCGACTTCGGTGGCGGTGACGGCCATGGGTCCTAGGCCTCCCTTCGGGTACGGGGGTCGAGGATCATGTAGAGCACGTCGGCGAGGAGGTTCGCGGCCAGGACGGAGAGCGTGATGATGAGGAAGACGCCCTGCATCAGGGGGTAGTCCTTGGCGCCCACGCCCTGGAAGAGCTGGTAGCCGATGCCCGGGTAGGAGAAGACCATCTCCACCAGCAGGGTGCCGCCGACGATGAAGCCGAGCGAGAGCGCGAAGCCGGAGATGTTGGGCAGGATCGCGTTGCGGGCGGCGTACCCGAACATCACCCGGCGCTCGGAGAGTCCCTTGGCCTGGGCGACCATGACGTAGTCCTCGGAGGAGACCGTCACCATCATGTTGCGCATGCCGAGGATCCAGCCGGCCACGGCGCTGAGCACGATGGTGAGGCCGGGCAGCACCCCGTGGTAGAGCGCGCTGGAGATGAACGGCCAGTCGAAGGCGGGGACCAGCGAGTTGTCGTAGCCGCCGGCGGCCGGGAAGAGCGGCCACTTCACGGCGAACAGCGAGATGGCGATCAGGCCGAGCCAGAAGTACGGGATCGCCGAGATGAAGGTGGTGACGGGCAGCAGGCTGTCCATCCAGGAGCCGCGCCGCCAGCCGGTGAAGACTCCGATCCCGGTGCCGAGCACGAAGCTGATCAGCGTCGTGATGCCGACGAGGGCCAGCGTCCACGGCAGCGACTGGGCGATCACCTCGCTGACCGGCGTCGGGAAGAAGGTGAACGACAGGCCGAGGTCGCCGTCGAGCAGGTGACCCCAGTAGTCGGTGTACTGCTCCCAGATCGACTGGTGCTTGTCCAGGCCGAACAGCGCCTTGAGGGAGGCGATGGCGCTGGTGTCCAGCTGTCCCTGGAAGCGGGCGATGAGCGCCTGCACCGGGTCGCCGGGCATCAGGCGCGGGATGAGGAAGTTGATGGTGATCGCGGCCCACGCGGTGACCAGGTAGAAGGCAAGCCTCTGCAGCAGGTACTTCACTTCGCGGCCTCCTTCTCGTGGTCGGCGGCGCGGCCGGCGCCGTCCGCGTACAGCCAGCAGGCCGCCCACTGGCCGTCGGCCAGGTCGAAGCGGGGCGGCAGCTCGGTGCGGCAGCGCTCCATCGCCTTGGGGCAGCGCGGGTGGAAGCGGCAGCCGGCCGGTGGCTCGATGAGCGAGGGGGGCTCGCCGCTGCCGGTCTCCTCCTGCTCCTCCTCGGCGACGGCCCGGTCCGGGTCGGGTGCCGAGGCGATCAGCAGCTGGGTGTAGGGGTGTGCGGGGCGCTGGGTGACGGTCTCGCTGTCACCGCCCTCCACGATCCGGCCCGCGTACATCACCAGCGTGGAGTCCGCGAAGTAGCGGGCGGAGGCGATGTCGTGGGTGATGTAGAGGATCGCGAGGTGCATGCGGTCCTTGAGGTCCTTGAGCAGGTTGAGCACCCCGAGCCGGATGGAGACGTCCAGCATCGAGACGGGCTCGTCCGCGAGGAGGACCTGGGGGTCGGCGCCGAGCGCGCGGGCGATGGCCACGCGCTGGCGCTGACCTCCCGACAGCTCGTGCGGGAACTTGTCCAGGTACTGATGAGGAGGAGTCAGCTGGACGCGGTTCAGCAGAGCGGTCAGGTTCTGTTCCAGTTCCGCCTCGCCGTTCCCCGCCCGGCCGTGGATCTTCAGCGACCGGGTGAGGTGGTAGCGCACGGTGTGCACCGGGTTCAGCGAGGCGAACGGGTCCTGGAAGATGAGCTGGACCCGGCGTACGTAACTGCGGAAGGACCGGCCACGTCCGGCCTTCGCCGGCTGCCCGTCCAGGTGGATCTCGCCCTCGGTGAGCGGATACAGCTGGGCGAGCACTCTGGCGACGGTGGACTTCCCGGAGCCCGACTCCCCCACCAGTGCCGTGACGGTGCCGCGCCGCAGTTTCAGCGAGACGTCGTCGACGGCGTGGACGGTACGGCGCTTGCCCGCGAGGAGATCGCGGCCGGTGCGCCGTACGGCGAAGTGCTTGGTGACTCCGCGTGCTTCGAGCACGACGTGGTTCTTTTCGAACTGTTCAGACATGGCCGGTACCTGGATCCCTGGGAGGCCGTCGGGCAAATGGGGGGTGGAAGAAGGAGCGGGGCTGGGTGCGTGCAGCTGCAAGGCGGAGGAGAGAGGCAACGCGAAGGGGGTCCCCCCATGCCTTGAGGGCTATGGGGGAGTTGTTGACCGAGGACAACGCCGCAGATGTGCGCACCCAGCCCCACGACGCCGCCCCCCATTTGCCCGACGGCCTTTACTTGGCGGGCTTGAGCTTCAGCACGATCTCCAGCGCCGAGCGCTGGGTGTGCTGCGGGTCGGCGTACGGGTTGTCCTCGGTGGGCCAGCCCACCCAGTTCTTGGTGGAGTACTCCGCCCCGATGGGCGCCGCCGCCGTCGGGATCATCGGCGCCTGCTCGACCATGATCTTCTGCAGGGTGTTCATCGCGGTGATGCGGGTGGTGTCGCTCGTGGCGTTGGCGAAGTCCTTGAGCGACTCGGTGGCCTCGGTGCTCTTGAAGCGGCCGAAGTTGCCCTGCTGGGAGGGCTTGCCGATGGGCTGCAGCAGCGCGCCGTCCATGATGTTCTGGTACATGTCGTACGGGGTCGCGCCGCTGTTGGTCCAGTGCAGGGTCGCGTCGAAGTTGCCGTTGGCCACGTCGGCGGTCCAGGCGTCGGCCGTCTGCGTCTTGACCTTGGCGTCGATGCCGAGCTGCTTGATGTTGTCCTTGATGATCGCGAGGCCGGTGATGTAGTCGTTCCAGCCGGCCGGGTCGGTGAAGGTCAGCTTCACCGCCTTGCCGCTCGAGTCCTTCAGCACGCCGCCGCTGAGCGTGAAGCCGGCCTTCTCCAGGACCTTCTTGGCGCCCTCGACGTCGGGCTTGGTGGTGGCGTTCTTGTACTCGGGAGAGATGAAGGACTTGCCGGCGGGGAGCGGGATGCCGGTCGGGTTGGTGATCTCCGGGTAGAGGGTCGCCTCTGCCTGGGTGTAGATGGCGTTGCGGTCGACGACCATCGCCATGGCCTTGCGCAGCGCCGGGTTGTCGAACGGCTTGCGGGCGGTGTTGAACCAGAGGCCGTGGATGCCGAGCCCGGACGGGAACCACAGCTTGTGGTTCTTGGGGTCCTTGGATATGAACAGCTGCTTGTAGTTCGGCATGAAGACGAACGACCACTCCAGCTTGCCGCTGGCCAGCGCGGTGGTGGCGGCGCTGTTGTCGTTGTAGGTGCTGTAGCGCAGCTCCTTGACCTTCGTCGAGCCCTTCCAGTAGGTGGGCGTGGCGGTCAGCGTCGTGGTCTGCGGGGTGAACGTCTTCAGCTTGTACGGGCCAGAGCCGACCGGCGTGCGGTTGGGCCAGGTCTCCGGGTCCTTGACGCCTTCCCAGATGTGCTTGGGCACGATGAACTGCTGGATGATCTTGTTCTGGTTGACGTACTGCGAGTCGTCGAAGGTCAGCACGACCTTCTTGCCCTCGACCTTCACCCCGCCCCACGCGATGCCGTCCTGGTTCAGCGCCGGGTGCTTCTTCAGCATGTTGAAGGTGAACGCGACGTCGTCGGCGGTCAGCGGCTTGCCGTCGGCCCACTTGGCCCTGTCGTCGAGGGTGAAGGTGACCTTGGTGAAGTTGAGGTCCCACTTCCACTCGGTCGCCAGCCACGGGTCGGCCTTTTCGGCGGGCCGGATCTGCCTGACCATCGCGAGCGGCTCGTAGATCATGTACCGGTAGCCGAGGGTGGCGCCCGCCGAGGTGTTCAGGAACGGGTTGCTGTTGTTCGTCTGCGGCCCGTCCGGCTTGCCGATGTTCAGGACGCCCGACGCGGCGCCGCCGCCCTTGTTGGCGTTCGAGTTGGCTGACGAGCATCCGGCGGCGAGCGCGACCACCGCGGTGGCGAGCGCGGCCGCTCTGAGCGTGTGACGGCGTGCGGACATAACGACTCCAGGAGGGACTGGCGGGTCTGGGAGATCCGGAAACGGACAGCGCTCGGCGCGCCGGGTACGGGCGGGTGCTGATGCGGTGCGGGTACGCGCGGCCGGCTGCCGCGCGGAGTACGGGAGAGCGGTGGGGCCGGGTCCGGCCCCGTCCGCTAGGGCGCCGAGTGGCGCACGACCAGTTCGGTGGGCAGCACGAGGGGTGCGTCGGGTACGGCGGTGCCGCCGAGGTGGGAGAGCAGCAGCCGTGCCGCCGTCTCACCCATCTGCCGGGTGGGCTGGCGCACGGTGGTCAGTGGCGGTTCGGTGTGCTCGGCCATCGGGATGTCGTCGAATCCGACCACCGCGATGTCGCCGGGAACGGAGCGTCCGGCGGCGCGCAGCGCCCGCAGCACTCCTGCCGCGGTGATGTCGTTGTGTGCGAAGACCGAGTCGAACTCCACCCCGGAGGCGAGGAGTTCCTCCACGGCCAGCCGGCCGCAGATCTCGGTGAAGTCCCCGCGGACGACGAGATCGGTGGGCAGCACGGAGACGAATCCCGCGAGCCGGTCGCGTACGCAGCCGAAGTCGTGGGGTCCCGTGACGACCAGGGGTTTGGTGCGTCCGCCGGCCCGCAGATGACGGGCGGCCGACGCGCCTCCTTCGTGGTTGGTGGTCACGACGGAGGGGAACTCGGGGTGGTGGCCGCGATCGTCGATCAGCACGATCGGCAGGCCTGCGTGGTGCAGTGCGGTGAGGTGGTCGAGGGTGTTCTCGGGTTCGACCACCACCAGTCCGTCGAAGGCCCGCGCGGACACCTGGCTGGTGAAGCGCTTCACGGACTCGGCACCCCGGTTGCAGGTGAACAGCAGCAGCCCGTAGTCGGCGGCCTCGACGGTGTCGACGACGCCCTGAAGCACCTCGCCCATCCACGGCCAGGTGAGCGAGGGCACCAGCATGCCGACCGTGCGGCTGTTGCCGCGGGCCAGACCGACGGCGCCCGAGCTGGGCACATAACCGAGCTGTGCGATCACTTCACGAACACGGGCGGCCGTTGAGCCGTCCACTTCGCCCTTGGTGTTGATGACCCGGGACACGGTCGTCTTGCTGACGCCGGCCTCGCGGGCGACATCAGCGATGGTGACACGCATCGGGGGCCTCCAGGACACAACAGGACAGAGAGAGCGACCGGTGGTGGAACCGGTTCCGGAACCGGTACCGGCGTTGGTGGCGTGAGTTAACCCCGCCGACACAGAGCCGTCAATACTTCACGCCGAGATTGGTCCGTACCCATCCTTCGAGCTGCGAGGAACGTCAATGCGTTCAAGTCTTGAAGACGTACACCCTTGACGTGAGCCCGTAATAGCAGTTCACTCACGCCTCGTTCACCGACACGGCCGCGTACCTGATGAAGAGCAGCGGGGGGCTGAGCCAGGCGACCCGGGACGCCACGACGAAGAACCTGTTCTCCCCCACGGACGGCATCGGCCTCTCGTTCGTCCGCAACCCGATGGGCGGCTCGGACCTGGCCCGCACCGGCTACACGTACGACGACATCCCCGCCGGACAGACCGACCCGTCGCTCGGGCAGTTCTCGATCGCACACGATCTGCCGGACGCCCTCCCGCTCACCGAGCAGGCCGGGGAACCGAACCCGGCACTGACGACGGTGGCGTCCCCCTGGACGGCCCGGCGTGGACGAAGGGCAACGGGCAGCTCAACGGCGGCCGGCTGAAGGCGGAGAGCCACGGCACCTACGCCGACTGCTTCGTCAAGTACCGGAAGGCCTACGGGGATCAGGGAGTTCCGGTCGACTACGTCAGCCCGCCGGAGCGGAGCCGCGGATGTACATCCGCAAAGGCCGCCGTGGGGGGGGGGGGGCGGGGGGGGGGGGCGGGCCCGGGGGGGGGGGGGGGCGCGCGGGGGGGGGGGGGGCGCCGGCCCGGCGCGCGGGAGGGGAAGGGGGGGGGAGCGGGCCGCGGGGAC
>NZ_JBICXG010000008.1:54378-135622 GCF_043200175.1 Streptomyces sp. NPDC048462
GCTGGGGTGTGCGCCGGCCACCCCGCCCCCCCGGGGGGCGCGCGCGGGCTGTTCCCCCCCCCCCCGCCCCCCCGGCCCCCCCCCCCGGGGGGGCCCCCCCCCCCCCCGGCGGCCCAGCACTACTCCGTCGGCTCGATCCCCGCGCGCAGCAGGCCGAAGGTGTACGCGTCCTCAAGCGCCTGCCAGGACGCCGCGATGATGTTCTCCGCGACGCCCACGGTCGACCAGTCGGCCGTGCCGTCGCCGGTGGTGATCAGGACCCTGGTCGTGGAGTCGGAGCCGGTGCGCCCCTCCAGGATGCGGACCTTGTAGTCCACCAGCTCCAGCTTGGCGAGCTGCGGGTAGATCCGCTCCAGCGCGACGCGCAGGGCCCGGTCGAGCGCGTTGACCGGGCCGTTTCCCTCGGCGGTGGCGACGATGCGCTCGCCCTTGGACCAGAGCTTCACGGTCGCCTCGTTGGCGTGCGTGCCGTCGGGGCGGTCCTCGACGATGGCGCGCCAGGACTCGGTACGGAAGTAGCGGCGCACCCGGCCCTCGGCCTCGGCCCGCAGCAGCAGTTCGAAGGAGGCGTCGGCCGCCTCGTAGGTGTAGCCCTTGAGCTCGCGCTCCTTGACCCGCTCCACGACGCGCTGGACGAGCGCGCGGTCGCCCCCGAGGTCGATGCCGAGCTCCTGGCTCTTGAGCTCGATGGAGGCGCGGCCGGCCATGTCCGAGACGAGCATCCGCATGGAGTTGCCGACCAGCGCGGGATCGATGTGCTGGTACAGGTCGGGGTCGACCTTGATCGCGGAGGCGTGCAGCCCGGCCTTGTGCGCGAAGGCCGAGACACCGACGTAGGGCTGATGGGTGGAGGGCGCGAGGTTGACGACCTCCGCGATGGCGTGCGATACGCGGGTCATGTCGGCGAGCGCGCCCTCGGGCAGGACGGTCTTGCCGTACTTGAGCTCCAGCGCGGCGACGACGGGGAAGAGGTTGGCGTTGCCGACCCGCTCGCCGTAGCCGTTGGCGGTGCACTGGACGTGGGTGGCGCCGGCGTCGACCGCGGCCAGGGTGTTGGCGACGGCGCAGCCGGTGTCGTCCTGGGCGTGGATGCCCAGGCGGGCGCCGGTGTCCGCGAGGACGGTGGAGACGACGGCCTGGACCTGGGCCGGGAGCATCCCGCCGTTGGTGTCGCAGAGGATGACGACGTCCGCGCCGGCCTCGGACGCGGTCCGCACGACGG
This sequence comes from Streptomyces sp. NPDC048462, assembly GCF_043200175.1. Lineage (NCBI taxonomy): Bacteria > Bacillati > Actinomycetota > Actinomycetes > Kitasatosporales > Streptomycetaceae > Streptomyces > Streptomyces sp. NPDC048462. Next base: position 55,601 of record NZ_JBICXG010000008.1, read on the forward strand.
CCTTGGCGTACTCGGCGTTGGCGCGGTAGCCGTCGAAGAAGTGCTCGCAGTCGACGAAGACCCGGCGGCCCTGTTCGCGGAGGAAGGAGACGGTGTCGCGGACCATCTCCAGGTTCTCCTCCAGGGTGGTGCGCAGGGCCAGTTCCACATGGCGGTCGTGGGACTTGGCGACCAGCGTGATCACCGGTGCGCCCGACGCCAGCAGCGCCTTGACCTGGGGGTCGTCGGCCGCCCTGCCGCCCGCTCTGCGGGTCGCGCCGAAGGCGACCAGCTCGGCGTTGCGGAATTCGATCTCCTGCTGGGCGCGGGCGAAGAACTCGGTGTCACGTGGGTTGGCGCCCGGCCAGCCGCCTTCGATGAAGCCGACGCCGAAGTTGTCCAGGTGCCGGGCGATGGTGAGCTTGTCGGCGACCGTCAGGTTGATGCCTTCACGCTGCGCACCGTCGCGCAGCGTGGTGTCGAAGACGTGGAAACTGTCGTCGGTGGGCTTGGCCTCGGTGGTCATGCTGGTCTGACTCCTGTCGGATGAGTGGATCCGGACGATCTGGCTCCACTTGCCCCCATCATCCCGCGCGCCTCGCTCCGGCCGAGGTGAGGGCCGGAAAACAAAAAACCCCTCGCGGGTGCGAGAGGTCTGCGCGCGGGTCTGGGGCACGATGGCCGTGCCGTACATGGTGGTACGGGACGGTCACTGCGGACCGGCGCGCCTGTTGCCAATAATCATGACGAACGAGGACACGGAAGCAGTCTGGCACAGGACCGCCTCCGTGCCGTGCCCTGTCTCAGGATGCGGGCGTGACGCTCGTCGCCCCCGCCGGCCGCTGCTGCCCCAGCTGCTGCCCGGCCGCGGCGACCCGGTTCAGGTCGATGTCGCGGGTCTCGCGCATCGACAGGTAGACGACGAGCGAGACGGCGGCGCAGCCCGCCACGTACCAGTAGAAGCCGGATTCGGCGCCGGCGTTCTTGAACCAGAGCGCCACGTACTCGGCGGTGCCGCCGAACAGCGCGTTGGCGACGGCGTAGGAGAGGCCGACCCCCAGGGCGCGGATGCCGGTCGGGAAGAGCTCGGCCTTCACGCAGGCGTTGATGGAGGTGTAGCCGGTGACCACGACCAGGGCAAGGAGCGCCAAGCCGAGCGCGGGCCAGAAGGTGTCGGCGTGCTTGAGCATCGTCATGATCGGCACGGTCAGGAAGGTCGAGCCGACGGCGAAGGTGATCAGCAGCGGGCGGCGGCCGATCCGGTCGGAGAGCATGCCGGCCAGCGGCTGGATGCACATGAAGACGAACAGGGCGCAGAAGCTGACGAGCGAGGCGGTGGACTTGTCCATGCCGGCGCTTCTGGAGAGGAACTTGGTGAGGTAGGTGGTGTACGTGTAGTAGGCCACCGTCCCGCCCATGGTCAGCGCCATCACCAGGAACGCCTCGCGCCGGTGCTGCCAGAGCACCTTGAGCGTGCCCCGGTCCTCCTGCTCGGCGGCGCCGGAGCCGGCGTACACCTCCGTCTCCAGCATGGAGCGGCGCAGGTAGAAGACGATGAGGGCGCCCAGCGCGCCGACAGCGAACGGGATGCGCCAGCCCCAGCTGTGCAGCGCGGCGTCGGACATGTTGCGCTGCAGGACGATCTGGAGCCCGAGGCCGACGAGCTGTCCGGCGGTCATGGAGACGTACTGGAAGCTTGAGGCGAAGCCGCGCTTCTCGGGCGCCGACGCCTCGGTGAGGTAGGTGGCGCTGGCCGCGTACTCGCCGCCGACCGAGAGCCCCTGGAGCAGCCGGGCGAGCATCAGCACGGCGACGCCGCCGTACCCGGCGACGTCGTAGGTCGGCGCGATCGCGATGAGGATCGCGGAGGCCGACATCAGGGTGACGGTGAGGGTGAGCGCGGCCTTGCGGCCCTTACGGTCACCGATCCGGCCGAGCAGCCAGCCACCGACCGGTCTCATGAAGAAGCCGACCGCGAAGATCCCCATGGTGTTCATGAGGTTGGCGGTCTCGTTGCCCTCGGGGAAGAACGCGTCCGCGAAGTAGACCGCGAAGGTGGCGTACACGAACCAGTCGAACCACTCGACCATGTTGCCGGCGGAGCCGACCCAGATCTTCTTCCACTGCTCTCGTCCCATGGTTGGTCACCGTGCCCCAACGGCTGCGGGACTCACAAGGATTCACCTGGCAACGATCGGGCGTACTTACGTGCGTTGTGTTCACCGCAGCAGTGCGTCCCGCAGGAACTCCCCTACGTGGGACAGGACTTGTTCTCGTCCGGTGCCCGGGATGCCGACCGCGACGTGGACGCTGAAGCCGTCCAGGAGGGCGCGCAGCCGGGTCGCGAAGCGGTCCGGGTCCACAGCGCCGAACTCGCCGCGCGAGATGCCCTCGGCCAGCAGCGCCACCAGGTCCCGGTGCCAGGCCCCCTCGATGGCGGCCATCCGCCCACGCGCGTCGGCGTCGGCGTTCTGCGAGCGGTTCCAGACCTCCAGCCAGAGCGTCCAGTGCGGGTCGCGCGGCCCCTCGGGGACGTACAGGTGCACATACGCGTCGAGGCGTTCGGCGGCGGGCTCCTGCCGGGAGAGCAGGGCGCCGCGCTCGGCACCGAGCCGGCCCTCGCTCCACTCCAGGGTCTGCAGCAGCAGTTCGTCCTTGGTCCGGAAGTAGTACAGCAGGTGCCCGCTGCTCATCCCGACCTCCCGGCCGAGCCCGGCCATGGTCAGCCCGTCGAGCCCGCGCTCGGCGATGGTGGCCATGGCGGCGACGAGCAGGGACTCGCGGGGCGGGGCCGTGTTGCGCCGCCTGGCGGGGGGCGGGGTCATGGCGCGGCCGGTGCGCTGAGCGTCTCGTTCACCAGTACGTTCTACCGGATGCGCCGGTCAGCCGGGTACCGCGGGCTGCTGCTGGGTGATGCAGTGGATGCCGCCGCCGCCCGCGAAGATCGTGCGGGCATCGACCAGGGTGACAGTGCGTCCGGGGTACAGGCGGCGGAAGATGCCCGCCGCGATCTCGTCCCGGGGGTCGCCGAAGCCGCACAGGACGACGCCGCCGTTGCAGACGTAGTGGTTGATGTAGGAGTAGTCGACCCAGTGACCCTCCTCGTCCCGCACGGCGGCGGGTGCCGGGACCTCGACGACCCGCAGGGCGCGGCCCCGCGCGTCGGTCCGGGAGCGGAGCAGCTCGACGTTCCGTGCGCAGAGCTCGTGGTCGGGGTGGGAGGGGTCCGGCTGGGTGTGGGCGACGACCACCCCGGGGCCGGCGAACGCGGCGACGATGTCCACGTGGCCGAGGGTGCCGAAGCCGTGCGGCGGATAGTCGCCGGTCAGCCCGCGCTCCAGCCAGATCGCCTTCGTGGTGCCCAGCTTGTCGTGGATCTCGGCCTCGACCCGCTCCTTCGTCCAGCCCGGGTTCCGCTCGGGGCCGAGCTGCACCGTCTCGGTGAGCAGTACGGTGCCCTCGCCGTCGACGTGGATGCCGCCGCCCTCGTTGACCAGGGGCGAGCTGTGCACGGGGACTCCGGCGAGAGCGGCCACCTCACGGGCGATCCGTGCGTCGTGCTCCCAGCTCGCCCAGTCCTGCGCGCCCCAGCCGTTGAAGACCCAGTCCACGGCGGCGAGCCGGCTGCCGTCGCTGACGAAGGTCGGCCCGATGTCGCGCATCCAGGCGTCGTCCAGATCGCGTTCGACCAGCTCGATGTCCGGGCCGAGGAGCGGGCGGGCCTCCCGGGACTGCCCGGTCGGTACGACCACGGTCACCGGCTCGAAGCGGCGTACGGCGCGGGCCACTGCGGCCCAGGCCTCGCGGGCCCGGCCGAGATCGTCGCCGGTGAACGTGGCGTTGGGTCCGGGCCAGGCCATCCAGGTGCGCTCGTGCGGGGCCCATTCGGGCGGCATACGGAAGGTCATGTCGTCGGACTCCTGAAGGCTGTGTGTCGTAAGGCGGAGCGGTGCGCGTGTAGTGCTGCGGCTACAAGAAGTAAAGGCGGTTGAGCGAGATCGAGTCGGCGGGTCCGGACCGCATCGGCGCCCCGTCCAGCGTCACCAGACCGCTCTCCCCGTTCACCCCGACCTCCCCGATCCGGGAGTTGAGAAGCAGATCCGCCGGGCCGATCGAACGGGTGCCGCGCACCGCGACCCTGCGCCGCCGGGTGGGCATCAGGTCGGAGCCGAGGTCGACTGCGGCCTTCGCCACGAAGGCCACCGAGAGATCGGCCGGGGTCGCACCGTGGCCGCCGAACAGCGGTCCCAGGACCAGCGGTTCGCAGGTGTCGGTAGCCGCGTTGGGGTCACCGGTCACGCCCCAGGCGGGGAAGCCCGACTTCAGGACCAGTTGCGGCTTCGCGCCGAAGAACTGCGGCTTCCAGAGCACGATGTCGGCGAGCTTGCCCACCTCGATGGAGCCGATCTCGTCGCTCAGCCCGTGCGCGATGGCGGGGTTGATGGTCAGCTTGGCCACGTAGCGCAGCACCCGGGCGTTGTCGTCGTGCGGGCCGTCGCCCTCCAGGGGTCCCAGCTCGGCCTTCATCTTTCCGGCCATGGCGAAGGTGCGGCGTACGGTCTCGCCCGCGCGCCCCATGCCCTGCGCGTCGGAGGAGGTGATCCCGATCGCGCCGAGATCGTGCAGGACGTCCTCTGCCCCCATCGTCCCGGCCCGGATCCGGTCACGCGCCATGGCGGCGTCCCCGGGCAGATCCGTCTTCAGGTCATGGACGGAGACGATCATCCCGTAGTGCTCGGCCACCGCGTCCCGGCCGAACGGCAGGGTCGGATTGGTGGACGAGCCGATGACGTTCGGGACGCCCGCCATCTTCAGCACGTTCGGTACGTGCCCGCCGCCGCAGCCCTCGATATGAAAGGCGTGGATCGTCCGCCCGTCCAGCACGCTCAGGGTGTCCTCCACCGACAGGCACTCGTTCAGCCCGTCGCTGTGCAGCGCCACCTGTACGTCGTGCTCCTCCGCGACCCGCAGCGCGGTGTCCAGGGCGCGGGTGTGCGCGCCCATGTCCTCGTGCACCTTGAAGCCGGACGCGCCGCCCTCGGCCAGCGCCTCCACCAGCGGCGCGTCGTCGGAGGACGAACCGCGCGCCAGGAAGCCGATGTTGACCGGCCAGGCGTCGAACGCGTTGAACGCGTGCCGCAGCGCCCAGGGCGAGTTGACGCCGACGCCCCAGACCGGGCCGAACTCCTGGCCGATGACGGTGGTGACGCCGGAGGAGAGCGAGGCCTCCATGATGCGCGGCGAGAGCAGGTGGACATGGGTGTCGACGGCTCCGGCGGTCGCGATCAGGCCCTCGCCGGAGACGATGGTGGTGCCCGTGCCGACGACGACGTCCACACCGTCGAGGGTGTCCGGGTTCCCGGCCCGGCCGATCGCGTGGATGCGCCCCTCCCGGATGCCGATGGAGACCTTCCGGATGCCCTGGACCGCGTCGATGACCAGCACGTTGCTGATGACGACGTCGCAGGTGTCGCGGACCGCGGCGGCCTTCAGGTGCAGCCCGTCGCGCGCGGTCTTGCCGAATCCGGCCAGGAACTCGTCGCCGTGGCGCTGCGCGTCCGACTCGACGCGCACCACGAGCCCGGAGTCGCCGAGGACGACCCGGTCCCCGGCGCGGGGTCCGTGGACCGACGCGTACTCGTAGGGGTCCATCAGGCGCCGCCCTCCACTCCGAGATAACCGCAGGCCGCCGCGCGTCGCAGGGCCTCCTCCTTCGCGCCGGGCGCGTCCAGCGGACCGTCGACGAGACCGGCGAAGCCGATCGCGATCCGGGCGCCGCCGATCGGCAGCAGGCCGACCTCGGCCGCGCCGCCCGGGTCGAACCGGACCGAGGATCCGGCCGGCACGCACAGCCGCATGCCGTACGCGGCCGCCCGGTCGAAGTCGAGCCGGGGGTTGGCCTCGAAGAAGTGGAAGTGCGAGGTGACGCTGACCGGGACCGTCGCGGTGTTGCGCACGGTCAGCCGCAGCGCGGGCTCCGGCTCGGCGTGCGGCGGAGCCGGCAGCACCGCGCCGGGGGCGCTGTCACCCAGCCGCGTCCCGGTGCCGGCGCCGATGGGGTCGCTCACCACGGCGAGCCGCGATCCGTCGTCGAAGACGGCCTCCACGTGCACCTCGGTGACCACGTCCGCCACTCCGGGGAGCACGTCGTCGGCCCCGAGCACGGCGCGGGCGGCCGCTATCGCCTCCGCGAGCCGCAGCCCGTCGCGAGCCGCCTCGCAGACGGTGTCCGCGACCAGCGCGGTCGCCTCGGGGACGTTGAGCCGCAGCCCGCGGGCCCGGCGGGCCCGCGCAAGTTCGGCGGCTCCGAAGAGCAGCAGCCGGTCACGCTCACTCGGGGTCAGTCGCACGTCACCACACCTCCTGTTTGAACGTCACTCTAATCATGACTCGCTCACGGCTCCAGTCACGATGCAACGAAATCCAGAATCACTAGACCATTGACGGGTCTCACCGGATTACGTCAGATTGAGCAGCACTCAAATAGTCGAACGTCAGGGGCGGCCTCATGCCGATCGAACAGCACGGAGTCGACACCATCCCGGAGGCGGAGCGCACCAGCACCCCGCGCGACCTCGTCTCGATCCTGCTCGGATCGAACCTCTGCCTGGGCGTGATCGTCTTCGGCTGGCTGCCGGTCTCCTTCGGGCTCGGCCTGTGGCCCGCGGTGACCTCGGTCGTCGTCGGCACGGCCGTCGGGGTGGCGGTCACCGCGCCGCTCGCCCTGGTCTCGCTGCGCACGGCGACGAACCTGTCCACGTCCAGCGGCGCGGCCTTCGGCGTACGCGGCCGGCTGGTCGGCTCCGTCGTCGGGCTGCTGCTCGCGCTGGGGTACACCGCGCTCACCCTGTGGATCGGCGGCGACGTGATGGTGGGCACCCTGGCCCGCCTCGCCGGACTGCCCTCGGGCGGCCTCTCGCACACCCTGGTCTACGCGGTCCTGGCGGCCTGCACGGTCGTCGGCGCGGTGTACGGGTACCGGCTGCTGCTGCGCCTGAGCAAGATCCTCGCGGTCGGCATGACCGTGCTGCTGCTGATCGGGCTGATCGCCTACGCGCCGGACCTCACGACGGCGGCCCCGCCGGACACCCCGTACCTGCTCGGCTCGTTCTGGCCCACCTGGGCGCTGTCCGCCGTGGCCGCCGGGCTGAGCGGGCCGATCGCCTTCATCACCCTGCTCGGCGACTACACCCGGTACATCTCACCGGTCCGCCACCACCCGCGCCGGGTGCTGCGCGCCACCTGCGCCGGCCTGGTCGTCGGACTGCTGGTCCCGCAGCTCTTCGGTACGTACACCGCGCTCGCCGCCCGCGCCTCGCTCGACTACGCGGGCCCGCTGGTCGCCGCCGCACCCGCCTGGTACCTGCTGCCGCTGCTCCTCGCGGCGACCGCCGGCTCGGTGGGCAACGCCGGGCTGATGCTCTACTCCATGGGCCTGGACCTGGACGCGATCCTGCCGCGCGCCACCCGGGCACGGGCCACACTGGTCGTCGCCGGGGTCGCCACGGCGTTCGTGTTCCTGGGCCACTTCGTGTGGAACGCCCAGTCGGCGATGACCTCGTTCGTGCTGCTGCTCACCGCGATCGGCACGCCCTGGGCGGTCATCACGATGATCTCGCACCGGCGCTGCCGGGGTGCGTACGACGCGGAGGCCCTTCAGGTCTACAACCGGGGCACCCGGGGCGGCGTCTACTGGTACCGGGCCGGCTGGCACCCGCACGCCACCCTCGCCTGGGCGCTCGGCGCCGCGGTGGGCCTGTGCGGCGTCTCCACCCCGCTCTACGAGGGCCCGCTGCTCGCGCTGACCGGCGGGGTGGACTGCAGCTTCGTGCTGTCGGGCCTGGTCGGCGGGGTGACGTACGCCGTCCTGACCGGGCCGGGCCCGTACGGCGTCGCCGGCCGGACCCCCGTGGAGACCCGGCCGGCGGCTCAGCACACGTCCTGAGGTCTTCCGTCCTGATCGTGCCGGACCCGTGCGGGCCCGGCACGATCAGGACGACAGGCCCTAGCCGAGCGGGTGCATCCAGCCGTGGGTGTCCTCGGCGGTGCCGCGCTGGATGTCCAGCAGGCGCTCGCGCAGCCTGAGGGTGACCGGGCCCGGCGTGCCGTCGCCCTGGACCCACTCGCCGCTCGCGCTCTTCACGGTGCCGACGGGGGTGATGACGGCGGCGGTGCCGCAGGCGAAGACCTCGGTGAGCGTGCCCGCCGCCGAGTCGTCGCGCCACTGGCCGATCGAGACCCGGCTCTCCTCGGGCTCGTAGCCGAGGTCCGCGGCGAGCGTGAGGAGCGAGTCACGGGTGATGCCGGCGAGGAGCGAGCCGGTCAGGGACGGGGTGACGATCTTGTTCCCGTACACGAAGTACAGGTTCATCCCGCCGAGCTCCTCGACCCACTTGTGCTCGACGGCGTCGAGGTAGGCGACCTGGTCGCAGCCCTTGGCGGCGGCCTCGGCCTGGGCGAGCAGGGACGCGGCGTAGTTGCCGCCGGTCTTGGCGTCACCCATGCCGCCGGGGACGGCGCGGACGCGGTCCTCCGAGAGCCAGATGGAGACGGGCTTCACGCCGCCGGGGAAGTACGCGCCCGCGGGCGAGGCGATGACGATGAAGAGGTACTCGTTCGACGGCCGCACGCCGAGGCCGACCTCGGTCGCGATCATGAACGGGCGCAGGTACAGCGACTCCTCGCCGCCGTGGGCCGGGACCCAGGCCGCGTCCTGCTGGACCAGCGCGTCGCAGGCCGCGACAAAGGTCTCGACGGGCAGCTCCGGCATCGCGAGCCGGCGGGCGGAGGACTGGAAGCGCGCCGCGTTGGCCTCGGGGCGGAAGGTGGCGACCGTGCCGTCGGGCTGGCGGTAGGCCTTGAGGCCCTCAAAGATCTCCTGGCCGTAGTGGAGCGTCATGTTGGCCGGGTCGATCGACAGCGGCGCGTACGGGACGAGCTGGCCGTCGTGCCAGCCGCGGCCTTCGGTCCACTTGATCGTCACCATGTGGTCGGTGAAGTAGCGGCCGAATCCGGGCTCGGTCATGTTCGCCTCGCGCTCCGCGTCGGACAGCGGGTTCGAGGAGGGCTTGAGCTCGATCGTGGGCGTCGTCATGAGTACGTGTCCTTCACCGTTTTGTGTGTGTAGGACCGCACTCACGCCCACTCCCGCCGGACAGGTTGTAGGACGTCCGAGCTTCATGGCGAGCCACGGCCCCGTTCGATTATCTCTCGCGGGAGGCCGTGCACGAAATGACGTGTGCGCGGTCCAGGATTCGATGGTGACACCCGGGGCCGCACAGGAGAAGCCGCCGGGTGCGTGTGCGACCCGGCGGCTTCGTGGTGGAGTCGTCGGATCAGCCCGCTACGCGTACCGCGAGCGCGTCGCCGATCTCGTCGGTGCTGCGGGCACTGCCGTCGCGCTCCGCGAGGTCGGCGGAGACGGCCTCCTCGATGCGCACGGCCTGGGCCTCGTGGCCGAGGTGGCGCAGCAGGAGGGCGACGGAGAGGATCGTGGCGGTCGGGTCGGCCTTGCCCTGGCCCGCGATGTCGGGGGCGGAGCCGTGGACCGGCTCGAACATCGACGGGAAGGCGCCCGTCGGGTTGATGTTGCCCGAGGCGGCCAGGCCGATGCCGCCGGAGACGGCCGCGGCGAGGTCGGTCAGGATGTCACCGAAGAGGTTGTCGGTGACGATGACGTCGAAGCGCTCCGGCTGGGTGACGAAGAAGATCGTCGCGGCGTCGACGTGCAGGTAGTCGGTGGTGACCTGGGGGTACTCGGCCGCGACCTTGTCGAAGGTGTTCTTCCACAGGTGGCCCGCGAAGACGAGGACGTTGTTCTTGTGGACCAGCGTCAGCTTCTTGCGCGGGCGGGCGGCAGCCCGCTCGAAGGCGTCACGGACGACGCGCTCGACACCGAAGGCGGTGTTGAGGCTGACCTCGGTGGCGACCTCGTGCTCGGTACCGGTGCGCAGCGAACCGCCGTTGCCGGTGTACGGGCCCTCGGTGCCCTCGCGGACGACGACGAAGTCGATGTCCGGGCGGCCGGCCAGCGGGGTCTCGGTGTTCGGGAACAGCTTCGACGGCCGCAGGTTGATGAAGTGGTCGAAGGCGAAACGCAGCTTCAGCAGCAGCCCGCGCTCCAGGACGCCGGACGGCACCGAGGGGTCACCGATCGCGCCGAGCAGGATGGCGTCGTGGCCCTTGAGGGCCTCCAGCTCCGCGTCCGGGAGGGTTTCGCCGGTGCGGTGCCAGCGCTGGGCACCGAGGTCGTACTCCTTGGTCTCCAGCTTCACATCCTGCGGGAGAACAGCGTTGAGGACCTTGAGACCCTGGGCCACGACCTCCCGGCCGATACCGTCACCGGGGATCACTGCGAGATTGATGCTGCGAGACATGCCCAGCACCCTACTGCGCGTCCCACCCCATGACACGTGCCGTCCACCATACGGACACATGGGATGTTGTACGTGTACCGTTCACCTACACGACGGGAGCACGTCAGCGCGTGGGTGGAGGTTGTCGCCCATGGACATCCCCCGCTTCGGAATCCCCGAGAAGCTCGCCGACCGCATGAGCATGGCCGAGCAGCACGACTACCTGCGCAGCCGGCTGACCCGTCGCGGTGTGCTGCGTACGAGCGTGGCGACCGCCGCGGTCGCCGGTGCCGGCCTCGGCACCTCGCTGACCGCCTCCCCCGCGTACGCGGCGCCGACGGTGCTCACCTCGCACAGCACCACCCGGGTGGACGGCTCGCTGGTCGCCCCGTTCGGCCGCCACCTGGCCTACGGCGCCGACCCGAGGACGCAGATGGCGGTCTCCTGGCAGGTCCCGTTCGCCGTGCGCCGCCCGTACATCCGGATCGGCCTCAAGCCGTGGGCGCTGAGCCGGAAGATCGACGCCGAGGTGCGCCACCTCACCACGCCGCGGCTGAACGACGGCAAGATCGCGGCCGCCGAGCAGTTCTACGTACACGCCGGCCTGGAGCGGCTGAAGCCCGGCACGACGTACTACTACGGCGTCGGCCACGACGGCTTCGACCCGGCCGACACCCGCAACCTGGGCACCCTGGGCACCTTCACCACCGCGCCCTCGCGCGCCGGGAACTTCACCTTCACCGCCTTCGGCGACCAAGGCGTCAGCTACCACGCGCTCGGCAACGACCAGCTGATCCTGGGCCAGAACCCCGCCTTCCACCTGCACGCGGGCGACATCTGCTACGCCGACCCCTCGGGCTCCGGACAGACCAGCGACACCTACGACGCCCGCACCTGGGACCAGTTCCTGGCGCAGACGGAGACCGTGTCGAAGACCGTGCCGTGGATGGTGACCACCGGCAACCACGACATGGAGGCCTGGTACTCACCCGACGGATACGGCGGCCAGAACGCCCGCTGGACCCTGCCCGACAACGGCCCGGACCCGGTGAACCAGCCCGGCGCCTACTCCTTCGTGCACGGGAACGTGGGCGTGATCGCACTCGACGCCAACGACGTCTCCTACGAGATCCCCGCCAACTTCGGCATCAGCGGCGGCCGGCAGACGCGCTGGCTGGACCGGCGTCTGGGCGAGCTGCGCGCCCGCCACGACATCGACTTCCTGGTGGTCTTCTTCCACCACTGCGCCTTCTCCACGACCAACGCACACGCCTCGGACGGCGGCGTACGGGACGCCTGGGTGCCGCTCTTCGAGAAGCACCAGGTGGACCTGGTCATCAACGGTCACAACCACGTCTACGAGCGCACCGACGCGATCCTCAAGAACAGCGTCAAGCGCAAGGTGCCGATCGGCGAGCGCACCAACCCGAAGCGGGACGGCATCGTGTACGTCACCGCGGGCGGCGCGGGCAAGGCGCTCTACGACTTCCCGGCACCGGACAGCTACGAGGGACACGTCACGGACCTGGAGAGCGTGAACACCTACCACGCGGTCAAGGGCGGCGGAAAGGCCACCGAGACCGTCGAGTGGTCCCGGGTGCGCTACACCGGCTTCTCGTTCCTCGCGGTGGAGGTGGAGGCCGGGCGGCACGCCCGGATGAAGGTCACCGCGCTCGCCGAGTCCGGCGAGCGCATCGACCACTTCGAGATCAGCAGGGGCTGATCAGCGGGTCACGGCCGGGCCGGGGCGGGCCCGGTCAGTGACCGGTGGAGCCGCCGTTGTCCCGGCGGTCGAGTGCGCGCTGCAGGGCGGCGGCGGCGTTCTGGCGCTCCGACTCGGTCGGGCGGTGGGCGTGACGGACGCGGCGGACAGTGGTCTCGGCCATGGTGGATCGACTCCTTGAGATCGCGAGGATTTCGAGATCGAACATCGTGAACGGTGATTTCGAGATCGGTGATTTCGAGGCGCCGGAAGGGGCGGGAGCGGATGCCGCAGGGGTTACCTGCATCGGGGCACGCACTCACAACGCCAGTCGCTGGTTCCAGCGAGACGTTCGGCTTCTACAAAGCTAGGGCAGCCCCGCCGTTCTGTCTCCACAATTACTCGGACTTCCTACTATCTGAGACGGGGGTTCGGCTCAGCCGGCCCGCAGCTCCCGGATGAGCGCCCGCACGGCGAGCGATCGTGCCAGCTCAGGGGTGGTGACATAGCCCACCGAACGCGTCGGGCGCTCCGGTCCGAGAGCGGTGATCGCCACCGTGTCCGGTGCTCCTTCGAGGGACAGTCCGGGCATGATGGCCATGCCGAGCCCACGGGACACCATCGAGAGCACCGCTCCGTCGTCCCCCGCCTCCATCGTCGCGCGCGGGATCCAGTCCTGCGCGGACCACCACGCGCGGGTGTACGACGCCTCCAGCAGCACTCGACGGCCGCGTCGATCCCGTCCGGCGCCGCCTTCGCCGGCAGCTGAGGCCGGGCGCCCGGACGCACCCGGGCACCCACCACGTACTCAGCCCGCACATGAGTACGCACCCCGTGTCGAAGCACCCCACGGCGCACGACAGTTGGACCCATGAACGGCCTCTACGCTCTGAAGCCCTGGTACGCGGACCGGCTCTCCGGTGTCCGTGCCTCGCTGGTCCGCCACGAGGTGTCGCCCGACACCGTCACCGCGGCCGGCGTGCTCGCCGCGGCAGGCGCCGCCGCCGCACTGGCCTGGCTGCCCGCCGGCCCCGCCGCCCTGCCGGTCGCCGTGCTGCTCGCGGCCCGGCTCGCCTTCGCCAACCTGGACGGGGCGCTGGCCCGCGACACCGGCCGCACGACGCGGCGCGGCGCGATCCTGAACGAACTGGGCGACCGGGTGGCGGACCTCCTCGTGCTGGCCGGCTTCCTCACGCTCGCCCCGCTGTGGCTGGTGGCGCTCGCCGGACTCGCGGCCACCCTGCCGTCCTGGGTCTCGCTGGCCGGGGCCGCGGCCGGAGCGCCCCGGCGCAACGGCGGCCCGGTCGGCAAGACCGAACGCTGCCTGCTGGCCGTGGTCGCGGCGGCGAGCGGCTGGGCCGTACCCGTACTGATCGTGATCACCGCGGGCTCACTGCTCACCGCCGCGCTCCGGCTGACCGGCCTGTGGCGGGAGACAGCATGAGCGCCCTGCTGATCGCCGAGGAGGCCGCCGCGCGCGCCGTGCCGCTGGTCGCGGGTGTGCTGGGCGCGGGCGGGGCGGCCGTCGCCGTCCTCCCCTCGAAGATGCGGATGCGGGCCGAGCTGCGCAGGCGGTGGCGGACCTGGGCGCTGGTGGCGCCCGTCTTCCTCGGGCCCTTCCTGCTGGGCGGCGGCGGTACGTTCGCGCTGGCCGCCGGGCTCGGAGTGGTCGCGGCGGGCGAGTTCGTCCGGATGGCGGGGCTGCGGCGCGGTGACCACGCGGTGCTGGTGGCGGCCGCGCTCGTGCTGCCCGCGCTGGCCTGGCTCGCGCCCCACCTGCTGGACCTGCGAGCTGCGGCGCTGCTGCCGGTCGCCGCCGCGCTCCCCCCGGTGCTGGGCGGCGACGACCGGACCGGCTTCACCCGCAGCGCCCGGACCGCCTTCGGGCTGCTGTGGATCCCGGTCGCGCTGACCGGCCTGGTGACGCTCGGCGGGACCGCGGTCGCGACGGGCCTCGCGGTGGCGCTGGGCGATGTCGGCGCCTGGTGCGGCGGTACGGCACTGGGCCGGCGCGGTCCGCTCGCCCGCCCGCTGTCGCCGCTCTCCCCCAACAAGACCTGGGCGGGCGTGCTCGGCGCGGCCGCCGCGACGGCCGGACTCCTGCTGGTGCTGGCCGAGTTCAGCCTGCCGCTGTGGGCGGCGGCGACCGGCGGCTGCGTCCTGGGCGACCTGGTCGAATCGATGGTCAAGCGCGAGTCGGGGGTGAAGGACGCGGGCAGCTGGCTGCCCGGTTTCGGCGGCCTCCTCGACCGGATCGACTCCCTGCTCGTGGCCCTTCTCCTGGCGATGGTGATGACCTGATGAACACCCTCACGCGCCCGCCCGGACGGGCCCTGCTCCCGGTACGGTCGCGCTTCGCCGCCTCGCTGAGGCGCACCCTGTGGTGGACCGCCCTCAGCCTCACCGGCGGGGTCGAGCGGCGCGGCCGGCTGCCCCGGGGCGGCTGTGTGGTGGTCGCCAACCACTCCTCGCACGCCGATACGGCCGCGCTCCTCGCGGCGCTCGACGCCCGGCACGGCCCGGCGATCGGGGCGGCGGCGGACTACTGGTTCGCCTCCCCCTGGCGGCGCCGGATCTGCCGCAGGCTCGCGGCCGGGTTCCCGGTGCGGCGGGGCGGCGGCGGGATGGACGACCTGCTGTCGATGGCCGGTGAACTGCGCGCGGGCCGGGCGGTCGTGCTGTTCCCGGAGGGCACCCGGGGCGGGGACGGCGAACTGGGCTCCTTCCACCGGGGCGCGCTGGTACTGGCCGAGGAGGCGGGGGTACCGGTCGTGCCGGTGGGCATCGCCGGGACGGACCGGCTGCTGCCCAAGCACGGCCGGCTGCGGTCCGCGCTGGTCCGGGTGACGGTCGGTGAGCCGCTGCCTCCGGCGGTCACCCCCGGCCAGGCCCGTGACGCGGTGCGGGCGCTGCACGACCGGACGGCGGCCGAGCCGCTGCGGGACTCGGCGACCAGACGACGGGTGGCGGCCGTCGTCACCTCACGGTGGGGGCTGCCGCTGGCGTTCTGCTGGGCGTTCGCGGAGGCGCTGAGCTGGCCGCTGATGCCGGAGCTGCTGCTGGGCGCGGTGTGCGTGGCGGCGCCCAGCGCGGCGCTGCGGATGTCCCTGGGCGCGCTCGCGGGGAGCCTGGCCGGCGGACTGCTCGCGCTCCAGCTGGCCTCGGCCGGGGTCCAGTTGCCCGCGCCGCTGACCACGGACCGGATGCGCGCGCAGGTCCGGCACGAACTGGCGCTGGAGGGCGCGTCCGCGGTGCGCCACCAGCCGTGGAACGGCGTCCCGTTCAAGGTGTACGGCGCGCAGGCCGGGCGCGCCGGGGTCCCGGCGGCGGACTGGCTCGGCGCGTCGGCGGCGGCCCGCGGCTCGCGCACGCTCACCGTCGGACTCGGCCTCGCCGGGTTCGGGCTGCTGACGCGCCGCCACCGCCGCCACTACGGCCGCTACCTCGCGACTCTGGGCGGCGGCTTCGCGGTGGGACTCTCGCTGATCGTGCACGGCTGGACCTGAACCGGCCGCGCTGCGACGGCCCCGCCGGACCCGCCCCGCCGAAATGGAAACCGCCCCCCGGCCGGCAGGGGAACCGGTCGGGAGGCGGGAATCGTGGCGGGGCGCCGGGAGGGCGGCGCCCCGGAGGGTCAGCCCTGGTGAGGGTCAGCCCTGGTGGGGGTAGGTGTACTCGGTCGGCGGGACCAGCGTCTCCTTGATGGCCCGGGTCAGGGTCCAGCGCTGGAGGTTCTGGGGGGCGCCCGCCTTGTCGTTCGTACCCGAGGCACGGCCGCCACCGAAGGGCTGCTGGCCGACGACGGCACCGGTCGACTTGTCGTTGATGTAGAAGTTGCCCGCGGCGTACCGCAGCTTCTCCATCGTGTACGCGGCCGCGGCGCGGTCGTTCGAGATGACGGCACCGGTCAGGGCGTAGTCGGAGACCGACTCCATCTGCTCCAGCATCGCGTCGTACGCGTCGTCCTCGTAGACGTGAACGGCGAGGATCGGGCCGAAGTACTCGGTCGTGAAGACCTCGTTCGCCGGGTCGCTGCACTCGATGACGGTCGGGCGCACGAAGTAGCCCACCGAGTCGTCGTACGTGCCACCGGCGATGATCGTGCACGCCGGGTCGGCCGCCGCTCGGTCGATGGCGGCCTTGTTCTTCGCGAAGGAACGGTCGTCGATGACGGCCCCCATGAAGTGCGACAGCTCGGTGACGTCGCCCATGGTGATGGCGTCGACCTCGGCCGCGAACTTCTCCTTGAAACCGGAGTTCCAGATGGAGGCGGGGACGTAGGCGCGCGAGGAGGCCGAGCACTTCTGGCCCTGGTACTCGAAGGAGCCCCGGGTCAGCGCGGTCTTCAGCACGGCCTGGTCGGCCGACGGGTGGGCGACGACGAAGTCCTTGCCGCCGGTCTCACCCACGAGACGCGGGTAGGTGCGGTAGTTCGCGATGTTGTTGCCGACCGTCTTCCACAGGTGCTGGAAGGTGGGGGTCGAGCCGGTGAAGTGGATACCGGCCAGGTCGCGGTGGTTCAGGGCGACGTCGGAGACGGCGATGCCGTCACCGGTCACCAGGTTGATGACGCCCTTGGGCAGACCGGCCTCCTCCAGGAGCTGCATCAGCAGCACGGCGGCGTGGGTCTGCGTGGGGGACGGCTTCCACACCACTACGTTGCCCATCAGGGCGGGCGCGGTGGGCAGGTTGGCCGCGATGGCCGAGAAGTTGAACGGCGTGATCGCGTAGACGAAGCCCTCCAGCGGGCGGTGGTCCATGCGGTTCCACACGCCGGCGGAGTTGGCCGGGGGCTGCTCGGCCAGGATCTGGCGCGCGTAGTGCACGTTGAAGCGCCAGAAGTCGACGAGCTCGCAGGGGCAGTCGATCTCGGCCTGCTGGGCGGTCTTGCCCTGACCGAGCATCGTGGAGGCGGCCAGCGTCTCGCGCCAGGGGCCGGAGAGCAGCTCGGCGGCGCGCAGGATGATGGCGGCGCGGTCGTCGAAGGACATCGCGCGCCAGGCCGGAGCGGCGGCGAGGGCGGCGTCGACCGCGTCCTTCGCGTCCTGCTCGGTGGCGCCGGCGTACGTACCGATGACGGCCTTGTGGTTGTGGGGCTGTACGACGTCGAAGCGCTCGCCGCCGCCCATCCGCTTCTCGCCGCCGATGGTCATCGGCAGGTCGATCGGGTTCTCGCTGAGCTCCTTGAGCTTCGCCTCCAGGCGGGCGCGCTCCGGGGAGCCCGGGGCGTAGGAGTGGACCGGCTCGTTGACCGGCGCGGGGACCTGGGTCACAGCGTCCATGGGTTCCGTTGCTCCTTCAGTAGAGGGGAGGGGGGGAGGGGGCTCAGCCCTTGGTGAGGATGGAGCGGCCGAAGAACAGCAGGTTGGCCGGCTTCTCCGCGAGGCGGCGCATGAAGTAGCCGTACCAGTCGGTGCCGTAGGCGGTGTAGACGCGCATGCGGTGGCCCTCGGCCGCGAGCCGGATGTGCTCGTCGCTGCGGATGCCGTACAGCATCTGGAACTCGTACTCGTCGAGCTTGCGGCCGGCCTTGCGGCCCAGCTCCTGGGCGATGGCTATCAGACGCGGGTCGTGGGACCCGATCATCGGGTAGCCGTCGCCGTCCATCAGCGTCCGCAGGATGCGGACGTACGCCTTGTCGATCTCGGCCTTGTCCTGGTACGCGACGGAGGCGGGCTCCTTGTAGGCGCCCTTCACGATACGGACGCGGCTGCCGGCGTCGGCCAGGCGGCGCGCGTCGTCCTCGGTGCGGAAGAGGTAGGCCTGGATGACGCATCCGGTCTGCGGGTGGTCCTTCCGCAGCTCCTCGTGGATGGCGAACATCGAGTCGAGGGTGGTGTGGTCCTCGGCGTCCAGCGTGACCGTGGTGCCGATCGCCGCGGCGGCCTCGACGACCGGGCGGACGTTGGCGAGGGCCAGCTCGTGCCCTCCGTCCAGCGCTTGGCCGAACATGGAGAGCTTGACGGACATCTCGGCCTTCGTGCCCAGACCGAGGTCCCCCAGGCGGCCGACGAGCTCCAGGTAGGCGTCGCGTGCGGCGGCGGCCTGCTCGGGCGTGGTGATGTCCTCACCGACCACGTCCATGGTGACTTCGAGGCCCTTGCCGGCGGCGTCCTCGATGATCGGGACGACCTGCTCGACCGTCTCACCGGCGATGAACCGGCCGACGACCTGCTTGGTGCCCGGGGCTGCCGAGATGAAGCGGCGCATCTTGTCGCTGCGGGACGCGGCGAGAATCACGGGACCCAGCACGGGGCACCTCCACGGAAAGTACGGACGAAGGCCGTACCGCGACGGCCGAACGCGAGGTTCGGAAAGCGGTACAACACGGAGAACCACCGTGAAATCTATGGATCTCTCCGATCCTGGGCCATCGACAGCTGTCACGCATCCGTGCCCTGGATCTCAGACATATGTCTGAAGGGGTGCGAGAATGGCCGGGTGAAGGGCGATTACCAGGAGCTGGTCGACGAGATCTCCGGGCTGCTCGGCGCTCCCGCGACGCTGGAGAACCGGGACTTCGGTCTGGTCGCCTTCGGCGCCCACGACAGCGACGACGACACGGCGATGGACCCGGTCCGCACCCGCTCGATCCTGACCCGCCGCTCGACCCCCGCGGTCCGCGCCTGGTTCGAGAACTTCGGCATCACCCGCGCCACCGGCCCCGTCCGCATCCCGGCCGCCCCGGAGGCGGGCGTCAACCGGGACCGGATCTGTCTTCCGGTACGCCATCGGGGTGTGGTGCTCGGCTACGTCTGGCTGCTGGACGCCGACCCCGGGCCGACCGACCAGCAGCTGGCGGCGGCGATGCAGGTGGCGGCCCGGATCGGGGCGCTGCTCTCCGACGAGGCGCGGGCGGGCACCGACCTGTCCCGGGAGTTCGGCGCGGTCATCACGGCGGCGCGCGGCTGGCAGCGCGACATGGCGGTGGCCGCGCTCAGCGAGGCGCTCGGCCCGGACGCGGAGGGGCTGCACACAGTGGTGTGCGTGACCCCGTGGCGGGACGACCCGCCCTCGGTGCGCACCCTGCCCTCGGCGGCCGCCCTGTCGCCCGCCCCGTCCGCGGACACGGCGGGCACCCCGGCCCTGGCCGCGCTGGTCCGGCTGCGCTCACCCGAGGTCCTGGACCCGGCGCTCACCGCCGCGGACCGGCTGCGCGCCACCGCGGGCGCCGCCGCCACCGCCGGGATCGCCGTACCGCGCCGGGGCCTGACGGAGCTGGCCGACGCCTGGCACGAGGCGTCCGCCGCGAACCGGGCGGCAGCGGCGGAGACCAGGTTCGGCCCGGTCGCCCAGTGGTCGGCCATCGGCCCGTACCGCCTGCTGACCGCCCTCGCCCCGGACACGCCGCCCGACCACACGGTCCGCCCGCTGCTCACCCCGGCGCACCGGGACCTGGCCCGTACCGCCGAGGTGTTCCTCGACTGCGCGGGCCAGGCGTCCCGGACCGCCGGTGAGCTGGGCATCCACCGCCAGACGCTCTACTACCGGCTCTCCCGGGTCCAGCAGCTCACCGGCCTCGACCTGAACGACGGCGAGGACCGGCTGCTGCTGCACATGGCGCTGAAGGCGTCCCGGCTCTGAGGACCCGCTCCCGGATCTACGGCCAGGACGGCGGGTCCGGCGCGACGAGCGGCCCCCACGCCGCCAGGTCGCCGTGCGGCGTCGAACGTCCCCCCGCGCGGGCGCTCATGCCGCGCCGCCCCCGAACTGGGGCGCCCGGCCCTCCAGTACGGCCTTCAGCCCGTCCGTCAGATCCTGTGCGGAGGGCGCGGAGTCACTGTCCATCAGCCACTGGACCATGACGCCGGCGAGCAGCGCCTGGCAGAAGAGGCCGGCCACGCGCGCCTTCTCGGGCTCGGTCTCCGGGTCGATGCCCAGCATGTTCTCGGCGAGCCCGTCGCGGCCCTCGCGCTGGGGGCCGGCGAGGGACTTCTGCAGCTCGGGGTCGGAGTCGATGCGCGAGATGACCTCCATCTGGAGCTGCCAGACGGCGCGGGTCTGCTCGTAGCTCCCGATCACCCGTTCCCAGGTCTCGCGGAACTGGTCGAGCGGTGCGGCCGGCACCTCGGGCCGGGCCTCCTGCTCAGCCTGGCCCTCCTTGGTCAGCACGTCGCCCCACTCCTCGGTCACCTTGAGGAAGGCGAGGTTGAGCAGGGCCTCCTTGGAGCCGTAGTGGTAGCCGATGGAGGCGAGGTTCGTCCCCGAGGCGGCCACGATGTCGCGGGCCGTCGTCCGGGCGTACCCCTTCTCCAGCAGGCAGCGCTTGGCGCCTTCGAGCAGATCCTCACGATGTCCCATGACAGCAGCGTACCCGGCATGCAGACGTTTGTGTAAGACGCACGTCTAGATGCCGGGTACGAGGGTTGCGGAACCGCTCAGTCGGTGAGGTTGACCGAACGGGCCGAAGCCGCGCCGATCTCGGCCGAGATCTCGGCGAGCACCGACGGCGGGACGTCGTCGTCGACGGTGAGGACGACCAGCGCCTCGCCGCCCACATCGGCCCGCGAGACCTGCATGCCGGCGATGTTCAGCCCGGCCTCACCGAGGATCTTGCCGACCGCGCCGACGACACCGGGGCGGTCGTCGTACCGCAGGACGACCATGTGGTCGGCCAGCGCCAGGTCCACGTCGTGGTCCCCGATCGCGACGATCTTCTGGTGGTGCTTGGGACCGGCCAGCGTGCCGGAGACCGCGATCTCCTCGCCACTGGCGAGGGTGCCGCGGACGGTGACCACGTTGCGGTGGTCGGGCGACTCGGAGCTGGTGGTGAGGCGGACCTCGACACCGCGCTCCTGCGCGAACAGCGGGGCGTTGACATAGCTGACGGTCTCGGCGACGACGTCCTCGAAGACGCCCTTGAGCGCGGAGAGTTCGAGCACCTTGACGTCGTGCTGGGTGATCTCGCCGTAGACCTCGACGTCGAGACGGGCCGCGACCTCGCCCGCGAGGGCGGTGAAGATCCGGCCGAGCTTCTCGGCGAGCGGCAGGCCGGGGCGCACGTCCTCGGCGATGACGCCGCCCTGGACGTTGACCGCGTCGGGCACGAGCTCACCGGCGAGGGCCAGGCGGACGGACTTGGCGACGGCCACGCCGGCCTTCTCCTGGGCCTCGTCGGTGGAGGCGCCGAGGTGCGGGGTGCAGACGACCTGGTCGAACTGGAACAGCGGGGAGTCCGTGCAGGGCTCCTTGGTGTACACGTCGAGCCCGGCGCCCGCGACGCGGCCCTCCTTGAGGGCGGAGGCGAGCGCCTCCTCGTCGACGATGCCACCGCGCGCGGCGTTGACGATCCGCACCGAGGGCTTCACCTTGTGCAGCGCCTCGTCACCGATCAGGCCGAGCGTCTCCGGGGTCTTGGGGAGGTGCACGGTGATGAAGTCGGAGACCTCGAGCAGCTCGTCCAGCGAGAGGAGCTTGACGCCCATCTGCGCGGCGCGCGCGGGCTGCACGTAGGGGTCGAACGCGACGATCTTCATCCCGAAGGCCGACATGCGCTGGGCGACCAGGACGCCGATGCGGCCGAGGCCGACGACACCGAGGGTCTTCTCGCTCAGCTCGACGCCCGTGTACTTGGAGCGCTTCCACTCGCCGTTCTTGAGGGCGGTGTTGGCCTGGGGGATGTTGCGCGCGGTGGCGACCAGCAGACCGCAGGCCAGCTCGGCGGCGGTGACGATGTTGGAGGTCGGCGCGTTCACGACCATCACACCGGCCTTGGTGGCCGAGGAGACGTCGACGTTGTCCAGACCGACACCCGCGCGGGCGACGACCTTCAGCTTCTTCGCGGCGGCGATGGCCTCGGCGTCGACCTTGGTGGCGGAGCGCACCAGGATGGCGTCGACATCGACGATCGCGGGGAGGAGCTCGGCGCGGTCCGCGCCGTTGCAGTGCCGGATCTCGAAGTCCGGGCCCAGGGCGTCCACCGTGGCGGGCGACAGCTCTTCAGCGATGAGTACGACAGGTTTCGAGCTCACGTGAGTCCTCACAGGTCCAGTGCGGACGGCCGTCCCGACGGCCGCAGGCGGTGGAGGGGCTTGCCGCGTGGAAGACGCACGACACTGTGGGCCTGACGCGTGTATGTGTGGAGCAGTGTAGTCATGCGCGAGGACGCATACCGCGCCCCGTTGGAAGGATCACCCGCACGGGGCTGGACGACTTGTACACACGTACGACGCCGCCTCTTCCAGCGGTGAAGCAGGGCGGAAGCCCGAAGGGGCGGACCCGGGGGTCCGCCCCTTCGGGCTTCGGTGTTACGCGTCGTCGTCGTTGACCCAGCTCATGAGCTTGCGGAGCTCACGGCCCGTGGTCTCCAGCAGGTGGTCGCTGTCGGCCTTCTTGTACTCGTTGTACTTGGGCAGACCGTTGTGGTACTCCGCCATCCAGGCCTTGGCGAAGGTGCCGTCCTGGATCTCGCCGAGGATCTTCTTCATCTCGGCCTTGGTGGCGTCGGTGATGATGCGCGGGCCGGTGACGTAGTCGCCCCACTCGGCGGTCTCCGAGATGGACCAGCGCATCTTCTCCAGGCCGCCCTCGTACATGAGGTCCACGATGAGCTTCAGCTCGTGCAGGCACTCGAAGTACGCGATCTCCGGCTGGTAGCCGGCCTCGGTCAGCGTCTCGAACCCGGCCTTCACCAGGGCGGCGGTGCCACCGCAGAGAACGGCCTGCTCGCCGAAGAGGTCGGTCTCGGTCTCCTCGGTGAACGTGGTCTTGATGACGCCGGCGCGGGTGCCGCCGATGCCCTTGGCGTACGAGAGCGCCAGCTCCAGGCCCTTGCCCGTGGCGTCCTGCTCGACGGCCACGATGCACGGAACGCCGCGGCCCTCCTCGTACTGGCGGCGGACCAGGTGACCCGGGCCCTTGGGGGCGACCATGCAGACGTCGACGCCCGCCGGCGGCTTGATGAAGCCGAAGCGGATGTTCAGGCCGTGGCCGAAGAACAGCGCGTCGCCGTCCTTGAGGTTGTCCTTGACGGACTCCTCGTAGACCTGGGCCTGGATCGGGTCCGGGACGAGGATCATGATGACGTCGGCCTCGGCGGACGCCTCGGCCGGGGTCACCACACGCAGGCCCTGCTCCTCGGCCTTGGCCTTGGACTTGGAACCCTCGTGCAGACCGACACGGACGTCGACACCCGAGTCGCGCAGCGACAGCGCGTGGGCGTGGCCCTGGCTGCCGTAACCGAGGACCGCGACCTTGCGGCCCTGGATGATGGACAGGTCGGCATCGTCGTCGTAGAACAGCTCGGCCACTGGGTCTTCTCCTTGGTGTGCAGGTGTTGCGTCCCACCGTACGGCGGGGTGCGTCAGTTACGTTTTCGGGTCTCGCCATACGAGCGGCGAGGCGGCGGCTACGCCGTGCGGTCGAGGGCGCGCAGGGAACGGTCGGTGATCGAGCGCGCGCCACGTCCTATGGCGATGGTGCCGGACTGGACGAGCTCCTTGATGCCGTACTGCTCCAGCATCTTGAGCATCGCCTCCAGCTTGTCGGCTCCGCCGGTCGCCTCGATCGTGACTGCCTCCGGGGAGACGTCCACGGTCTTGGCGCGGAACAGCTGGACGATCTCGACGATCTGGGAACGGGTCTCGCTGTCGGCGCGGACCTTCACCAGGACGAGCTCGCGCTGGATCGCAGCGGCGGGCTCGAGTTCGACGATCTTCAGGACGTTGACCAGCTTGTTGAGCTGCTTGGTCACCTGCTCCAGGGGCAGGCCCTCGACATTGACCACGATGGTGATGCGAGAGATGTCGGGATGTTCGGTGGTACCGACCGCGAGCGAGTCGATGTTGAAGCCGCGGCGGGAGAACAGTGCGGTGATCCGGGCGAGGACACCGGGCTTGTTCTCGACCAGGACGGAGAGCGTGTGCTTGGTGGACATGGAAGTCGGTCTCTCTCTGTCTCTCAGTCGTCTTCGTTGTCGCCGAAGTCGGGGCGGACGCCCCGGGCGGCCATGACCTCGTCGTTGGAGGTGCCTGCGGCGACCATCGGCCACACCATGGCGTCCTCGTGGACGATGAAGTCGATGACGACCGGGCGGTCGTTGATCGAGTTGGCCTCGGCGATGACCTTGTCCAGGTCGGCCGGGTCCTCGCAGCGGATCGCGTAGCAGCCCATGGCCTCGGACAGCTTGACGAAGTCGGGCACCCGGGTGCCCTTCGCCGGGACGCCGTCCGTGTCGGTGCCGGAGTGCAGCACCGTGTTGGAGTAGCGCTGGTTGTAGAACAGGGTCTGCCACTGGCGGACCATCCCGAGCGCGCCGTTGTTGATGATCGCGACCTTGATCGGGATGTTGTTGAGCGCGCAGGTGGTGAGTTCCTGATTGGTCATCTGGAAGCAGCCGTCGCCGTCGATCGCCCAGACCGTGCGGTCCGGCATGCCGGCCTTGGCACCCATCGCAGCCGGGACCGCGTACCCCATCGTCCCGGCGCCGCCGGAGTTCAGCCAGGTGGCGGGCTGCTCGTACTTGATGAAGTGCGAGGCCCACATCTGGTGCTGGCCGACGCCGGCCGCGAAGATCGTGTCCGGCGGGGCGAGCTCGCCGACGCGCTGGATGACCTGCTGCGGCGAGAGGCTGCCGTCCTCCGGCAGGTCGTAGCCGACCGGGTAGGTGTCACGCCACCGGTTGAGGTCCTTCCACCAGGCTTCGTAGTCGCCGGTGTTGCCCTCGGTGTGCTCGGCCTGGACCGCCTGCACGAGATCGGCGATCACCTCGCGGGCGTCACCGACGATCGGCACGTCGGCGGCGCGGTTCTTGCCGATCTCCGCCGGGTCGATGTCGGCGTGCACGACCTTGGCGTACGGGGCGAAGCTGTCCAGCTTGCCGGTGACCCGGTCGTCGAACCGGGCACCGAGTGTGATGAGCAGGTCGGCCTTCTGCAGCGCGGTGACGGCGGTGACCGAACCGTGCATACCGGGCATTCCCACGTGCAGCGGGTGGCTGTCGGGGAAGGAGCCGAGCGCCATCAGTGTGGTGGTGACGGGCGCTCCGGTCAGCTCGGCCAGCACCTTGAGTTCGGCGGTGGCCCCGGCCTTCATGACGCCGCCGCCGACGTACAGCACGGGGCGCTTGGCCTGGACGATGAGCTTGGCGGCCTCGCGGATCTGCTTGGCGTGCGGCTTGGTGACGGGCCGGTAGCCGGGCAGGTCCTGGGTGGGCGGCCAGCTGAAGGTGGTCTTCGCCTGGAGCGCGTCCTTGGCGATGTCGACCAGGACCGGTCCCGGACGGCCGCTGGAGGCGATGTGGAAGGCCTCGGCGATCGTGTGCGGGATGTCCTCGGCCTTGGTGACCAGGAAGTTGTGCTTGGTGACCGGCATCGTGATGCCGACGATGTCCGCCTCCTGGAAGGCGTCGGTCCCGATGGCGGCGGAGGCCACCTGGCCGGTGATCGCGACGATCGGCACCGAGTCGAGGTAGGCGTCGGCGATCGGCGTGACCAGGTTGGTCGCGCCGGGGCCGCTCGTCGCCATGCAGACGCCGACCTTGCCGGTGGCCTGCGCGTAACCGGTGGCCGCGTGACCGGCGCCCTGCTCGTGACGGACGAGCACGTGGCGGACCCGGGAGGAGTCCATCATCGGGTCGTACGCCGGAAGAATGGCGCCGCCGGGAATGCCGAATACCGTGTCGGCCCCCACCTCCTCGAGGGAGCGGATGAGGGACTGAGCGCCCGTGACGTGCTCAACGGTGGCGGACGACGATCCGCCGTTACGGGCGCGCGGCTGGGGATGGTGGGCCCCGGTGGCCTGCTCGGTCATCGGCATTCTCTTCTCGAAGCTGAGGGTTTTTGCGAGTGTTTTACGACGTTTTGCGTAGTACCGGTGCAACAAAAAACCCCTCGTGCCGTGAGGCAAGCGAGGGGAGCGCGCCGGTGCGGTCTGCAGAGTGTCAGTGCGGGACTCTGCTTCAGCCGACGCGCTTTCCAAGTACGAGAATTCGGGTGCGCATGGCATTGACCCTCTCTCCGACGCACTCGGCGTGTCAAGTGGGTGGGACGGGCGTCTCAACATGTGAGCCGGTGAGGAGCGGGATCGAGCCGCCCGCCAGGACCGGCTGCGCGGGGCCGCCACCGGGCACCGGGAACTCGCCGCGGACCAGGGCGCGGCGCAGCCGGTACTCGTCCAGCGGCCCGGAGAAGGCCATCCCCTGGCCGTGCGTACAGCCCATGGCACGCAGCGCGAGGACCTGTTCCGGTACGTCGACGCCGTCGGCCACGGACTGCATGCCGAGGTCGCACGCGATGCGCAGCAGCCCGCTGGTGATCTTGTGCAGCCGGGCGGACTCGACGACGCCCTCGACCAGGCCGCGGTCCAGTTTCAGTACGTCGATGGGGAGCCGGCGCAGGGCGTTGATCGCGGCGTAGCCGCTGCCGAAGCCGTCGAGCGCGATGCGCACGCCGAGCCGGCGCAGGGCGACAAGCCGTTGTTCGAGTTCGTCGAAGGAGACTCTCGGGTCGCTGTCGGAGACCTCGATCATGAGCGCCCCCGACGGCAGCCCGTAGCGGGTGAGCAGTGCCTCGACGGAACCCAACGGCGGCCCCTTGTCGAGCAGCCTGCGGGCGGAGAGCCGGACGGCTACGGAGACCTGGTGTCCGGCGCGGGCCCGGTCGGCGGCCTGCTCGACGGCCTCTTCGAGGAGCCAGCGGCCGAGCTCGGCGGTCCGGTCGCTGTCCTCGGCGACGCGGAGGAACTCGGCGGGGGTGAAGAGGATGCCCTGGGCGGAGCGCCAGCGGGCCTGCGCCGCGACGGCGGCGACCGTACCGCTGGTCAGGTGCACCACGGGCTGGTGGAGGAGCGCGAACTCGCCGTCGCGCAGGGCGGTGCGCAGCCGGGCGGCCAGTTCGGAGCGGCGTACCACCTCGGCCTGCATCTGCGGGGCGTACAGCTCGACGCGGTCCTTGCCGCCGGCCTTGGCGCGGTACATGGCGAGGTCGGCGTTGCGCATGAGGTCGTTGGGGGTGATGGCGGGCTCCGCGAAGGCGACGCCGATGGAGGCGGTGACCCGGACCTCGCCCGCACCGATCCGGTAGGGCCGGGAGAGGGTGAGGCGCAGCCGGTCGGCGATCTCGTGGACCTGGTACTCGCGGGCGGTCTGCTCGCGGCTGCCGTCCCCGACGATGAGTGCGGCGAACTCGTCACCGCCGAGCCTGGCCGCGGTGTCCCCGGCGCGTACGGAGTCCTGGAGGCGGCGGGCGGCCTGGATGAGGAGCTCGTCGCCCGCCTGGTGACCGAGCCGGTCGTTGGCGGCCTTGAAGCCGTCGAGGTCGATGAAGAGAACGGCGGTGCCCGCGTCACCGGACCGGCGGCCGCCGAGGGTGCGGCGGACCCGGTCAGTGAACAGTGCGCGGTTGGGCAGGTCGGTGAGCGGGTCGTGCTCCGCGTTGTGCTGCAACTGGGCCTGCAGCCTGACCCGTTCGGTGACGTCGCGGCTGTTGAGGATCAGCCCGCCCTGGTGGCGGTTGACGGTGGACTCGACGTTCAGCCATTCGCCGCTGCCGGACCTGAAGCGGCACTCGATCCGGGTGGTGGGCTCCTCGGCCGGCGGGGCGGCGAGGAAGCGGCGCACCTCGTGCACCACCGCGCCCAGGTCGTCGGGGTGGATGATCGAGGCCAGCTCGGCGCCGATCAGATCGTCGGCCTCGCGCCCGTAGACGCCGGAGGCGGCGGGGCTGACGTAGCGGAGTATGCCGGTGGGGGCGGCGATCATGATGACGTCGCTGGAGCCCTGTACCAGGGAGCGGAAGTGGTTCTCCTTCTGGGCCAGTTCCTGGGTGAGGGCGATGTTGTCGACGAGCATGATGCCCTGCCGGACGACCAGCGCCAGCACCACCGTGCACCCGGTGAAGACCACCACCCGGTCCACCCTGCGGCCCTCGATGACGTTGTAGAGGATGCCCAGGGTGCACACGGCGGCGGCGAGATAGGGCGTGAGCGCGGCCAGTGATCCGGCGATGGGTCGGCTGGTGGTACGGGGCGGTGCGGCCCGCTCCTGGACAGCGTTGTCCTCCTCGCGGCCGGCGCCCCAGGGCGCGTAGGCGAGGAGCAGCGAACCGGCGAACCAGCCCGCGTCGAGCAACTGGCCCGAGTGGTAGGTCTGGCGCAGCAGCGGCGAGGTGAACAGGGCGTCGCACAGGACGGTCAGGGCGAGGGCGGCGATGGCGGTGTTCACCGCGGCGCGGTTGACGCTGGAACGCCGGAAGTGCAGCGCCAGGACCATGGAGACCAGCACGATGTCGAGCAGCGGGTAGGCCAGCGAGAGCGCCGCCCGCGCCACGCTGGCGCCCTCGACGTCCGCCAGATGCGCTGTGTGGGCGAGGGCGAGGCTCCAGGAGAGCGTGAGGAGCGATCCGCCGATCAGCCAGGAGTCGAGCGCCAGGCAGACCCAGCCGGCCCGGGTGACGGGGCGCTTGGCGAGGACGAGCAGCCCGACGATCGCGGGCGGCGCGAAGCAGAGGTAGAAGAGGTCCGCGAGGGAGGGGCTCGGTACGGGGAGCCCGCGCACGAACTCGTACCACCCCCAGACCGCGTTGCCCCCGGCGGCCATCAGCGAGGAGAGCGAGAACAGCAGCCAGGCGGGCCGGAAGCGGTTGTCCGCCGCGCGGGCGAACAGGAAGCAGGAGACGGCGGCCGCCAGGGCGGCGGTGCTGAGGCCGAAGTCGCCCATGAAGAGCGCCATTCGTGCCGAGCCCCAGCCCAGCCCGGCACCCACCGCGTATCCGGCGCAGGCGAGGCCGAGGAGGAGCTGAGGCAGGAGCGCGGGCGTCCTGCCGACGGCCGCCCCCCGGGCCAGTAGGGCTCCGCGGGTGCTCGCCGGCGCGCTCACCGGGGTGCCCCCGCGGTCGCCGGACGGAGGCGGCGCCGGCGCACCGGACGCGCCGCCGGCCGTCCGTGGCCACCCCGCCGTGTCGGATCGTTCGCCCATCGGCCGTACATCGCCCGTCGCCCCCTCGCGTGTGGCTTCCTCCCCGGCGCCGTCCCTTCCACGGCGCAGCCTCCCTTTCGGGACGATACACCAGACTCGTCACGCAGGGACATAGTTCCTCTACTCTCCGTGACGACCTGGGGAGTTGTCGGCCGCGAGTACCGCGGAGGGTGCCCGCGGCGCGGTCAGCCGGTGGTGCGCACGACGTTGTGGAGCGGTTCCCCGGCGGCGAACCGGCTGAGCTGTCCGGCGATCAGCCGCTTGGCCCGGGGCAGGAACGCCGAGGTGCTGCCGCCCACATGCGGAGTGATCAGGACGTTCGGAGCATGCCAGAGGGGATGGCCGGAAGGGAGTGGTTCCGGGTCGGTGACGTCGAGTGCGGCGTGCAGCCGGCCGGACTCGAGTTCGGACAGCAGGGCCTTGGTGTCGACGACGCCGCCCCGGGCGACGTTCACCAGCAGTGCTCCGTCCCGCATCGCCGCGAGGAAGTCCGCGCTCACCAGGCCCTGTGTGGAGGGGTTCAGCGGGGTGGACAGAATCACGATGTCGGCCTCGGGCAGCAGCGCGGGCAGGTCGTCGAGCGTATGTACGGGCCCGCGTGCGGTTGTCCGCGCAGAGCGTGCGACGCGCGTCACCCGCGCGCACTCGAAGGGTGCGAGCCGGTCCTCTATCGCGGAGCCGATCGATCCGTACCCCACGATCAGCACCGACTTGTCGGCCAGCGCCGGGTAGAACCCGGCCCGCCACTCCTCGTTGTCCTGGCCGTGCACGAACCCGGGGAAGCCGCGCAGGGAGGCGAGGATCAGGGCGAGGGCCAGCTCGGCGGTGGACGCCTCGTGGACCCCCTTGGCGTTGCACAGCCGCACACCGGCGGGCAGCAGGCCCAGCCCCGGCTCGACGTGGTCGATGCCCGCGGAGAGGGTCTGCACGACCTGTACCGAGCTCATCCCGGCGAGCGGACGGACCGCGACCTGGGGGCCCTTCATATACGGAACGACGTAGAACGCGCAGTGCGCGGGGTCGGCCGGGTAGTCCTGCTCGCCGTTCCAGAAACGGTAGTTGAGACCCTCGGGGAGCCCCTCGATCCCGTCGGCCTCGATCGGCAGCCACACTTCGGGGGCAGCGATGGAATTCGTGGTGGAAGTCATGGTCAGGAGGCTATGCGACGGCGCGCGGGGAGCAGAGGTTAGTTTGTGGGTGCGGAGTGTGGCCCCGTGCCGGCGGGGCCGAGGAAGGGTGCGGGGAGTTGGAGCGCAGGAGTCTCGGCGCGGCGGCGCTCGCCGTGGGCGCGGTCGGTCTCGGCTGCATGCCGATGAGCTGGGCGTACGGCGCCTCGCAGCAGCGTGGCGACGGCGCGTTGCGCACGGTGCACGCGGCGCTAGACGCGGGCGTCCAATTGCTCGACACGGCCGATATGTACGGCCCGTTCACCAATGAGCTGCTGTTGGGGCGGGCGCTGAAGGGGCGCCGTTCGCAGGCCTTCGTCTCCACCAAGTGCGGGCTGTTGGTGGGTGATCAGCACATCGTGGCCGACGGCCGGCCCGGCTACGTGCGGCGGGCGTGCGACGCCTCGTTGCGCCGGCTGCAGACCGATGTGATCGATCTGTACCAACTGCACCGGGCCGACCCGGATGTGCCGGTCGAGGAGACCTGGGGTGCGATGGCGGAGCTGGTGGCCGCGGGGAAGGTCCGGGCACTGGGGCTGTGCGCGGTCGGGGCGCGGGCCTCGCGCCGGCCGGGGGCGCGGATGCACGACGCAACGATCCGCCAGCTGGAACGCGTACAGCAGGTCTTTCCGGTCAGCGCGGTGCAGGCGGAGCTCTCGGTGTGGTCGCCGCAGGCGCTGGACTCGCTGCTGCCGTGGTGTGCCGCACGGGGTGTGGGGTTCCTGGCGGCGATGCCGCTGGGGAACGGGTACCTGACGGGGACGCTCACGCCGGGGCAGGGCTTCGAGCCGGAGGATCTGCGGGCCCGGCATCCACGGTTCACCGCCGAGATGATGGCGGCGAACCAGCCGGTGGTGGTGGGCCTGCGGCGGGTGGCCGGCCGGCACGGGGCGACGCCCGCGCAGGTGGCGCTGGCCTGGGCGCTGCGGCAGGGCCCGCAGGTGGTTCCGGTACCCGGGACCAGGCGGGAGCGCTGGGCGGTGGAGAACGCGGGGGCGGCCGGTCTGACGCTGACGGAGCGGGACCTGGCGGAGATGGACCGGCTGCCGCCGGCGCGGGAGTCGTGGGACTGAGCGGGAGGCTCTCGGTGCCCGATCCCCGACCTCTGGTCTCTGATATCCGACCTCTGGTCCCTGATCTCTGAATCTCTGATCTCTGAATCTCTGATCGAGAAAGTCGGCCGTCATCGGGAACCTTGGGCCGGGCCGCGGTGTAAGAACAGTAGACAGGCGGCCGTCGAAGGGATCGGTGCGGTGTTCGGATCTGGGCAGGACCCGGTGGGGCGTGACACGACGTCTCACGGGAGTGGTCGCCTCACGCGGCCGAGTGCGGCACGGCGGGGTACGGGGGCGGGAGCGCGGCGGGGTGCGGTCGCCCTGCTGGCGAGCGGTGCCCTGCTGCTGGCCGCGGGATGTTCGTCGCAAGAGGGGGTGGAGAACACGGCGGGCCAGGGCGCGAGCTCACCGACCGGGTCGCCGAAGGCCGGATCGAGCAAGCCGGCCCCGCCCTCGCCGTCCGCCTCGCGTCCTGCGGCCGATCTGCCGCCCGCGAAGGGCTCGGTGAAGGTGGTCTCGACCCTCACGAAGGGGCTGGACTCTCCGTGGGGCCTCACGGCCCTGCCGGACGGTGACCTGCTGGTGTCCTCGCGCGACAAGGGAACGATCACCAGGGTGGACGCGGAGAGCGGGAAGAAGACGCTGCTGGGCGCCGTGCCCGGGGTGGCCCCCGACGGGGAGGGCGGGCTGCTGGGTATCGCGGTCTCCCCCGCCTTCGGCACGGACCACCTGGTGTACGCGTACTTCACCACCGCATCGGACAACCGCATCGCCCGCATGCTCTACGACGAGAAGGGGACGACACCCGGTCAGCTGCTGGGCGCTCCCGACACGATTCTGCGGGGCATCCCGAAGGGCTCCATCCACAACGGGGGACGGATCGCCTTCGGCCCGGACCACATGCTGTACGCGGGGACGGGCGAGACGGGGGATCACGGCTACGCGCAGGACAAGAAGTCACTGGCCGGCAAGATCCTCCGGATGACGCCGGACGGCGAGCCGCTGCACGGCAATCCGCAGGCCGACTCCGTGGTGTATTCCTACGGTCACCGCAATGTGCAGGGCCTCGCCTGGGACAGCCACAAGCAGCTGTGGGCGTCCGAGTTCGGCCAGGACACCTGGGACGAGCTGAACCGGATCGTGCCAGGTGGGAACTACGGCTGGCCGGACGCCGAGGGCAAGGCGGGCGAGAAGGGTTTCCTCGACCCCGTGGCACAGTGGAAGACGTCCGAGGCGTCGCCGAGCGGTATCGCCTTCGCCAAGGGTTCCATCTGGATGGCCGGTCTGCGAGGTGAGCGGCTCTGGCGGATCCCGCTCTCCGGCGACGAGAGCAAGGAACCTCTGGCGGCCCCGCAGTCGTTCCTGAAGGGGAAGTACGGCCGTCTGCGCACGGTGCTGGCGGCGGGCGGAAACAAGCTCTATCTCGTCACGAGCGAGACGGACACCCGTGGCACCCCGAAGCCGGGAGACGACAGGATCCTGGTGCTGGAGGTGCGGTAGCGGCTACAGCAGGCGGAAGGGTGCGCGGCCCGTGTTCAACTTCTTCGAGGAACTCTTCGCACCCGGCCGCAAGCACGCTGCCGAGGAACAGCGGCGGCTGGAGCTGAGCCGGGTGGATCTCGGCATCGGTGACCCGGCGCGCGGCCCGATAGACCTCACCTCGGGCAAGGTGGTGGTCCGCCGGCCCGGCACCGGGGACGCGGACGCCGACGCTGACGCGGATGCCGATGCGGGGGATGCGGCACCGCCCCGGGGCTCCGCCGCCGGGGACTGATCCGGCGAGGCACGGTCTCCCGCCGGCCCGGCCGCGAAGCCACACGTCACACGTCGCAAGAGCGTCTACGAGCCCGTCGGTGTGGGGTAGAGGCGCAGGCGGTGGGCGAGCGCGGCGGCCTCGCCCCGGCTGGCCACCCCGAGCTTGGCCAGGATGTTGGAGACGTGCACGCTCGCGGTCTTGGGCGAGATGTACAGCTCCTCGGCGATCCTGCGGTTGGTGTGGCCGTCCGCGACGAGCCGGTGCACGTCCTGCTCGCGCCGGGTCAGCCCGAAGGACTCCACCGCGGCGGCGGCCGCGGCCCTGAGCTGCTCCTCGGAGTGGTCCCGGCCGGTGGTCTGCTCGTCGGTGTCGCCGTCCGGGACCGTGACGGCCTCCACGATCCCCGCCCCGGAACCTGAACCGAAGCCGGGGCCGTGCGGCCCCTCGGGGGCGATGAGCCTGATGCGGGCACGGCCGGCCAGCAGCTCGATGGTCTCGGTCAGCGGGCGCGCGCCGAGGCGCAGGGACGTGCCGTGGGCGTCGCGCAGCAGGGCGGTGGCCGTGGCGCGGTCGGCGGAGGCCACGAGGAGCGCCTCGGCCCAGCGGTGACGGACCTGGGCCAGTTCGTACGGGCGGTCCAGCGGCGCGAAGGCCTTGGCCGCGAGGGACCAGTGGTCAGGGGTGTCGAGGCCCTCGGCGCGGGCCAGTTCGGCATCGACGAGCACGCCGTAGGCCGCCCATACCGGGACGAGCATCGGCAGCCGTTTGAGGTGGGTGCGGATCAGCGCGAGGTTCGCCGGCCGGCCCGGCTCGGTGGCGGGCAGGCCGCGGGCGTCGGCCTCGGCCGCCGCGACGACGTGCAGCAGAGGCAGGGCGTACCGCTGGGTGCCGGTGGGGAAGCCGGCCTCCGCCTGGGCCTCGAAGGCCGTCCGGGCCTCGCTGAGACGGCCCTGCTGCACGGCGAGGGTGATGGTGTGGCGCACGGCGTTGATGAAGTGCTGGGGCTGCGGGTCGCGGGAGCCGAAGCTTCGCTTGTTCAGTGCGAGTTGCCGTTCGGCCTCGTCGAAGTCTCCGCGTGCCAGGGCCACTTCGGTGCGGCGGGCGGCGACCAGGCCCTGGGCCTTGCGGGACTGCGCGACCCGGGCGGCGGCCTCGGTGGTGGCCAGGGCCTCGTCCCAGTGGCCCAGCGAGTACAGGGACATCGCCTGGTTGGTGCGGACCCAGGCCTCCGTGTCGGCTATGCCGTGACTGTGGCAGATCTCGATCCCGTGGTCGGCGGCGGCCACCGCTTCCAGGGAACGGCCCACGGCTTCGAGGGTCGAGGGGAGGTTGATGCTCGCGCGGCCCATGATGCCGACGAGGCACAGCTCGTCGGCCCGGTCACGGACGGCGTACATCTCCGCGATGCTGCCGTCGATGTCGCCGGCTTCGGCGGTCAGCCAGCCCCGGGTGAGCCGGGCGTGCAGCTCGATGTACTCGTCACCGACCAGCCGCGCGTACTCCACGGCCCGGTCCGCGGCGACGAGCGTGTCGGCGCCGGGCCGGTGCAGGGCGCCCCAGCCGGCCACCATCATCAGCACGTCGGCGTGCACGGCCGACGGGGGCAGTCCGCGGACGAGCTCCTCGGCGGTGGCCAGTTCCTCCCAGCCGTCGCCGCGGGCGAGATCCTGGACGAGCCGGGAGCGCTGGACCCAGAACCAGGCGGCGCGCAGCGCGTCGTTCTCGCCCTCCAGGATGCGCAGGGCCTTCTTGCAGAGGGTGAGGGCCCGTTCGCGGTCGCTGCCGAAGCGGGCGGCGACCGTGGCCTCCGCCATCAGGTCGATGTACCTCAGCGGGGTGGCGCTGTCGCAGCCGCAGGCCGGGTAGACCTCGGCGTAGTCGATGGGGCGCAGCGTGCCGCGCACCTCTTCGGGGGCGTCGTCCCACAGCTCCATGGCCCGTTCCAGCAGACGCAGCTGCTCGGAGAAGGCGTTGCGGTGGCGTGCTTCGACCGAGGCCCTCAGCACGGCGGGCAGGGCCTTGGCCGCGTCGTGCGCGCCGTACCAGTAGCTGGCCAGGCGGGTGGCGCGTTCCCCGTCGCGGACGAGGGTGGGGTCGGCCTCCAGGGCCTCGGCGTAACGGCGGTTGATGCGGGAGCGTTCGCCCGGCAGCAGGTCGTCGCTGACGGCCTCGCGGACCAGGGAGTGCCGGAAGCGGTAGCCGTTGCCCTCCGGGGTGGTGAGCAGCAGATTTGCGCCGACCGCTCCGCGCAGGGCTTCGATGAGGTCGTCCTCGGTGAGGCCGGCGACGGCGGCCAGCAGCTCGTACTCGACGGTGGAACCGCCTTCGGCCACGACCCGGGCGACCCGTTGTGCGTCGTCGGTGAGTGTTTCGACCCGGACCAGGAGGAGGTCGCGCAGTGAGTCGGGGACTCCGGCGCCGTCACCGCACTCCAGGCTGCAGGCGAGCTCCTCGACGAAGAAGGCGTTGCCGTCGGAGCGCTCGAACACCTCGTCCACCAGGGTGGGTTCGGGGGTGTCGGCGAGGATTCCGGCGAGCTGGCGGCGGACCTCGGCCCGGTTGAAGCGGGCGAGCTCGATGCGGCGGACGGTGCGCAGGCGGTCCAGTTCGGCCAGGAGCGGGCGCAGTGGGTGGCGGCGGTGGATGTCGTCGGCCCGGTAGGTGCCGACCACGACGAGGCGGCCGGTGCGCAGCGTACGGAACAGGTAGGCGAGGAGGTGGCGGGTGGAGGCGTCGGACCAGTGCAGGTCCTCCAGGACCAGGACGACGGCGCGCTGCGCCGAGATGCGCTCCAGCAGCCGGCCGGTGAGCTCGAAGAGCCGGGCGGTGCCGTGCTCGTCGGCCGAGTCCAGGCCCGGTTCGCCGAGTTCGGGAAGGAGCCGGGCCAGTTCGCTCTCCTGCCCGGCGCAGGCGGCGGCCATCTCGTCCGGGAGGGTGCGGCGCAGGGCGCGCAGGGCGGCGGAGAACGGGGCGTAGGGCAGGCCGTCCGCGCCGATCTCCACACAGCCGCCCACGGCGACGACGGCCCCGCGGCGGGCCGCCACGGCGAGGAACTCCTCGACCAGACGGGTCTTGCCGACGCCTGCCTCGCCGCCGACGAGCAGCGCCTGCGGTTCCCCGCAGGCGCAGCCGTCCGGGCCTGCGCCCTCGGCGGTGGCGCGGGCGAGCGCGTCGGTGAGTGAGGTGAGTTCATTTGCGCGGCCGACGAACACGGGACTGACTGACCTGGTCTCCACGGAGCCGAGCATCGCATACACGTCTGACAGCTCGGATCCGGGCAGCCGGCCGGACATCGTCTTTCGGCCCTTACGCGGCGTGCGCGAACCGTTGGCGATCGCTGTCCGCACTCACCGTCCTCTCGCGCTCCTTGCGTGCCGAACTGCGGGCGGCCCGGTCGGCGCGACGTGCTTCGCGGGCGAGCCGCTCGGCGTCGGCGCGGCGGATCAGTTCGGCCTGCATGACCTTGTGGAGCTCGAACTCGTACATGTGATTCCCCTGGTGACGTGGGCCGTTTGGCCCGGTGGCGGCAGTTCGTCTGCCGTGCCTCCACTCTCGTCCCCCAGGGGGTGGTGCCGCATCGGGCGAGTTCCGCATCTCTGGCGGCCCGACGCCTTAGGCGCGTGCCCTACGCGCCGCACCCGGACCGCGAACGCCCCCGCGGATGCCTTAGGAGGCTCCGGGGGGCGCCGTACGCAGGGGTGTGAGTGCCTGTGCGCGGGGTCAGCTTCCCGCTGCGGGCGCCGCCGCCGTGGGCAGGGCGACGATGAGGTCGAAGTACATGCCCACGGCGACCAGCACGCCGATCACACCGAGTGCGATGCCGCCCTTGGCCACCGCGCGGACCCAGCCGGCCTGCGGGTGCGCGGACGGGGCGCCGAACGCGGGCCGGACCAGGACGTAGCAGCCGACCAGCAGGGCGACGAGGCCGAAGATCCCGTTGACCAGGGCGGTGGCGTGCCAGGCGTCGCCGTAGATCTCGGAGATCTGCTGGGCGGCCGAGCCACCGGACGACGTCTTGATCTGCCCGATCAGGGTCTCGCGCTCGGCGGCGACCCGGCCGCTCCAGGCTCCGCTGAGCGAGACGATGCCGAGGCCGACGGAGACGACGGCCGCCGCGGCGGTGCCGAGACCGGCGGACTCCTTGTCGGTGTCGGTGTCGTCGTCCAGGTCGAGGTCCAGGTCCGGGTCGTGCTCCGCTGCGTCCGGGTCGGCGTCCGCCCCGTCGCTGAGGTCCGCGGGCTCCGCGGACTCCGTGGGTGCCTTGTCGAGCCGCCCCGCCGTCTCGGACCGGTCCGCCGCGTCCTTGGTGCCGGCGGTGTCGGTGACGGCGTTCTCGGCCGTCTTCTTCTCTCCGTCGCCCTCGGCGACGGGAGCTGTGGGAGTAGTGGGAGTGGTGGGGTTCATTTCCCGCACGCTAGGCGTCCCGGATGAGAACGTTCTTAACGTCCTGCGGCCCTGACGTCCCGCGGCGGCCGGCAAGGCCTCGTCACCGTCTCGCGGCGGCCGGCACCGCCTCGCCGTCCGGGCTCGCGCCCGCCGCCGGGATCCGCGCACGCGGCGGCCGGCATCCGGGCGGCTCGATGCTGAGGCGCGGCAGCCTGCGGTCCAGCCAGCCGGGCAGCCACCAGTTCGCCCCGCCCAGCAGGTGCATCAGGGCGGGAACCAGCAGCGTGCGCAGGACGAAGGCATCCAGGGCCACGGCTGCGGCCAGCGCGATCCCGAACATCGCGATGACCCGGTCGCCGCTGAGCACGAAGGCGAGGAAGACCGAGATCATGATCACCGCGGCCGAGTTGATCACCCGGCTGGTCTCGGCGAGGCCGACCCGGACCGCCCGCCGGTTGTCGCCGGTCTCCAGCCACTCCTCGTACATCCGGCCGACCAGGAACACCTGGTAGTCCATGGAGAGGCCGAACAGCACGGACACCATGATGACCGGCAGGAAGGGTTCGATCGGGCCCGAGCTGCCCAGCCCGAGCAGTTCGCTCCCCCACCCCCACTGGAAGATCGCGACGACCACGCCGAACGAGGAGGCGACCGCCGCCACGTTCATCGCCGCCGCCTTCAGCGGGATGCCGACCGACCGGAAGGCCATCAGCAGGAGCAGGCAGCCGAGCCCTATGACGACGCCGATGAAGAGCGGGAGTTTCCCGATGATGATCTGCGCGAAGTCGTCGTAGCTGGCCGTCACACCGCCCACGTGGGTCTGGAGCGAGGTGTTGTCGGCCGCCTTCGGAGTTACGTCCGTGCGCAGCCGGTCGACGAGCGCGCTGGTCTGCCGGGATTGCGGCGCGGAATCGGGGACGACGGTGACGAACGCGGTGTCGCCGCTGGAGTTGTACGTGACGGGGTAGGCCCACGCGACTCCCTCGGTGCTCCGCAGTGTCGCGGGCAGCGCGTCCATCGCCAGCCGGTCGTCCGCGCCGTCCAGCCGCGCGGCGATGGTCAGCGGTCCGTTGACGCCGGGGCCGAATCCGTCTCCCAGCAGGTCGTACGCCTGCCGGGTGGTCGAGGACTTCGCGTTGTTGCCCTGGTCGGAGCTGCCCAGGTGCAGCGAGAAGGTGGGGAGCGCGAGGACGAGCATCACCGCCACCGCGATCCCGCCGAGCAGCTTGGGGTGCCGCTCCACGAAGGCGGACCAGCGCGCGGCGAACCCGGTGGGCGGCTCCGGCTGCGGGCCGTACCGGGCGAGCCGGCCGCGCTCGCGTCCGCTCAGCGCCCGCATGCCGATGAGGGACAGCAGGGCGGGCAGCAGGGTCACCGCGGCCGCCACGGTCAGCACGACGGTGAGCGAGGCGGCGACGGCGACACCGTTGAGGAAGCTCAGCCGCAGGATCAGCATGCCCAGCAGCGCGATGCAGACGGTGGCCCCGGCGAATACGACGGCGCGTCCGGTCGTCGCGACCGCGTACTGGGCCGCCTCGGGGACGCTCATGCCGCGCCTGAGCCCTCTGCGGTGCCGGGTGACGATGAAGAGCGCGTAGTCGATGCCGACGCCGAGCCCGACGAGCATGCCGAGCATGGGGGCGAAGTCGGCGACGGTCATCACGTGCCCGAGCAGCACGATGCCCGCGTACGCCGTTCCGACGGAGACGAGGGCGGTGGCGATGGGCAGCATGCTGGCGGCGAGCGAGCCGAAGGCGAGGAAGAGCACGACGGCCGCGACGACGACCCCGATGGCCTCGCTGAGGTGCACGGCGGGCGCCTCGGTGAGGGCTATGGCCGAGCCGCCCAGCTCGACCCGCAGGTGTTCGCCGGAAGCGGCCTTCGCGGTGTGGACGACCGCCTCGGCCTGCTCCGGCGGTACGTCGTCGGCCTGCCGGTCGAAGGTGACCGTGGCGTAGGCGGTACGCCCGTCCGAGCTGATCTGGCCGGCGCCTGCCTGGGTGTAGGGCCCGCTGACGGCTCCGACGCCGGGCAGTTGTCCGACCGCGTGCAGGGTCCTGGTCATCACGTGTTCGACGTCGGCCGCCCGCACGGTGGAGTCGTCGGTGTGCCAGACGATGGTGTCGGTGTCCCCGCCGAGATTCGTGAAGCCGCTCTTCAGCAGCGCGGCGGCCTGGCCGGATTCGGTGCCGGGTGCCTCGTAGTCGTTCGTGTAGGAACTGCCCGCGATGGCCGCGCCGGCGGCCGTGCCGCCGAGGGCCAGCAGCCAGATGAGGACGGCGACGAGGCGGTGTGCGATGCACCAGCGGGCGATGGCAGCCAAGGGACGAGCTCCCTGCGGGTTCGTGGTCTCTGCGGACGGCTCGACAGAACCGTCCGCAGGAGAACGCATGACCTTGAGAACCGTCACTCTGACAGCCAACTGTGATCTTTTGCCCGATTCGTGGCCTTACTCACAGGCGTCGGATCCGCATATGGGCGACATGGCTTCGGCCATCCGGGCCCGACGCAGTGAGCGGGGGCCGGTCCGGCCCCTCGGCGGGGTCAGCCCGGCTTGACCGCCCGTGTCGCGAAATAGTGCGACATGTAGTCAGCGGATGCGTCGGACTGGTGCGGCGCTTCCACGAAGCCGGTGAGGACGAATCCCGCGGCGAGTTGCCCGCCGATCTGGCCGGTGAGGATGTGGCTGTACTCGAGAGCGGCATCCGCGCCGAACTTCGTGGCGCGTTCCTCGGCGGAGTACTGCGTGACATCGCTGTAGGGCAGCTTGTGCACGACGACCAGCTCGCCGCGCTCGTCGAGCGCCTCGTGATCGAACAGGTACACATCAGGGTTGAGGAAACCCACGAGGAGAGTTCCACCCGGTCGCAGGACTCGGAAGGACTCACGCCACACCGCTGCCGGGTCCGGTACGAACTGGTTGGAGACCGGATGGAACACGACGTCGAACTCGGCGTCGCCGAAGGCGCTGAGGTCGCGCATGTCGCCCAGGACGGTGCGCAGCTCCAGTCCGTCGCGCGCCGCGACCGTCCGGTCCTGGCCGAGCTGGCGAGGTGAGTTGTCGAATACGGTGACGCGCGCCCCCGCGGCGGCGAGGACCGGCCCCTGCTGGCCACCTCCGGAGGCCAGGCACAGCACGTCCCTGCCGGTCAGGTCCGCCGGCAGCCATGAGCGGTCGACCGGCTCGTGCCCGATGAGAACGATCGACCAGTCGCCCGAACGGGCGCGCTCGACCTCCTCGGTACTCACCGGCCTCGACCACTCGTTGCCCTCGTGCACGTACTTGTCCCAGGCGGCCCGGTTGTGGGCAACCGGGTCGACAACACCGTCCTGCACGTCCTACTCCCTGCTACGGGCGGGCGGTCACCTGCGGTACTGACGGTTCGGTGCCGCCCAGGGCTGTCCCGTAGCCAACACGACCGCGGGCGCGGGCTCAACGAAATTGTCCTCGGGCCGGCGGCCGGTGATCCCGGTGCGCGGGCACGCGGGGTTCCCCGGCCACCGGGCAGGTGTCAGACCCCGATGACCCGCAGCGCCCCCCAGAGCGCGAGCGTCGACACCGCCAGCGTCGCCGGTACGGTCAGCAGCCCGAGCCTGGTGAAGTGGCCGAGCTCCGGCGGCTCGTCGTGGGTGTGCAGGATGCGGCGCCACAGCAGGGTGGCGAGCGAGCCGACGTAGGTGAGGTTCGGCCCGAGGTTCACCCCGATCAGCGCGGCCAGCAGCGGGCCCGGACCGGCCGCCGCGACGACCGGGAGCAGGGCGAGGATCGCCGGCAGGTTGTTGATCAGGTTGGCGAGCACCGCCGCGACGGCGGCCACCGCCAGCAGCGCGCCCAGCGAGGAGCCCTCCGGCAGAAGGCGGGCGATACCGGTGCCCAGGCCGTGATCGACGACCGCCTTGACGACGACGCCCAGCGCCAGCACGAACAGGCAGAACGGCACGTTGGCGGAGTGCACCAGGCGCTTCGCGGTGGTCTCCCGCTTCACCAGCGCCCGGACCGCCAGCACGGCGGCGCCCGCCAGCGCCGCCCACAGCGGCTCCGCGCCCGCGAACGAGGTCACGACGAATCCGCACAGGGTCAGCAGGAGGACGACCAGGGTGAAGACGGGCAGCCCAGGCCGGCCCCCGTCGGGCTCCGGCGGGTGCGCGCCCGCCGCCAGATCAGCCGCGAAGAACCGGCGCAGGATGACGTACTCGACGGCGATCGCCGCCAGCCACGGCAGCGTCATCAGGGCGGCGAAACGGGTGAAGGAGAGGCCGCTGGCCGTGAACGCCAGGAGGTTGGTCAGATTGGAGACGGGGAGCAGCAGCGACGCGGAGTTGGCGAGGTGCGCGCAGGCGTACACGTACGGGCGCGGGCGGGCTCCGACGCGGGCGGCGGTCGCGAGGACGACGGGGGTCAGCAGGACCACGGTGGCGTCCAGGCTGAGCACCGCCGTGATCACCGAAGCGACGACGAAGACACCCGCGAGCAGTGGCCCGGTCCGCCCGCCGCAGGCGCGGGCGACCAGGTCGCCGGCGGCCGTGAAGAGTCCCTCGTCGGCGCAGAGCTGAGCCAGCACCAGGATCGCGGCGAGGAATCCGACGACCGGCAGCAGGTCGCCCACCTGGGCGCGGGCCTGCGGCCAGGAGACCGCGCCGAGCGCGATCACGAGCACCGCGGCGGGCACGGCGACGGTCGCCTCCGGCAGACCCCTGGGGCGTACGACGGCGAACGCCAGCACCCCCAGCAGGAGGGCGACGGAGACGATCTCGGCGGTGACGGTGTTCAGCGGACTCTCTCCGGAGCGGTGAAAGGGGCGGTGCGCCGGGCAGGAACCGGCGCACCGCCCCCTCGGGACGAACGGGAAGGGCTCAGCCCGTCACGCCGAGCTTCTCCAGGATCAGCTCGCGCACCCGGGCCGCGTCCGCCTGGCCACGAGTGGCCTTCATGACGGCGCCGACCAGGGCGCCGGCGGCGGCGACCTTGCCGCCGCGGATCTTGTCCGCGACGGCCGCGTTGCCCGCGATGGCCTCGTCGACCGCCGTGGACAGCGCGCCCTCGTCGGAGACGACCTTCAGGCCGCGCTTCTCGACGACGGTGTCCGGGTCGCCCTCGCCCGCGAGGACACCCTCCAGCACCTGACGGGCCAGCTTGTCGTTGAGGTCGCCCGAGGCGACGAGTTCGGCCACCCGGGCGACCTGCACCGGGGTGACGGGCA
Source organism: Streptomyces sp. NPDC048462 (assembly GCF_043200175.1). Taxonomy (NCBI): domain Bacteria; kingdom Bacillati; phylum Actinomycetota; class Actinomycetes; order Kitasatosporales; family Streptomycetaceae; genus Streptomyces; species Streptomyces sp. NPDC048462. The sequence goes on from NZ_JBICXG010000008.1 coordinate 98,113, forward strand.
GCTCGTCGAGGCCTCGGCCGGTCTCGTTGGCGTTACGGGCCAGCTCGCCCATCCACCACTTGCGGGCCTGGTCCGAGGGCGCGCCCGCCTCGGTCGTGGCGACGATCAGCTCGACCGCGCCCGCGTTGAGGATGGACTGCATGTCGTGCTCGGACGCACCCCACTCCTCCTTGAGCCGTGCGCGGCGCAGCCGGGGCAGCTCGGGAAGCCCGCCCCGCAGCTCCTCGACCCATTCCCGGGCCGGGGCGACCGGCACCAGGTCCGGCTCCGGGAAGTAGCGGTAGTCCTCGGCGTTGTCCTTGATGCGGCCGGCCGTGGTGGAGCCGTCCTCCTCGTGGAAGTGCCGGGTCTCCTGCACGATCGTGCCGCCGGAGTTCAGCACCGCGGCGTGGCGCTGGATCTCGAAGCGGGCGGCGCGCTCGACGGAACGCAGCGAGTTCACGTTCTTCGTCTCGGAGCGGGTACCGAACGCCTCGCGGCCGTGCGGGCGCAGCGACAGGTTCACGTCGCAGCGCATCTGGCCCATCTCCATGCGGGCCTCCGAGACGCCGAGCGCCTTGATGAGCTCGCGGAGCTCGGCGACGTACGCCTTGGCGACCTCGGGTGCCCGTGCGCCCGCTCCCTCGATCGGCTTGGTGACGATCTCGATGAGCGGGATGCCGGCGCGGTTGTAGTCGAGCAGGGAGTGGGACGCGCCGTGGATACGGCCGGTGGCGCCGCCGACGTGGGTCGACTTGCCGGTGTCCTCCTCCATGTGGGCGCGCTCGATCTGCACCCGGAAGATCTCCCCGTCCTCCAGCTGGACGTCCAGATAGCCGTCGAAGGCGATCGGCTCGTCGTACTGGGAGGTCTGGAAGTTCTTCGGCATGTCCGGATAGAAGTAGTTCTTCCGGGCGAAGCGGCACCATTCGGCGATCCCGCAGTTCAGCGCGAGACCGATCTTGATGGCGGACTCGACGCCGATCTCGTTGACGACCGGCAGCGCGCCGGGCAGCCCGAGGCAGACCGGGCAGGTCTGCGAGTTGGCGTCCTGCTTGAGCTCGGTGGAGCAGCCGCAGAACATCTTGGTCTTGGTGCCGAGCTCGACATGGACTTCGAGGCCCATGACGGGGTCGTACGTCGCGAGGGCGTCCTCGTACGACTCCAGGTCAATGACAGCAGTCACGGTGAAAACTTTCCCTCTCAGCCCAGCAGGACGTCATCGTCGCCGAGACGCTTCAGTTCGCGATAGAGGATCGCGAGGCCGGTGACGATGGCGGCGGCGGACACGGCGGCGTCGATCAGCCGCAGTGTGTCGTTGTCCTGGCGGGCCATCTTCACCTGCTTGAACACGCTGAGCGCGCCGAAGGCGGTAGTACCCATGGACACGTACGCGCCGGTCTTGGACTTCTTGAAGTTCTTGGCCTTCTTAGCCATTGCGCTCATAGCGACGGAGCCTCCTCAAGCAGTGGGTGCCCCCACTTTTCCACGAAGGCGGCCTCTACGGCGGCTCCGACCTTGTACAGCCGGTCGTCCTTCATGGCGGGGGCGATGATCTGCAGCCCGACCGGCAGGCCGTCCTCCGGCGCCAGGCCGCAGGGCAGCGACATGGCGGCGTTGCCGGCCAGGTTGGTCGGAATGGTGCACAGGTCCGCGAGGTACATCGCCATCGGGTCGTCGGCGCGCTCGCCGATCGGGAAGGCGGTGGTGGGCGTCGTCGGGGAGACGATGACGTCGACCTGCTCGAAGGCCTTCTCGAAGTCCCGCGTGATCAGCGTGCGGACCTTCTGCGCGGAGCCGTAGTACGCGTCGTAGTAGCCGGAGCTGAGCGCGTACGTACCGAGGATGATGCGGCGCTTGACCTCGTCGCCGAAGCCGGCCTCGCGGGTGAGCGCGGTGACGTCCTCGGCGGACTTCGTGCCGTCGTCCCCGACCCGCAGGCCGTAGCGCATGGCGTCGAAGCGGGCGAGGTTCGAGGAGCACTCGGACGGCGCGATCAGGTAGTACGCCGAAAGGCCGAGGTCGAAGGACGGACAGTCCAGCTCGACGACCGTGGCGCCGAGCGACTTCAGCAGCTCGACCGACTCGTTGAAGCGCTGGACGACACCGGCCTGGTAGCCCTCGCCGGAGAACTGCTTGACGACCCCGACGCGCATGCCCTGTACGGAGCCGTTGCGCGCGGCCTCGACGACCGGCGGGACCGGGGCGTCGATGGAGGTCGAGTCGAGCGGGTCGTGTCCGGCGATCGCCTCGTGCAGCAGCGCCGCGTCCAGGACCGTGCGGGCGCAGGGGCCGCCCTGGTCGAGGGAGGAGGAGAAGGCCACCATGCCGTAGCGGGAGACGCCGCCGTAGGTGGGCTTGACGCCGACGGTGCCGGTGACGGCGGCGGGCTGGCGGATCGAGCCGCCGGTGTCCGTGCCGATCGCGAGCGGGGCCTCGAAGGAGGCCAGCGCGGCCGAGGAGCCGCCGCCGGAGCCGCCCGGGATGCGGGTGAGGTCCCACGGGTTGCCGGTCGGGCCGTAGGCGCTGTTCTCGGTGGAGGACCCCATGGCGAACTCGTCCATGTTGGTCTTGCCGAGGATGACGACGTCGGCGGCCTTGAGCCGCTTGGTGACGGTCGCGTCGTAGGGCGGGACCCAGCCTTCGAGGATCTTCGAGCCGACGGTGGTCGGCATGTCCTGCGTGGTGAAGATGTCCTTGAGCGCGAGCGGGACGCCGGCCAGCGGGCCGAGCTTCTCGCCCGCGGCCCGCTTCGCGTCGACGGCACGGGCCTGCGCGAGGGCGCCCTCGCGGTCGACGTGCAGGAAGGCGTGGACCTTCTCGTCGACGGCCTCGATCCGGGCCAGGTGGGACTCGGTGACCTCGACGGCCGTGAGCTCGCCGGAAGCGATCTTCGCGGCGGTCTCGGCAGCGGTGAGCTTGATGATGGTGCTGATGTCCGTCATGGCTTTTTAGTCCTCCCCCAGGATCTGCGGCACCTTGAAACGCTGCTGCTCCTGGGCCGGGGCGCCGGAGAGCGCCTGCGCGGGGGTGAGCGAGGGACGGACCTCGTCCGCCCGCATGACGTTGGTCAGCGGCAGCGGATGGGAGGTCGGCGGTACGTCTTGGTCGGCGACCTCGGAGACGCGGGCGACCGCGCCGATGATGTCGTCGAGCTGACCGGCGAAGTGATCGAGCTCTTCGCCCTTCAGCTCCAGACGCGCCAGCCGGGCGAGGTGGGCGACCTCCTCGCGCGTGATGCCAGGCATGCAGCGATCCTCAGGGGTTGGTGTGCGGTTTTGGCCGGGGGCCGGCGTCACATTCCCACCGTCCGTCCGAGGGACGGGCCGCGCGGCGTCCGGTGCGTGCGATCGCAAGGCGCCGGAGCGCCCTCGTGGCGGAGCCACGTGGGCGTTTCGGCAACGCGGCGAGCGTGCGTGCCAGGCGTCGCGCGGCAGGTGGAAATGTGCCGCCGGCCCCCAATCCTATGGGGTCCACGGCCGGGCCAAATCAAGCCCGTCCGGCGATTGAGGACAAAGCGGCCGCCGGGCGTCTCCGGCTCCCGTCATCGCGGCCCCGACCCCGCGCTCCGCCCTACGTCATCGCGGCCCCGACCCCGCGCTCCGCCCTACGTCATCGCGGCCCCGACCCCGCGCTCCGCCCTACGTCGTCGCGGGCCGCGAGTCCGCCGTCCGCCCGGACGGCCGCTGCTCCAGCTCGGGCGTCGCTGCGGCGGTGACGGACGCGGCCGCTGCCGCCGCGGCGGCCGCCGCGGCCAGCTCCGCGGGCCGCCGCCACCCGTGCTCGCTGCGCGCCCGCAGCCAGGCGGTCGTCTCCTGCGGCGGCATCGCGGCCGCCACCAGCCAGCCCTGCACCGCGTCGCAGCGCAGGTCCCGCAGCCGCTCCCAGGTCTCGTCGTCCTCGACGCCCTCCGCGACGACCAGCAGGCCGAGCGAATGCGCCAGGTCGATCGTGCAGCGGACGATCTCCGCGTCCTCGTGGTCGATGGCGAGCCGGGCCACGAAGGACCGGTCGATCTTGAGCTCGCTGACCGGCAGCCGGCGCAGGTGGACGAGGGAGGAGTATCCGGTGCCGAAGTCGTCCAGGGACATCTTCACGCCGTGCCCGGTCAGCCCGGCGAGCGTGTCCGCGGCCCGCTGCGGGTCCTCCAGCAGGACGTGTTCCGTTATCTCCAGCTGGAGGGCGCCGGCCGGGACGCCGTGCCGGGCCAGCCGGGCCGCGACACCGCCGGCGAACCCGGGGGTGTGCACATCGCGCGGGGAGACGTTGACCGCGACCGGGACGAACAGCCCCTGCGCCCGCCATCTGGCGACCTGGGCGAGCGCCGTCTCCAGTACGTACTCGGTGAGGTGCGGCATCAGCCCGGACGACTCCGCGATGGCGATGAACTCGTCCGGAGGGACCCGGCCCCGCTCGGGGTGCACCCAGCGGACCAGCGCTTCGAGGCCGGCCACCTGTCCGTCGAAGCGGACCTTGGGCTGGTAGTGCAGCTCGACCTCGCCCGCGTCCAGCGCGCGCCGCAGGTCACCGAGGAGCCCGAGCCGGTCGGGGGTGTTGCTGTCGCGCTTCGACTCGTACACCTCGACGCCCGTGCGGTCCCGCTTGGCCTGGTACATGGCCACGTCCGCCCGGCGCAGCAGCCCCTCGGCGTCCAGCGCGTGGTCGGGGTGGACGGCGACACCGGCGCTGGCCTCCAGCACCAGGGTGAGCCCGTCGAGGTCCAGCGGGGAGGAGAGCGCGGCGACCAGATGGCGGGCGACGCGCATGGCGCTGGTGGTGGAGTCGGCGGCCGGCAGCAGGACGGCGAACTCGTCGCCGCCGAGCCTGGCCACCTCCGCGCCGCGCGGCAGGGCGAGGCGCAGCCGGTCCGCTATCTGCAGCAGCAGCCGGTCCCCGGCCAGATGGCCGAGGGTGTCGTTGACCGCCCGGAAGCGGTCGAGGTCGATCAGGACCAGGCCGACCCGGCTGCCCACGCTCTCGGCCTCCTCCAGGGCCGTCCAGGTGCGTTCCAGCAGCCACTGGCGGTTCGGCAGTCCGGTCAGCGGGTCCCGCAGCTGCTCCTCGGCCCTGGCACGGGCGATCCAGAGCGTCGAGTCGAGCGCGATGAGCGGGACCGCGAAGAGCGGCAGCAGCACCGGCATGGCCATGGCGACGACGCAGATCAGCGGTGCGATGCCGAGCAGCGCGACCGCGACGAGGCCCTGGCGCAGCAGTGCGGTTCGGGCGGCCGTCGGCAGCCCGCCGCCCTGGGGCGAGCGGGCGTACCAGAGCAGCACCCGGGTGACGAGCAGATAGGTGGAGGCGGCGAGGAGGACTTCCGGGATGACGTCGATGCCCCAGTCGAGTGGCTGCCAGGGCGACTCGACGGTCTGCACCTCACCGAACGCGGCCATGACCAGTGCCGCCGCGCCCACCCCCAGGATGTCCACCGCGCCGTGCAGCAGCCCCTGCCACCAGCGGTGCCTGCGGGCCATCCCGACGAGCACGACCACGACCAGGCTGACCAGTCCGGCGGGCACCCAGCCGTAGAGCAGCAGCACGGCGAGCGTGAGGGCGGCCCCGGAGCCGGTGCCGCCCCACCAGCGGTCGCGGCCGAGCGCGACGAGGTGACCGACGACGATCCCGGTGAGCACGGCGAGCGACCAGCCGGCCTTCCCGTCGGGAAAGAGCGCGTGCCCGCCGCTGACCGTCCGGTAGAAGCCGGTCGCGAGCTGGACGGTGGCGAGGGCCACGACGACAGCGCCCACCTTGTGCGTGAGTCCGGCGAAACCCTGCAGCCGCGACACCGGTGCGGCGTTCTCGGTCGGTTTCATTCCGTCCCTCTCACAGCCGGCGGTGCCGATGTCACCTGATGGTTCCGTTCCCTGCCACCACGCGCTGCACACCCGGTGACCGGGCGCCGCGGGCGCATCCCTCAACAGTAGGCCGCAGAAGGCTTCCAGGGGCAGCGGTCTACATCTCTTGCCCGAATGCGAACCGACCGTCCGTCAGCATCTGCTATGCGCCGACCGGGTGAATCCGGGCGTACGCCCACGACTCCCCGCACCGGGGCCCGGCACCGCTCCCCGCCGCTACTCCCCGGCGTCCGTCCCGCCCGTCGTCCCGGCCTCCGTCGCGGACTCCGCGTCCGTCTCCGCCCCGGCCGAAACCGCCGCCTCGCGCGCCGCGTCGGGTCCGTCCGCGAGCAGTACGGCGAAGCCGTCCTCGTCCAGCACGGGCACCTTCAGCTGCACGGCCTTGTCGTACTTCGAGCCGGGGTTGTCACCGACCACCACGAAGGAGGTCTTCTTCGAGACGGAGCCCGTGACCTTCGCCCCGCGGCTCTGGAGGGCCTCTTTCGCGCCATCCCTGGTGTGCGTGGCGAGCGTGCCGGTGACGACGACGGTGAGTCCTTCGAGCGGCCTCGGCCCCTCCTCCTCGCCGGCTCCCTCGTCCGCCATCCGGACCCCGGCCTCCCGCCACTTGCGCAGGATCTCCCGGTGCCAGTCCTCGGCGAACCAGGCCTTGACCGAGGCGGCGATGATCGGCCCGACCCCGTCGGCGTCGGACAGCTCCTGCTCGGTGGCCTCGTCGATCCGGTCGATGGACCGGAACTGACGGGCCAGCTCCTGCGCGGCGACCGGCCCGACGTGCCGGATCGAGAGCCCGGTGAGGATGCGGGCCAGCGGGGCCTCCTTGGCGGCCGCGATGGCGTCCAGCATCGCGACGGCGTTCTTCTTCGGCTCGCCCTGCTGGTTGGCGAAGACCAGCGCGGTCTTCTCCTCCCCCGTCCTCGGGTCGCGCTTGGGCAGCCCGCTGTCCATGTCCAGGACGTAGGCGCGGATGGGCAGCAGCTGCTCGACGGTCAGCCCGAACAGATCGCCCTCGTCGCGCAGCGGCGGGTCGGCGGGCTCCAGCGGGCGGGTCAGCGCGGCGGCTGCGACATAGCCGAAGTGGTCGATGTCCAGGCACTTGCGGCCAGCGAGGTAGGCGACGCGCTCGCGCAGCTGGGCCGGGCAGGAGCGGGCATTGGGACAGCGGACGTCGATGTCGGCCTCCTTCATGGGCCGCAGCTCTGTGCCGCACTCGGGGCACTCGGTGGGCATGACGAACGCCCGCTCGGTGCCGTCGCGGAGGTCGACGACCGGCCCGAGGATCTCGGGGATCACGTCGCCCGCCTTGCGGAGCACCACCGTGTCACCGATCAGGACGCCCTTGCTCCGCACCACGTTCTGGTTGTGCAGGGTGGCGAACTCGACCTCGGAGCCGGCCACTTCGACCGGTTCGACCTGCGCGTACGGGGTGACGCGGCCGGTGCGGCCGACGCCGACGCGGATGTTGACCAGCTTGGTGTTGACCTCCTCCGGCGCGTACTTCCAGGCGATCGCCCAGCGCGGGGCCCGCGAGGTTGAGCCGAGCCGGCCCTGCAGCGGGATCTCGTCGAGCTTGACGACGACGCCGTCGATCTCGTGCTCCACCGAGTGCCGGTTCTCGCCGAAGTAGGCGATGAACTCCCTTACGCCTTCGAGGGAGTCGACCACCTTGTTGTACTTGGCCGTGGGCAGGCCCCAGGCCTGGAGCAGCTCGTAGGCGTGCGAGAGGCAGTCGATGTCGAAGCCCTCGCGGGCGCCGATGCCGTGGACGACCATGTGGAGCGGGCGGCTCGCGGTGACCTTGGGGTCCTTCTGGCGCAGCGAACCGGCCGCCGCGTTGCGCGGGTTGGCGAAGGGCTTGTCGTCCGCCTCCACCAGCCGGGCGTTCAGCTCCTCGAAGCCCTCCATCGGGAAGAAGACCTCGCCGCGGATCTCGACGAGCGCCGGGACGTGGTCGCCCTTCAGCCGGTGCGGGATCTCCGCGATCGTGCGGACGTTGGGCGTGATGTCCTCACCGGTGCGGCCGTCGCCGCGGGTCGCGGCCCGGGTCAGCAGGCCGTTCTCGTAGGTGAGGTTGACCGCCAGGCCGTCGATCTTCAGCTCGCACAGGTAGTGGTAGCCGGTGGCGCCCACGTCCCGGGCGACGCGCTCGCCCCAGGTGGCCAGCTCCTCGTCGTCGAAGGCGTTGTCCAGGGACAGCATCCGCTCGCGGTGCTCGACGGAGGTGAACTCGGTCCGGTAGGGCCCCGCGACCTTCTGCGACGGCGAGTCGGGCGTGCGCAGCGGCTGATACGTGTCCTCCAGTGCCTCCAGCTCACGCATCAGCCGGTCGAACTCGGCGTCGCTGACGACCGGCTGGTCGTTCACGTAGTAGCGGAAGCGGTGCTCCTCCAGCTGCTCGGCGAGGAGTGCGTGCCGCTCCCGCGGCTCCGCGGGCACCTCGGTACGTGCCTCGGGCGGCACCTCGGTACGTGCCTCCACCGGCCCTGCCGTCTGCTCTTCGCCGGCCATCGTCCCGTCCTCCCGTTACCCAGTGCCCCGTTACTCAGGGTTGTCTGCGAGCGATCTCGCCGCCCGGCCGCAGTGGGCGAGCGCGGCCCGTGCGTACGCGGGCGACGCACCCGCGAGGCCGCACGAGGGAGTGATCACCACGGACTCGGTCAGAGTCCCCGGATTCAGCCCCAGCCTGCGCCACAGCGTCCTGACACCCATGACGCTACCGCCCGGGTCCGACAATCCGTCCGAGGCCGGGTCGGTGCCCGGCACCACCCCGAGGAACAGCTGTGTACCGCCCTCGACGGCCTCCCCGATCGCCTCCTCCTCACGCTCGGTGAGCAGAGAGAAATCAAACGAGATGCCGTCCGCCCCGGCCCGGCGCAGCAGGGCGAACGGGACCTCTGGCGCGCAGGTGTGGACGAGCGTCGCGCTCTCGCCGGCTGCGCTCAGCACCTCGCGCAGGGTGGATTCGACGAGCTGACGGTCCACCGCCCGGTAGGTGCGGTAGCCGCTCGCCGTCCTGACCCGCCCGCGCAGGACGCCGGTCAGGGACGGTTCGTCGAGCTGGAGGAGCACCCGGGCTCCGGGCATCCGCCGCCGTACCTCGGCGAGGTGGTCGCGCAGCCCCTCCGCCAGCGATCCGGCCAGGTCGCGGCAGGCACCCGGGTCACCGAGCACGGCCTCGCCGCCCCGGCGCTCCAGGGCGGCGGCCAGCGTCCAGGGCCCGACGGCCTGCACCTTGAGCGGGCCCTCGTAGCCCTGGGTGAACTCCTCCAGCGCGTCGAGGTCCTCGCCCAGCCAGGAGCGGGCCCGGCGGGTGTCGCGCCCCGGCCGGTCGCTGATCCGCCAGCCGCTCGGCTCGACGTGGCCGTACATCTCGACGAGCAGCCCGATGGTCCGCCCGATCATGTCCGCGCCCGGCCCTCGTGCGGGCAGTTCCGCCAGGTACGGCACGCCCTGGCCGTCCCCGAAGGAGCCGGTGACGGTCTTCGCCGCCTCCCGGGCGTCCCCTCCGGGCATCGAACCGATTCCGGTGGCCGGGCAGTCCCTGAACTTGCTCTTCTCGCTCACGCGGGAAGCCTACGGGCGTTCCCGGCCCGTGCCGTCAGCGGCCGGGGCGCACCGTGAGGTCGTTGACCTCGGCGTCGCGCGGCAGGTCGATCGCCATCAGGATCGTGGTGGCGATGGACTCCGGGTCGATCCAGCGCTCGGCGTCGTACTCCTTGCCCTCCTGCTGGTGGACCTTGGCCTGCATGGGGCTCGCGGTGCGCCCGGGGTAGACGGTGGTCACCCGGACCCCGTTGCCGTGCTCCTCGTGGCGCAGCGAGTCGGCCAGCGCCTTCAGCCCGTGCTTGCTCGCCGCGTAGGCGCTCCACTCGGCGTGGGCGGCGAGCCCGGCGCCGGAGTTGACGAAGAGGACGTGGCCCTCGGCGACGCGCAGCTGCGGCAGGAAGAGCCGGGTCAGCTCGGCCGGGGCGACCAGGTTGGCGTTGAGCTGGAGGTGCCAGGCCTTGGGCGTGAGCTCCCCGACCCGGCCGAGTTCGACGACGCCCGCGATGTGCATGAGCGAGTCGAGCCGCTCCGGCACCGGCTGCTGGGCGAAGGCCCAGGAGAGCCGGTCCGGGTTGGAGAGGTCGCCGACGATCGTGCGGGCGCCGGGGTGCATCGCGGCGAGTTCCCTGGCGCGGCCCGCGTCACGGGCCAGGAGTACGAGATCGTCGCCGCGCTCGGTGAGACGGCGGGCGACTGCTGCGCCGATGCCGGAACCGGCGCCGGTGATGAGGTGAGTGGACATGCCCCCATCGTCGCACCCGTCACATCACGCCCTTCACGTCACCACCGGCACATCACTGCAGGCCGGACCACTCCTCCAGGTAGGCCAGCGCGCCCACGCCGTCCTTCGCGAAGAACACCAGGTCGGTCAGCGGGAGGGGCAGGAAGCCCTCGTCCTCCATGCGCTGGAACTGCTGGCGCAGGCCGTCGTAGAAGCCCGCGGTGTTGAGCAGCACGACCGGCTTGGTGTGCTTGCCGTGCTTCTTGAGCTCCAGGATCTCGGTGGCCTCGTCGAGCGTCCCGGTGCCGCCCACCATGATCACGACGGCGTCGGACTTCTCCAGGAGGAGGGCCTTGCGCTCCGCGAGGTCGCCCGCGATCACCATCTCGTCGGCGTTGGTACGGGCCTTGGCGGCCAGGAAGTCCACCGAGACCCCGACCAGCTTCCCGCCGGCCTCCTGCACCCCGTCGGCCACGACCTTCATCAGCCCGCTCTCGGAGCCGCCCCAGACCAGGGTGTGTCCGCCCCGGCCGATCAGTTCGGCGAACTCGCGGGCGGGACGGGTGTAGCGCTCGTCGAGGTCGGCGGCGGAGAGGAATACGCAGATCTTCATGGCCTCCACGGTAGAACCCGCCACCGACAGCCGTGCCGCCGGGGAAGAAACGGGCGTGCCGCACCGCTGAAACACACATGACTGCCACCCGAGGACACCTCATCACCGTTGAGCCCGCCGCCGAGCACGTTCGCGTGGTCCGCGACGGTGTACTGCTCGCGGAGAGCCGGCGACCGCTCGTCCTGCGCGAGACGGGCTGTCCGGCGCGGTACTACCTGCCCCCCGAGGACGTCCGCACCGAGCTGCTGACGGCGTCGGACACCCGTACCCACTGCCCGTTCAAGGGGGACGCCTCCTACTGGTCGCTGCCGGACGCGGCCGATCTCGTCTGGGCGTACCCGGAGCCCAAGGAGGAAGTCGCCGCGATCAAGGACCACTTCTGCTTCTACGACACCGAGGCCGTCCCGTCCTGACCGCTGACCTGCCGTCAGCACCCGCGGTGAGCTGCGGTGAAGAGAAAGCTCAAAACTTCTTCGCGTCCGGCGATGAGTTTCCGGGCGGCCCGCAGTCCACCTTCACATGGACAAGACTCTCTCCCGCGACGGCACCCTGATCGCGTACCGGTGCCGGGGTGAAGGACCGCCGGTGATCCTGGTGGGCGGGGCCCTGGCCACGGCCGCGACCGAGGCCCCGCTGGCGCGCCTGCTGGCGCCGCGCTTCCACGTCGTCACCTACGACAGGCGCGGCCGGGGCGACAGCGGGGACAGCGGTCCGTACGCGGTGGAGCGCGAGATCGAGGACCTGGGCGCGGTCGTCGCGGCGGTGGGCGGCCGCCCCTCGGTGTTCGGCGTCGGGGCCGGCGGCGCGCTGGCCCTGGAGGCGCAGGCCGCCGGGCTCCCCGTCGGCATGCTCGCGGTCTACGAGCCCCCGTACACCCCCGGCCCGGCCGGGCTGCTGTTCAAGGCGGACTGCACGGAACGCCTGCACCGGCTGCTGTCCGCCGGGGACCGGGACGGGGCGGTGGAGCTGTTCCTGGCCACGACGGGCGTCCCGGCCGATCTGATCGCCAGGATGCGGAGTGCGCCGCTGTGGCGGAACCTGGAGTCGATGGCGCACACCCTGGCGTACGACGACGCGCTGCTCGGCGACGGCGCGGTGCCGGAGGGACGGTTCGCCTCCGTCACGGCACGGACCCTCGTGGTCGTCGGCGGCTTCAGCACGGACTTCGCGAGGACGGCGACCCGGCTGCTGGCGGACGCCCTCCCCCGGGGCCGCCACCGCACGCTGACGGGCCAGACCCGCGAGCTGGCCCCGCAGGTGATCGCGCCGGTGCTGGCGGAGTTCTTCGCCCGGAACGTGTACGCGGGCCAGGCGTCCTGAGAGCACCTCGCCGACCGCGTCCGGGGCACGCGACCGGAACGCGGGCCGGGGGCCGAGAGCACTCCGCGCGGCCACGCCCGTACAGGGGTCGGGCGTTTCCGCGCGGGGTACTGACGTGGTGCGGCGCTGCCGGTCAGCCCGCCGCGGCCGTCTCGCGGCGCACCGTCGTCGCGATCGTCGCGGAGCCGACCACCCGGGTGCCGTCGTACAGCACGACCGCCTGGCCGGGGGCCACGCCTCGCACCGGCTCGGTGAACGAGACGTGGAGCGTGCCGTCGGTGAGCTCGGCGCTCACCTCCGTCTCGCCGCCGTGGGCGCGCAGCTGGGCGGTGTACGTGCCGGGGCCGGACGGCGGGGTGCCGCACCAGCGGGGCTTGATCGCGGTCAGGGCGGTCACGTCGAGGGCCTCGACGGGGCCGACGGTCACCGTGTTGTTCACCGGGGAGATGTCCAGGACGTAGCGCGGCTTGCCGTCGGCCGCGGGGTGGCCGATGCGCAGGCCCTTGCGCTGGCCGATGGTGAAGCCGAAGGCGCCCTCGTGGGTGCCGAGCTTGGTGCCGGACTCGTCGAGGATGTCGCCCTCGGCCGTGCCGCCCAGGCGGTCGGCCAGGAAGCCCTGGGTGTCGCCGTCGGCGATGAAGCAGATGTCGTGGCTGTCGGGCTTCTTGGCGACGGCCAGGCCCCGGCGCTCGGCCTCGGCGCGGATCTCGTCCTTGGTGGTGAGGGTGTCGCCGAGCGGGAACATGGCGTGGGCGAGCTGGCGCTCGTCCAGGACGCCCAGCACATAGCTCTGGTCCTTGGCCATGTCGGAGGCGCGGTGCAGCTCGCGGCTGCCGTCCGCGGCGAGCACGACCGTGGCGTAGTGGCCGGTGCAGACCGCGTCGAAGCCCAGCGCGAGCGCCTTGTCGAGCAGCGCCGCGAACTTGATCTTCTCGTTGCAGCGCAGGCACGGGTTGGGCGTGCGGCCGGCCTCGTACTCGGCGACGAAGTCCTCCACGACGTCCTCGCGGAAGCGTTCCGCCAGGTCCCAGACGTAGAAGGGGATGCCGATGACGTCCGCGGCGCGGCGGGCGTCGCGGGAGTCCTCGATCGTGCAACAGCCCCGGGCTCCGGTCCGGAAGGACTGCGGGTTCGCGGAGAGGGCGAGGTGCACGCCGGTCACGTCGTGGCCCGCCTCGGCGGCGCGGGCCGCGGCGACGGCGGAGTCGACACCGCCCGACATGGCGGCGAGGACACGGAGGGGGCGCTGGGAAGTCTGAGTCATAGCTCCACCAGGGTACGGGGCGACGGGAACCGAACGCTCCTGGATATGCGTTGTCGAACACATGGGGACCAAGGGCACGAATGGCACCGAGGGCTCGGGCACCGGCATCAGCCGCCGCTCGGTGCTGATCGGTGGCGTCGTCACGGCGGCCGGCACGGCGGCGCTCGCCCGCGATCAGCTGAAACGTGCCTGGTGGCGGCTGCCGGGCGTGGAGAAGCCCCGCACGCCGGGCGCGGTGGACTACGCGCGGGCCGAGTGGACGGCGGCGTCCCCGTCGAACTGGCGGCGGGCGGACCGCCCCGACGACTACGGCGTCGACCGGGTCGTCATCCATGTCACGCAGGGCAGCTTCCAGAGCGCCGTCAAGGTCTTCCAGGACCCCCGGCACGGGGCCGCGGCGCACTACGTGGTGCGCAAGGACGGCCATGTGACGCAGATGATCCGCGAGCTGGACGTGGCCTTCCACGCGGGCAACCGCTCCTACAACGAGCGCAGTGTAGGCATCGAGCACGAGGGCTTCGTGGACCGCCCGCAGGACTTCACGGCGGCGATGTACGCGGCGTCCGCCCGGCTGACCGCCGCGATATGCGCGCGGTACGGAATACCGGTGGACCGGAAGCACATCATCGGGCACGTGGAGGTGCCGGGCGCCGATCACACGGACCCCGGGAAGCACTGGGACTGGGACCGCTACATGAAGCTGGTGCGGGCGGCGCGGCACTGAGGCGCGCCGCCGGCCTTCAGCTGAGCCCGGCCGTCCTGGCCCGTTCCACCGCGGGTCCGATGGCCCGCGCCACCTCGTCGATGTCCTGCTTGGTCGTGGTGTGGCCGAGCGAGAAGCGCAGGGTGCCGCGCGCCAGGTCCGGGTCGGTGCCGGTGGCGAGCAGCACGTGGCTGGGCTGGGCGATCCCCGCCGTGCAGGCGGAGCCGGTCGAGCACTCGATGCCCTGGGCGTCCAGCAGCAGCAGGAGGGAGTCGCCCTCGCAGCCGGGGAACGTGAAGTGCGCGTTGGCCGGGAGCCGCCCGCCGGGGGCCGGGTCGCCGCCGAGGACGGCGTCCGGGACCCGCGCCAGCACGGCCGCCGCCAGCTCGTCGCGCAGGCCGCCGGTCTCCCGGGCGAAGTCCTCGCGTCCGTCGGCGGCGAGCCGTCCCGCGACGGCGAACGCCGCGACGCCGGGCACATCGAGGGTGCCGGAGCGCACATGGCGCTCCTGACCGCCGCCGTGCAGCACGGGCACGGGGGTGAAGTCGCGGCCCAGCAGCAGTGCGCCGACTCCGAACGGGCCGCCGATCTTGTGAGCGCTGACGGTCATCGCGGCCAGTCCTGACCGGGCGAAGTCGACCTCCAGCTGACCGAAGGCCTGCACCGCGTCGGCATGCATCGGAACGTCGAACTCACGCGCCACGGAGGCCAGTTCACGGATCGGCATGATGGTGCCGATCTCGTTGTTGGCCCACATCACGGTGATCATCGCGACGTCGTCGGGGTTGCGGACCAGCGCCTCGCGCAGCACGTCCGGGTGGACGCGCCCGTAGCGGTCGACGGGGAGGTACTCGACGGTCGCGCCCTCGTGCTCGGCCAGCCAGTCCACGGCGTCGAGCACCGCGTGGTGCTCGACGGGACTGGCCAGCACCCGGGTACGGCGGGGGTCGGCGTCGCGGCGGGCCCAGTACAGGCCCTTCACCGCGAGGTTGTCCGCTTCGGTGCCGCCGGAGGTGAGGACCACCTCACTGGGGCGTGCGCCGAGGGCGTCGGCGAGGGTCTCTCTGGACTCCTCGACGGTACGGCGGGCCCGGCGCCCGGCGGCGTGCAGGGAGGACGCGTTGCCGGTGACAGCGAGCTGGGCGGTCATCGCCGCGATCGCTTCCGGAAGCATCGGGGTGGTCGCGGCGTGGTCGAGGTAAGCCATGGTGGGCTCGATTCTACGAGCCTGCGGCGGGGCACGGAGCGGGCGCATGGCGCCTTCGTACCCGCACACCGCGAAATCAGTGCCACGCGCACCGCGGAATCGGTGCCGGGTACACCGTGATTCCGGTGACCGCGCACCGCGATCGCGCTCCGTCAGCCGCCGAAGCTCCAGCCGACGGCGCCGTCCCCGGTGACGAGGAGGGCCAGAACCACCAGGTCAGCGACGCCGAGCGCGAGCCCCAGCAGGGCGCGGCCGCGACGGGCGGTGGAACGGGCCAGGGCGATGACCGCCATCACGATGGCCGCCGGGCCCAGCAGGACGTTCATCACCAGCAGTCCGACGAGGCCGAGGACGAACGAGGCGACCGCGAGGGCGTCGGCCTCCCGCGCGGACCGGCCCCGCGTGGACCGGCGCGTGGACCGGACGGAGCTGTCGGCGGCGTGGGCTTGGACGGGGGCGTCCGGCCCGGTGCCTTCCGTCGCGGCGGAGCGGCGGCCGAGTGTGGTGAGTGTCATGGTGCGGACTCCTTCGGGGTGGATACGGGCGGCTGCGACAGGGCGGCGGCGTTCGTCACCTGGAGCTGCGCCGCGCGCCCAGCCGCTCACGTACGGCGAAGACCAGCAGCCAGCAGCCGATGAGGGCGCCGAGGACGAGCGTCAGCGGCAGCGGCATGTGGGTCACCGCTCCCAGCACGATCCCCAGCAGGAGCAGGGCGACGACGAGGACGATCATGGCCGGCCTTTCCGAGTTGAGAGCACGAGTGTTCACTGACTTGTCAGTCTAGACCCGCTCAGCACTTCCCCACCCCGGAGAACAGTTGTTTACTGAATGGCATGAGTCACACCGCCGGTATCCGCCAGGCCCAGAAGCTGAAGACGCGTCAGGCACTGCTCGACGCCGCCCTCGGGCTGCTGGAGGAGCAGAGCCTGAGCAGCCTGGGGCTGCGCGAGGTGACCCGCGCGGGCGGTGTCACGCCGACGGCCTTCTACCGGCACTTCGACGACATCGCCGCCCTCGGGGTGGCCCTCGTCGAGCAGACGCTGGGCAGCCTGCACGGAATGATCGGCGCGATCCTGGCCGAGACCGGCGACAGCGAGGTGCGGCTGGACCGCAGCGTCGGCCTGATAGCGCGTCATGTCCGGGAGCAGCCCGCCCACTTCCGGTTCATCGCCCGCGAGCAGCACGGCGGCGTCGGCCCGGTCCGCGAGGCCATCGCGGCCCAGCTGCTGCGGTTCACCGAGGAAGTGGCGGCGGCCCTCGCCGGGGAGCCGGAGTCGCGGGGCTGGAGCGAGGAGGACCTGCTGATGCTGGGCGGCCTCTACGTCGACCACATGGTGATCACCGCCTCGGCGCTGCTGGACGCGGGCCCGGACGGCGGGCGTGCGGTGGCCGAGGTGGCCCGGCGCCGGCTCCGCCTGGTCACGCTCGGCCGGCGGCACTGGCTGGACGGCAGCCCCTCCGCCCCCTGCCCCCTGCCCCCTAGGCTGGCCCGCATGAGCGACGACACCTGGGTCCTGGACCGCACGTTCCGCAGCTCCGCGGGGGAGGTCCGCTGGGCCGCCCTGGGCGGGGCCGGGGCGCCGCCGGTGGTCCTGGTGCACGGGACGCCCTTCTCCTCGTACGTCTGGCGCGGGGTGGCCCGCGCACTGGCCCAGGACCACCGGGTCTTCGTCTGGGACCTGCCCGGGTACGGCGCCTCCGCCCAGTACGAGGGCCAGGACGTCTCGCTCGGCTCCCAGGCCCGGGTGCTCACCGAACTCCTCGGCCACTGGGAGCTCTCCGAACCCGCCGTGTTCGCCCATGACTTCGGCGGCTGCGTCGCCCTGCGCGCCCATCTGCTGCACGGCGCCCGCTACCGCCGGCTGGCGCTGGTGGACCCGGTGGCGCTGGCCCCCTGGGGCTCACCCGCCTACCGCCTGCTCGGCGGACACCCGGAGGTCTTCGGGCAGTTGCCCCCGGCGCTGCACCGTGCGCTGGTGCGCGAGTACGTGAGCTCGGCCAGCCACCCCGGCCTGCGTCCGGCGGTCCTGGACCGGCTGGTCGCGCCCTGGTGCACCGAGGCCGGACAGCCCGCCTTCTACCGCCAGATCAGCCAGAACGACCAGCGGTTCACCGATGAGATCCAGCACCGCTACGGCGAGATCGAGCCGCCGGTACTGATCTGCTGGGGCACCGAGGACACCTGGATCCCGGTCGGACGCGGCCATGAACTGGCCGCCCTCGTACCGGGCTCCGAGCTGCGGCTCATCGAGGGGGCCGGACACCTCGTGCAGGAGGACGCCCCGGCGGAGCTGACCGCCGCGCTCACCGGCTTCCTGCGGACGCCCCCGGCTCCCCGTACAGCGCCGTGACGGCGGCCGCGTGCGCGGCGACCACCGTGCGCGCGGCGGGCGGTGCGAGTACCTCGACATTCGGGCCGAAGGAGAGCAGGGAGCGCGCCCACTCCACCGATTCCACGGCGAGTTCGGCCCGCAGCCACTCACCGTCCCGCTCCTCGGGCCGGGGCTCCCCGGTGAGCACGGCCGCGTTCAGCCGCAGGAACAGGTCCAGCCGGGAGCGGTGCACCCGTACCAGCAGGGTCACCTCCCCCCGCCGCTCCTCCACCTGACGGCGCAGCACCTCCCACACCTGGGCCAGTTCCACGCCGGGTCTGCGCACCACCGGCTCGTCGGTGAGGACGGCCCGCCGCACCCGGTCCGCGCGAAAGAGCCGGGGCTCCCCGTCCCGGTCCGCGACCAGGTACCAGACGCCCGCCTTCACCACCAGGCCGTACGGATCGACGGTGAGGGTGCGCGCGGTCCGCGTACCGCTGTGCCGGTAGCGCAGCCGCAGCCGCCGGTCCGTGAACACCGCGTCGTGCAGCTCGGCGATGTCGACGGTGCCGCGCGGACCGCTCATCCAGCGCACCGGGTCGACGAGGATCCGGCGGCTGGTCAGCTCGGCGGCGGGCCGGTGCGGGGCGGGGAGCGCCGCCATCACCTTGCGCAGCGCGGAGCCGATCGCCGCGTCGAGCCCGAGCGCCCGGTGCGCGCCGTCCGCCGCCGTGACGAACAGGGCGCGCGCCTCGTCGGCGGTCAGCCCGGTGACATCGGTGCGGAACCCGGGCAGCAGGGCGATACCGCCGTGCCTGCCGCGTTCCGCGTAGACGGGGACGCCGGACGCGGAGAGCGCCTCGACGTCCCGGTAGATGGTGCGTACGGAGACGTCCAGGCGCTCCGCGAGCTCGGGCGCGGGGACCGGGCCACGGGTCTGGAGCAGCAGCAGGATGGAGAGCAACCGGTCGGCCTTCACCGCACCAGCATCTCCCGGCCCGGGCCCTCGCGGGGTATCAGCTGCGCGGCGCCCTGGCGAGCTGGCGGGACTGGGCCACCAGCCGGTCGGCGCTGTCCCAGACCTCGGCGTCCTCCTCCAGGTAGCCGCCCGCGAGGTTGCGGGTGGTGATGGAGACGCGGAGCGGGCCGGGTGCCGGGCGGCAGCGGACGTGGGTGGTGAGTTCGATGGTCGGGGTCCAGCCCTTGAGCCCCAGCTCGAACGAGGTCGGCGGCAGTGCGTCGACGGTGAGCAGCAGCGAGAGCGGGTCGGCGTCGCGGCCGTCCGCGAGCCCGAACCAGCCGCGCATCTCGCCCTTGCCGGACGGCTGTCCCACGGCCCAGCCGATGGTCGCCGGGTCCAGCCTGATGTCGAGCCGCTCGGTGATGGCGGAGCTGCCGGGGATCGCGGCGGGCCCGTCGCCGGGGCCCAGGCAGTGCTCCCGGGGCGCGATGGCGGGCGGCACGGCCGCGGTGCGGATGTCGTCGCTCAGGGCACCCAGGTCGCCGTAGGTGGCGAGGACCCGGATGCGCTCGACCTCGGTGCCGTCGTCCGCGTACTGGAAGAGGGAGGCCTCGCCGGTGGAGAGGGTGCGCCCGGTCCGGACGACCTGGGTGCGGATCACCGCGGGCCCGGGGACGGACGCGGTGAGGTAGTGCGCGGAGACCGAGAAGGGGTCCGGGTGCGGGAGCGCCTCGCTGAGGGCGCGGCCGAGCATGGCGAGCAGGTAGCCGCCGTTGACGGCGCGGATGATCGTCCAGCCGGCCGAGAGCTCGGCGTCGTAGACGCCCTCCTCGCGAAGGGTGACGGCGGTGTCCCGGTCGAACTCGCTGTCGCCGATGGTCGCCTGCGCGGCCTCTGCCGTCTGCGTTGCTGCCTGTGCCATGGACGCACCGTACCCCGATTGTATTACTGAGCGGTAGCTTTTCTCGGCCGGTGAGACGTCGGACACCCGGACTATCCCTCGTCCGCCGTGGCCGATCGGCGGTTGTAGGCGCGCGGGGCCCGCCAGTGGAAGCGCAGCGCCAGCAGCCGCAGCACGAACGCCGTGATCACCGCCGCACCGCTGGTGAAGGCGTTGAGCGCGTCGAAGCGGATGCAGAGCACGATCATCGCGGCCCCTACGATCGCGGGCACCGCGTACAGGTCGCGGTCCCAGCGCAGCAGCGAGGGAACCTCGTTGGCGAGTACGTCCCGCAGCACACCGCCGCCGACCGCGGTGGCCAGCCCGAGCGCCGCCGACGCGGTCAGCCCGAGGCCGTAGTCGTACGCCTTGACCGTGCCGGTGACGCAGAAGAGGCCGAGCCCGGCGGCGTCGAAGACGTTGATGCCGACCTGGATCCGTTCGACGTGCGGGTGCAGGAAGAAGACCAGACAGGCGGCGAGGAGCGGGGTGGTGAAGTACCCGAGGTCCGTGAAGGCGGCGGGCGGCACCGCGCCGATGATCACGTCACGGAACAGCCCCCCGCCCAGCGCGGTGACCTCGGCGAGTACCGCGATGCCGAAGACATCGAAGTTCTTGCGTACGGCGAGCAGAGCGCCGGAGATCGCGAAGACGAAGATCCCGACGATGTCGAGCGCATGCTGGACGGAGGGCGTGAACAGTTCGTTGAGCACCGGGCAATTGTGCCGGTACTACTCCTTCGGGCTGTCCTCCGCCGTCTCGGAGGGTGTTGCGGCGTCCTTCTTGCTCAGCGTGGCGGGCACCCCGGACGGCTCCTCGGCGGAGTTCTCCTTGGCCGGCGTGATCAGCTCGACCGCTTCCCTTGCCGCGGCCAGCACCTGCTGTCCAGGCACCTGGTCAGGCGCGTTCTCCGGGTGGTGGCAGGCGACCTGGTGGCCGGTCTTCAGCGCGATCAGCGGCGGCTCCTGCGTCTTGCAGACCTCCGTCGCCTTCCAGCACCGGGTGTGGAACCGGCAGCCGCTGGGCGGCGAGATCGGCGAGGGCACATCGCCCTTGAGCAGGATGCGCTCACTCTTCGCCCCGCGCCGGCGGGGGTCCGGCACCGGCACGGCCGACATCAGGGCCTTGGTGTACGGGTGCATCGGCGCCGAGTACAGCGACTTGCGGTCCGCCAGCTCGACGATCTTGCCCAGGTACATGACCGCGATCCGGTCCGAGACATGGCGGATGACCGACAGGTCGTGCGCGATGATCACGTACGTGAGCCCGAGCTCGTCCTGGAGGTCGTCGAGCAGGTTGACCACCTGCGCCTGGATCGACACGTCGAGCGCGGAGACCGGCTCGTCGGCCACGACGAGCTTCGGGCGCAGGGCGAGCGCGCGGGCGATGCCGATGCGCTGGCGCTGGCCGCCGGAGAACTCGTGCGGGTAGCGGTTGTAGTGCTCGGGGCTGAGCCCGACCAGCGACAGCAGCTCCTGGACGTGGTTCTTCAGACCGCCCTCGGGCTCGACGCCCTGGAGCCTGAACGGCGCGCTGACGATCGTGCCGATCGTGTGCCGCGGGTTCAGCGAGGAGTACGGGTCCTGGAAGATCATCTGGACGTCACGGCGCATCGGCCGCAGCTTGCCCATGGACAGGTGCGTGATGTCGCGGCCCTCGAACTCGACCTTGCCGCCGGTCGGTTCGATCAGCCGGGTGATCAGCCGGCCCATCGTCGACTTGCCGCAGCCGGACTCGCCCACGACGCCCAGGGTCTCCCCCGGGTACACCTCGAAGTCGATGCCGTCGACGGCCCTGACCGCGGCGTTCTGCCGGCCGAGCAGTCCCTTGCGGATCGGGAAGTGCTTGACCAGGCCCTCGACCCTGAGCAACGGCTCGCGGGAGGCGGTGGCCTGTTCCGGGATCGACACGTCCTTCTCCAGCACCGGGGTGTTCTTCTTCTCGCTCACGTCACTCACGTCGCTCACATCGCTCGGATCGCTCACAGCTTCGGCGCAATCTCTTCGGACCAGATCCGGGCCCGCTCCTGCGGTGCCATGTGGCAGGCGGAGAAGTGCCCGTCACCGACCTGCTCCAGCTCGGGACGCGTCGTGCGGGTGAGGTTGTCCTTGGGGATGTCCGCGTACGGGCAGCGGGGGTTGAACGCGCAGCCGTCCGGGACGTTGATCAGCGACGGCGGCTGGCCCTTGACGGGGATCAGCCGGTCGGTCTCCTCGCGGTCGATGCGCGGCATCGAGGTGAGCAGACCCCAGGTGTACGGGTGCTGGGGCTCGTAGAACACCTTCTCCGCGGAACCGCGCTCGATGCAACGGCCGCCGTACATCACCAGGAGCTCGTCGGCCATCTCCGCGACCACCCCGAGGTCATGGGTGATCATGATGACGGCGGAGCCGAACTCCTTCTGCAGGTCCCGGATCAGGTCCAGGATCTGCGCCTGGACGGTGACGTCCAGGGCGGTGGTCGGCTCGTCCGCGATGAGCAGTTCCGGGTTGTTGACCAGGGCCATCGCGATCATGGCGCGCTGGCGCATGCCGCCGGAGAACTCGTGCGGGTGGGAGTCGACCCGCTTGTGCGGCTCGGGGATGCCGACCCGGTCGAGCATCTCGATGGCGCGGGTGCGGGCGACCTTCTTGGTGACCTTGTTGTGGACCCGGTACGCCTCCACGATCTGCCCGCCGACCGTGAAGTACGGGTGCATCGCGGAGAGCGGGTCCTGGAAGATCATGGCCATCTTGCGGCCGCGCAGCTCGCGCACCCGGGCATCGGACGCGCCGATCAGCTCCTCGCCGTCCAGCCAGACCTCGCCGGAGATGCGGGCGTTGGGGGCCGTGCGGTGCAGGCCCAGCACGCCGAGCGAGGTGACGGACTTGCCGGAGCCGGACTCGCCCACGATGCCGAGGGTCTGTCCGGGCTTCACGTCAAAGCTCACGCCGTCGACCGACTTGACCAGGCCGTCGTCCGTCTTGAAGTGGATGCGCAGGTCCCGTACGGAGAGGAAGGCCCCGTCGCCGGCCCGCGCGGCGGCGGGCTTGCCGGACGCCGGGGTCTTTTCCTTGGAAACCTCGGTCACGAGTACCTCACCCTGGGGTCGATGGCGGCGTACACCAGGTCCACCAGCAGATTGCAGACGACGATGAAGAAGGCCGCGATGAGCGTCACGCCCATCACGATGGGCAGGTCGTTGCCCCTGACCCCGTCGATGGCGTAGAAGCCGAGGCCCTGGAACGAGAACACCTGCTCGGTGATCACCGCGCCGCCGACCAGCAGGCCGAAGTCCATGCCGAAGATGGTGACGATCGGGGTGAGCGCGGCCCGCAGACCGTGCTTCCCGATGATCACGCTCTCCTTCAGGCCCTTGGCGCGGGCCGTACGGATGTAGTCCTCCCCCATCGTCTCCAGCATCCCGGCTCTGGTGATGCGGGCGTAGAGCGCGGAGTAGAGGAAGGCCAGCGAACACCACGGGATCAGCAGGTTCCAGGCCCAGTCCAGCGGGTTCTCCGTGAACGGGACGTAGGTGATGTTCTCCCAGACGGGCCACTGCACGGTGAAGACACCGAGCGCGAGCATGCCGGTGAAGAAGATCGGCAGCGAGACGCCGGCGAGCGCGACGGCCATGAAGAAGCGGTCCAGGATCGAGCCCCGCTTGAGCGCGGAGACGACGCCGATGGCCACACCGCTGAGCAGCCAGATCACCGCGGCACCGATGGCCAGCGAGAACGTGACCGGGATACGCGCGGTCAGCTCGGGCCAGACCTCGACGTGGTTCTTGAAGGAGAAGCCGAAGCACGGGGCACCGCAGTGCGAGACCTCGGGGCCGAACGTGTAGTCCGCGCCGACGAAGATCTGCTTGATGAAGTGCCAGAACTGCTCGTACAGCGGCTGGTCGAGGCCAAGGTTCTGTTTGACCGCGAGGATGGACTGCGGATTGGCGTCCTTGCCCACGTACTGGGCCGCCAGTTGGTCCATCGTCTGCCCGGCGAGCCGGGGGACGAGGAAGAAGATCGCGAAGGTGACTGCGCTGACGATCAACAGCAGCAGTACCGCGCCGAAGACGCGTCGGATGATGTACGCAGCCACAGCTATCCGGCGCCGGTATCTGTCTGCCGGGGGTAACCCGTGCGGTCGGACACCGTGCCTTCACCTGCCTTTCAGGACAATTCTGAGGGCCCGGGGGGCCGCTTTCCGGGCCGCGCGGTGTGCGCGCGGCCCGGAAAGCGGGGCCGTACCTACTTGGCGGAACCCATCAGCACGTAGTCGTACATGCCGAGGTAGGCCTG
This sequence comes from Streptomyces sp. NPDC048462, assembly GCF_043200175.1. Classification (NCBI taxonomy): domain Bacteria; kingdom Bacillati; phylum Actinomycetota; class Actinomycetes; order Kitasatosporales; family Streptomycetaceae; genus Streptomyces; species Streptomyces sp. NPDC048462. The sequence goes on from NZ_JBICXG010000008.1 coordinate 121,811, forward strand.
GGTGACCGTGACGTTGGTCGCGGACTTCGGCCGGAGCAGCAGGTTCTTGCGGTAGATCAGCGGCACGGCGGTGGCGCCTTCGGCCACGGCCTTGTCGACGTCGCCCCACGCCTTCTCACGGGCGGCGGTGTCGGTGTTGGCGATGCCCTCGTTGAGCATCTTGTTGATCTTCGGGTCGTCCAGCTCCTGGACGTTGTTGCCACCGGACGGCTTGATGGCCGAGCCGTTGATGATCTGGTCCAGGAAGCCGAAGCCGGTCGGCCAGTCGGCGCCCCAGGCGCTCATGATCATGCCGAGCTTGTTCGCGTGCACGTAGCTCGGGTTGCCCGCGAAGTTCGAGAAGTACTTACCGGCCGGGAAGCTCTTGATCTCGGCGTTGACGCCGATCTTCTTGAGCGAGGCCTGCACCGCGGTGACCATGGCCATCTCGGCGGGGCGGTCGGAGCGGGCCGAGATCTTGGTGTCGAAGCCCTTCGGCTTGCCGCACTGCTTCAGCTCGTCCTTGGCCTTGGCCTCGTCGCCCTTGTGGCCGGCGGACTCGTACAGGTCGAACTTGCTGTAGCCGTTGACGGTCGGCGGCAGCAGGGTCGTCGCGACGTCACCCTTGGGGTCGCCACCCTGGGCGGCCTGGACCGACGCCTTGTCGATGCCCCACTGCACGGCCTTGCGGCAGTGGATGTTGTCGAACGGGGCCACGTTGACGTTCAGACCGATGTACGAGGTGGCGCCCGCGTACGAGTTGTCGGTCTGCTTCTTCAGGTCGGGCTTGGTGAGCACGTCCGGCTGGGTGGCCGGGGCGACACCGGTGCCGGCACCGTCGGCGGTGGTGTTGTCGGCGATCAGGTTGTTGTCGACCGTCTCCTGCTTGACCTTGAAGCGCACCGTCACCTTGTCCGGCAGGGCCGGGCGGTTCGGGTCGGTCTTCGGGTCCCAGTTCGTGTTGCGCACGAGGGTCGCGCCGCGGCCCTCGTCGTACGACTCGAACTTGTACGGGCCCGAGGACACGATGTGCTTCACATAGTCGGCACCCTTGTCCTTCGAGGCCGGCACGGGGGCCGTCTGCGAGAAGGTCGCCAGGTAGTCGAAGTCCGCGAAGGCGTCCTTCAGCTTGAAGACGATCGTGGTGTCGTCCGGCGTCTCGATGGAGGAGATGCCGCCCGCGCTCTTGTCCTTGTACGGACCCTTGTACTTGTCGCCACCGGCCAGGTGGGCCTTGAAGTACGTCGGGCCGTTGGACAGGGCCTCCGGCGCGAAGTTGGAGCGCTCGACGGCGTACTTGACGTCCTTCGAGGTGATCGGGGTCCCGTCCTCGTACTTGAGACCCTTCTTCAGCGTGTACGTCCAGGTCTTCGCGTCGGCGCTGGCCTTGCCGAGGCCCTCCGCGAGGTCCGGGACGATCTCCAGGCCGTCCTTGCCGGCGGCCGGCTTGAAGGACGTCAGGGTGCGGCCGTACAGGCGGGAGAAGTTCTGCACCCAGCCGTAGTACGTGTTGCCGGGGTCGAGGGAGTCGGGCTCGTCGGAGAGCTCGATCTTGACGGTGCCGCCCTTCTTGTCCGACTTGTTGACGATCGACGTCAGCGCGGCGTCGGTGGCACCGGAGCCCTTGCCGCTGCTGCCGCCGCCGTTGTCGTCGTCGGAGCCGCTGCACGCGGACGCGGCCAGCATCAGGGCCACAGCCGTGGCAACCACCGCTGTAGTTTTTCTGGTCTTCACCTGAGGAAATTCCCCTCAATCGATGGTTGCCATGGCATGTCGCACGTCGTTGTGACGAGCACCCGGGCCCTACTTGCTACGGGGGTCGAGGGCATCACGCAGCCCGTCTCCCAGCAGGTTGAACGCCAGGACCGTGACGAAGATGGCCACGCCTGGCACGATCATGTACATCGGGTCGTTCCGGTAGAAGTCGATCGCGTTGGTGAGCATCCCGCCCCAGGAGGCCTGCGGCGGGGCGATACCGACCCCGAGGTAGCTGAGACCCGCCTCGAAGAGGATGTTCGAGGGGATCAGCAGCGTGGAGTAGACCAGGATGGGCGCCACCAGGTTCGGCAGCAGCTCCCGGAAGAGGATGAAGGGGCCGCGGGCGCCCAACGACCGTGCCGCCTCGACGAATTCGCGGTTGCGCAGGCTCATCGTCTGGGCCCGGACGATACGGCCCATGTACGGCCAGCTGAAGAAGCCGATCACGAAGATCAGCACCGCGAGCCGCAGCGGCAGCCCCTCCAGGCCGAACGCGCCGTCCTGCAGCGCCGCCGAGATGGAGATCGCGAACAGCAGCAGCGGGAAGGCCAGGAAGGTGTCCATCATGCGGCTGATGACCGTGTCGACCCAGCCGCCGTAGAACCCCGAGACCACGCCGAAGAAGACGCCGATCACCACCGAGAGCAGGGTGGCGCCGACGGCGACGACGAGGGAGACCCAGGAGCCCTCGATGATCCGGGACAGGATGTCGCGCCCGTACTGCGGCTCGACGCCGAGCGGATGGCTCCAGCTCATGCCGCCCCAGTCGCCCTTGGGGGCGAGCAGCGCGGGGTCGATGAGGTCCTGGTGGAACTCGTTGGGGTCCAGACCGAAGACGGCCTGGATCGGCTTGGAGAGGACAGCGAGCAGGATCAGCAGGATGACAACGATGCCGCCCGCGATGGCCACCTTGTCCCGCTTGAAGCGGGACCAGGCGATCTGTCCGAGCGAACGGCCTTCGATCTGGCTCTGCTTGACTCCCGTGAGTACTGCCTCCGGCTGAGCCTCGGCAGCCGATCCGGTGGTCTCGATCGGTGCGGTCACAGTGCCTTTGACCCCTCCCGCCGGCGGTGGCCGGCCCTTGCTCGCCGCGGTAACGGCCTGGCGCGTGTCAGCCGCGCATGTTCGTGCGGCTGATGTGCTGGTGCTGAAAAACGTCTGATGCGTCTGATGCGTGCGATGTGTCTGAAGCGTCAACGGAGTGTCCGCCGGGGCAACCTCGTACAAAGGGCCGACGATCCCCACTAGCCGGGAGTCTTCAACGCGGTTGCGATCACCCGCCAGACCTGACGGGGAATGTTTGCTCAAACGTGATGCGGTCAGTGAGCTTCCGTTATCCGGACAGGGGGATCGAGTGAGCGGACCACTCGCCCGCTAATCCACCAGAACGGACATGCCACCCAACAGGCCTTATTGAGTGGCGATTTGGGTGACCACGACGGTGGTCTTGTCCGCCGGAGAGACCTTTTGTCCGCTCCGGCGGGCGACCTAGTAGGTGTGCGGGGCCGGTCCGGGCGCCTGCGGGTAGCCGTAACCGGGAGCGACGACGCCGCTGCGGCCGGCCGGGGCGTGCGACTCGCGGTCGTAGAACGGACGGGAGTTGCCCCGCAGCCACATCGCGACGGGGTCGTACTCGTCGGACATGGCGACGGTGGAGACCGGCAGCCCCTCCGGGACCGCGCCGATCGACTGCTGCATCATCGCGCGCACCGCGTCGACGGACGGCTGACTGGTGTCGTACAGGTCGAGGCCGATGGCGAGGTAGGGCACGCCGAGCGCGGGCTGAACCCAGGCGCGGCGCAGCGAGCGGATCGCCGGGGTGTGGTGGGCGTTCCGCGTCAGCTGGGCGTAGAACTGCGGAGTCTCCAGGGCGGGGTCGCTGATCCGCAGCGGGCCGGCGGGCATCCGGTCGAGGCCGGTGGCGATCCGGCGCAGGTCGAGCCAGGGGATGCCCACGCCGCCGCCCGGGGCGTGCGGATTGAGCCAGATCCCCCAGCGGTCGGGGAACAGGGCGCGGGCGATGTCGCGGCCGCCCACCACCTCGTGGGCCCGGTTCCACCCGCTGGCGGCCAGCTCCTGGGCCGAGGTGACACAGGGGGCGTAGCCGAGGCCGTCGATCTCCATGTTGCCGTACTGGGCGTCGGGCGAACCGGCCCGGCCGTGCCAGAGCAGCATCCAGATCCGGTCGGCCGCCAGGGCCTGGAGCAGTGCCTCGTACGCGTCGTAGCGTCCGGGTGTCACCTGGCGCAGCATGTGCTCGAGGTTTCCCGGGGCACCCGGTCCCGACCGAGCGGGGGAGATCCCATCGGCCGCCCCCATGCCTGACGCACTCACCCTGGGTCCCGCCCCTCTTCGATCAACTGTGTCGGCCTGCCGCTCCCGGGGCACACGGGTACGGCGCGGTGCCGAGGCACCAGCCATCAAACCAGCTTAGGCGCCGGTCCTGACACCGACTTGACGCCATGGCCCGCCGCCGTCCCCGGGCGCCGCCGGTCCGCGCTACTCGGCCGGGCGCTGGAAGAACGGCCGGATCCGCGCGCGCATCCAGTCGGCGACCGGGTCCTGTGCCACGTCGAGCAGGACCAGGTTGACCGGCCACGGCGGTTCGACGCGGCCGAGCGCCCGGCCGAGGGCGTCCATGGGGGCGTTGCGCCCCGCCCCGTCCCAGGTCGAGAACTCGACGCCGACGAAGAGGACGGGATCGCCGCCCTCGATGCTGGCGAGGGCCCTGCGGGCGCTGAGCACGACGCCGCTCTGCTCGAACTCGGCGGCGGCGGCAGCGAGGAAGTCGACGGGGTCCTCCTTCCAGTCCGGCTCGTACAGCCGGACCCGGCCGCCGCCGGCCGGTCCGTCGAGCAGGCTGCGCCCGGCCCGGCAGAGCTCGGCCACGGCGGGCGGCGGGAGCGGCATCCCGACGGCGCCGCCGGGGTTCACCGCCAGGCCGAGCTGCGGGGGCAGTCCGCGGGCGAACTCGACGGCGGGCGCCACGGTGAAGGACATATGGGTGCCGACACAGCTGATGAACTGCTGCTCGGAGCTGAACACGGGCACGTACACCCCGCCGTCGAGCTCCAGGGTCGGCAGGTCCAGGTCGGTGGCGTCCGGCCCGCCGCCATTGGGCAGGGGCACCCAGAGATGGCTGCGGCCCAGCACCTCGACCAGCCGGCCGCCCGCCTCCGGGCTGCCGAGCGAGGCGCCCAGCACTTCCTCTAGCTCATTGGCCGGCCATCCGCCCTGCGGGGGGATACGGTCCTGTGCCGGAATGTCCACTGCTTCCCTCTCTGGGGCCAGTCCGGCGGATCATGGCCGGATCGTGCAGCAAGAGGTTAGCCGTGCGCGTCCGCGAAGGTGATCCGGGTCAGCAGCGCCGCCGCCTCCCGGTCCAGCAGCACCGCCGATACGCAGCCGAGGGGCAGCAGTCCCGTCTCGGTGTCCCGTAGCAGCCTGCGCAGCGCCCCGCGGTGCCGGGCGAAGGCGTATCCGGAGACGCCCCGGCCCCGCTCGGCCTGCCCGGCCCGCGCGGTCCGCGCGCTGACGTCGAGCAGGACGAGGTGCAGGACGCGGCCGCGCCGCCGGGCGTCACGGGCCAGCCAGCCGCGCACCCAGCCCTGGGTGCCGCAGTCGTGGACGACGACGGAGGCGCCGGAGCGCAGCACCCGCCACAGCCCCCAGTAGTGGGCGACGCGGACGAGCGGCCGGTAGAGGGCGTAGGGGACTAAGCGCGGCAGCACGGCGGCCCAGCGGTCCCGGGTGTCCTGGGAGTCGATGACGCGGGCGGTCACGGCCCGCCCGATCAGCGTCGACTTGCCGCTGCCCGGCAGCCCGGAGACCACCACCACGTCGCCCGCCGCGAAGTGCAGGGCGCGCGGGCTGTGCCCGGCCCGGCCGCGCAGGTCCCGGACGACAGGACCCCACGGGCCCGACGCCTCCCGGGCCGGGGCGCCCGGCTGGGCGGGCAGTGCGCCACCCGCGACTCCCGCGGTCGTCGCGTACCGCTGCAACGTCATCGCCATCCCCCTGTCGGCCGACACACACCTGCCCAAGAAGTGTAAAGAAAAGGTAATGCGGCACAAGCTCGCGACCCGCCGTATCCGGTGGGGTACCGGCGCCCCACTGACCGGCGATGCGTGCGATGATGGCGGCCAACTGCATAAAGGCCGCTCGAATCCGCGCGGGAGAGTTCCGGCCACCGGCCGGACGCCGAAGGAGCAAGATCCTCCCTTGAATCTCTCAGGCCCCGTACCGCGTGGATGAGGCAGATCTGAAAAGCGAGTCGCCCTGCGACTCCACCCAAGGTGCAAGCCGAACCCCTCCGGGGCCTCTCGGCGAACCTCTCAGGTTCCGATGACAGATGGGGAGGGATCGTCCACGTCGTCATGCCCTGGGAGTCATATCCATGAGCACCGCCCCGCGCCTCACTGCCCTCGATGCCCTGCACCGCAGCCTCGGTGCCACGATGACGGACTTCGCGGGCTGGGACATGCCCCTGCGGTACGCGAGCGAGCGCGACGAGCACCTCGCCGTGCGCACGAAGGCCGGCCTCTTCGACCTCTCCCACATGGGCGAGATCACCGTCACCGGCCCGGCCGCCGTGGACCTGCTGAACTACGCGCTGGTCGGCAACATCGGCACCGTGTCGGCGGGCCGGGCCCGCTACACGATGATCTGCGCCGACGACGGCGGCATCCTGGACGACCTGATCGTGTACCGGCTGGAAGAGACCGAGGCCCCCGAATATCTGGTCGTCGCCAACGCCGGCAACGCCCAGCTGGTGCTGGACGAGCTGACCGCCCGCGCCGGGGGCTTCGACGCCGAGGTGCGCGACGACCGCGACGCGTACGCGCTGCTGGCCGTGCAGGGCCCCGAGTCGCCCGCCATCCTGGCCGCCGTCACCGACGCGGACCTTGACGGGCTGAAGTACTACGCCGGACTGCCCGGCACGGTCGCCGGGGTCCCGGCGCTGATCGCCCGTACCGGCTACACCGGCGAGGACGGCTTCGAGCTGTTCACCGCCCCCGGGCACGCCGAGCAGCTGTGGCGGGCGCTGACCGAGGCCGGAGCCTCGCGCGGCCTGATCCCGTGCGGGCTCTCCTGCCGTGACACGCTGCGCCTGGAGGCGGGCATGCCGCTGTACGGGCACGAGCTGACCACGTCGCTCACCCCGTTCGACGCCGGACTCGGCCGGGTCGTGAAGTTCGAGAAGGAGGGCGACTTCGTCGGCCGCAAGGCCCTGGAGTCCGCCGCCGAGCGCGCCGAGACCGCCCCGCCCCGCAAGCTCGTCGGCCTGGTGGCCGAGGGCCGCCGGGTCCCGCGCGCCGGCTTCCCCGTCGTCGCCGGCGGCCAGGTCATCGGCGAGGTCACCTCCGGCGCCCCGTCTCCCACGCTGGGCAAGCCGATCGCCATGGCGTACGTCGACGCCGCGCACGCCACGCCCGGCACCGAGGGTGTCGCGGTGGACATCCGGGGCAGCCACGAGCCGTACGAGGTCGTGGCGCTGCCGTTCTACAAGCGCCGGAAGTAGCGTCCGCCCGCGTCGAGAAGTGACGCAGTCGCGTCTCACACCGTAAGACCATCGTTCATCAGCACTCCCCCGCGTACAGGAGAATTCAGGTCATGAGCAACCCCCAGCAGCTGCGGTACAGCAAGGAGCACGAGTGGCTGTCGGCCGTCGAGGACGGTGTGGCCACGATCGGCATCACGGAGTTCGCGGCCAACGCTCTCGGTGACGTCGTCTACGCCCAGCTCCCCGAGGTCGGTGACACGGTGACCGAGGGCGAGACCTGCGGCGAGCTGGAGTCGACCAAGTCGGTCAGCGACCTCTACTCGCCGGTGACCGGTGAGATCACGGCCGCGAACCAGGACGTCGTGGACGATCCCTCGCTGGTGAACTCCGCACCGTTCGAAGGCGGCTGGCTGTTCAAGGTACGCGTCGCACAGGAGCCGGCCGATCTGCTCTCCGCCGACGAGTACACCGCGTTCTCCGGCAACTAAAGACCCCAAGGGACCACCTGATGTCGCTTCTGAACTCCTCCCTCCACGAGCTGGACCCGGACGTCGCCGCCGCTGTCGACGCCGAGCTCCACCGTCAGCAGTCCACCCTCGAAATGATCGCCTCGGAGAACTTCGCTCCGGTCGCGGTCATGGAGGCCCAGGGCTCCGTCCTGACCAACAAGTACGCCGAGGGCTACCCCGGCCGCCGCTACTACGGCGGCTGTGAGCACGTCGATGTGATCGAGCAGATCGCCATCGACCGCATCAAGGCACTCTTCGGGGCCGAGGCCGCGAACGTGCAGCCGCACTCCGGCGCGCAGGCCAACGCCGCCGCGATGTTCGCGCTGCTGAAGCCGGGCGACACGATCATGGGCCTGAACCTGGCGCACGGTGGTCACCTGACCCACGGCATGAAGATCAACTTCTCCGGCAAGCTCTACAACGTGGTCCCGTACCACGTCGACGACACCGGCGTCGTGGACATGGCCGAGGTCGAGCGCCTCGCCAAGGAGTCCAAGCCGAAGCTGATCGTGGCCGGCTGGTCCGCCTACCCCCGCCAGCTGGACTTCGCCGCCTTCCGCCGCATCGCGGACGAGGTCGGCGCGTACCTGATGGTCGACATGGCGCACTTCGCCGGTCTGGTCGCCGCGGGCCTGCACCCCAACCCGGTGCCGCACGCCCACGTCGTCACGACCACCACGCACAAGACCCTCGGCGGTCCGCGCGGTGGCGTGATCCTCTCCACCCAGGAACTCGCCAAGAAGATCAACTCGGCGGTCTTCCCGGGTCAGCAGGGCGGCCCGCTGGAGCACGTGATCGCGGCCAAGGCGGTCTCGTTCAAGGTCGCGGCGGGCGAGGAGTTCAAGGAGCGCCAGCAGCGCACCCTGGACGGCGCCCGCATCCTCGCGGAGCGTCTGGTGCAGCCGGACGTCACCGAGGCCGGCGTCTCCGTCCTGTCCGGCGGCACGGACGTACACCTGGTCCTGGTGGACCTGCGCAACTCCGAGCTGGACGGCCAGCAGGCCGAGGACCGGCTCCACGAGCTGGGCATCACGGTCAACCGGAACGCCATCCCGAACGACCCCCGGCCCCCGATGGTCACCTCGGGCCTGCGGATCGGCACGCCGGCACTGGCCACCCGCGGCTTCCAGGCGGCGGAATTCACCGAGGTCGCGGAGATCATCGCCTCCGCCCTGAAGCCGTCCTACGACGCCGACGACCTGAAGGCCCGCGTCACCGCGCTCGCCGAGAAGTTCCCGCTGTACCCCGGTCTGTAGTCCGGACCTGCGTATTTGCACATTGGGGAGGGGCACCGCGCACACTGAACAGTGAGCGCGGTGCCCCATCCCTTGTCCCTTGCTCTCCGGGCCGACCCGGCCCGTACCGCACCACCCGGCAGACAACGGCGTCTACCAAACGCTTTGAGGAGTCACCCGTGGCCATCTCGGTCTTCGACCTGTTCTCGATCGGCATCGGCCCGTCCAGCTCCCATACGGTCGGCCCAATGCGCGCGGCCCGTATGTTCGCGCGCCGGCTGAAGAACGAGGGCCTGCTCGCCCACACCGCCTCGATACGCGCCGAGCTGTTCGGCTCGCTCGGCGCCACCGGCCACGGCCACGGCACCCCCAAGGCCGTCCTGCTCGGCCTGGAGGGCGAGTCGCCCCGTACCGTCGACGTCGAGACGGCCGACGACCGGGTCGCCGAGATCCGCTCCACCGGCCGGATCAACCTGCTGGGCATGCACGAGATCGCCTTCGACACCGACAAGCAGCTGGTCCTGCACCGCCGCAAGAGGCTGCCGTACCACGCCAACGGGATGACGGTCTTCGCCTACGACCACGAGGGCGCGCCGCTCCTGGAGAAGACGTACTACTCGGTCGGCGGCGGCTTCGTCGTCGACGAGGACGCGGTGGGCGAGGACCGGATCGTCCTCGACGACACGGTGCTGAAGCATCCCTTCCGCACCGGCGACGAGCTGCTGCGCCTGGCTCAGGACAGCGGCCTGTCGATCTCCTCCCTGATGCTGGAGAACGAGCGGGCCTGGCGCACCGAGGACGAGATCCGCTCCGGCCTCCTGGACATCTGGCGCTCCATGCAGGCCTGCGTGTCCCGGGGCATGTCCCGCGAGGGCATCCTGCCCGGCGGCCTCAAGGTCCGCCGCCGCGCCGCGAACACCGCCCGCCAGCTGCGCGCCGAGGGCGACCCCCAGACCCACGCGATGGAGTGGATCACCCTCTACGCGATGGCGGTCAACGAGGAGAACGCCGCCGGCGGCCGTGTCGTCACCGCCCCGACCAACGGCGCCGCGGGCATCATCCCGGCGGTGCTGCACTACTACATGAACTTCGCGGCGGGCGGCGCCACCGAGACGGAGAAGGACGACAGCATCGTCCGCTTCCTGCTGGCCGCCGGCGCCATCGGCATGCTGTTCAAGGAGAACGCCTCCATCTCCGGCGCCGAGGTCGGCTGCCAGGGCGAGGTGGGCTCCGCCTGCTCCATGGCCGCGGGCGCACTGGCGGAGGTCCTGGGCGGCACCCCCGAGCAGGTCGAGAACGCCGCCGAGATCGGCATGGAGCACAACCTGGGCCTGACCTGTGACCCGGTCGGCGGTCTCGTCCAGATCCCGTGCATCGAGCGCAACGGCATGGCGGCGGTCAAGGCGGTCACGGCCGCGAAGATGGCCCTGCGCGGCGACGGCAGCCACAAGGTCTCCCTCGACAAGGTCATCAAGACCATGAAGGAGACGGGCGCGGACATGTCCGTGAAGTACAAGGAGACGGCCCGGGGCGGGCTCGCGGTGAACATCATCGAGTGCTAGGGAAGTAGGCCCTGACCTGCGCGTTCATATCTTTCCGCGCTGTCAGGGCCTTCCCTGCTTACGCGGCAGAAAGTCCCTGGAACCCCCTGGGACAGACGTGAAAGTCCCTGAGAAGTCCCTAGGAAGTCCCCGCAAAAAGGGCTCTTGACCTGTGGGTTTGCGGTATGTGATCAACACCGGATGCGCCACTCACCCACCACTGGACGTATCAAATCGATCCCCCAGACTCGCATGAGGGGTATCATTCGATACATGGATGCTGCGGAAAACTCGCGCCTGGAACAGCGGCTGGTCGGCCTCTCCCCCACATTCACAACGGCGCAGGCGCGTCAGGCCCTGCTCTCCCCTCGCGATCTGGCGCACTTGGTCACGACTGAGGAGATAGACGAGCTGTCCCGAGGGGTGTACAGGCGGGCAGACGCCCCGGAGACGGCGCACGCGGATCTGCTGGCCGTGTGCGCACGGGCGCCTCGCGCCGTCGTGTGCGGTGAATCCGCCCTGGCCCTGCATGAGCTGATCGACGACATCCCCGCAGCAGTACACATCGCCGTGCCGCGCGGTACACGCCGCCCGACGATTTCCTACCCGCCGACCGTGGTGGCGCAGTACGCCGCGAAGACCTTCGACCTCGGTATCGAACGGTTCGAAGCGGCCCCGGGAGAGACCATCCCCATGTACAACGCAGCCCGCAGCGTTGTCGACGCGATGCGCCACCGCAGCCGCCTCGGCGAGACCCTCGCCCTGTCCGCGCTCGGCCGCTACCTGCGCCGGAGCGGGCGCGGCGGAGTCGGCGAACTTCAGCACGTCGCACGCGAGTTGGACGCGCTCTCCGTCGTCCGCCCCGCCGTAGAGGCGGTGCTCGCCTGATGGCCAACCCCACCCGCGACACCACCGCCGGCCGCATCTACAACGACCTACGCAACCTGGCGCGCCGCAACAGCCGGTCCACGGACGAGGTCATGGTCGAGTACGTTCTCGAACGGTTCCTCTACCGCCTGGCCTCATCGCCCCTGGGCCGGGAACACTTCGTCCTCAAAGGTGGCCTGCTGCTCGCCCAGTTCGGCGCACGTCGAATGACCCGGGACATCGACATCCTCGGTCGATCTTTCCCAGGCACAGAAACAGAGATCATCCACAGAATCGCGACCATCGCCGTCACGGAGAGCGACGACGGCGTCGTATTCGATCCCACGACACTCAAGACCGTCCCCATTCGTGAGGAGGACGAGTACCACGGTCTGCGCCTGTCGATGGCCGCCTCCATCGCCCGAGCACGACTCAAACTCCAACTGGACGTCAGCATCGGCGACCCCGTCACGCCCAGCCCCCGGCTCATCGACTATCCGCAGCAACTCACGACGGACAGCTTCCAGATCCTCGGCTACCCACTCGCCACCGTCATCGCCGAAAAACTCTCCACCGCCATCTCACTCGGCGACCTCAACACCCGCGACCGCGACTACGGCGACCTCTACCGCCTGCTCACCCTCAATGACCTGGATGGCCAAGAACTCACCACAGCGCTGACCGCCACCGCCACACACCGCGGCATCACTCTGAAACCGCTCAGCATCACCATCACCGACCTCGGCGAGCGCCGCCAGACCTCCTACACCGCCTGGCGCCGCCGACAAGGCCCCGCCGCAACCAACTACCCCGAACGCTTTACGGACGTCGTCCGGCAGGTCGCCGCCTTCGCAGACACACTCCTCAGCGGCGACGCCGTGACCCTCGCTTGGAGTGCGGCGACCCTCACGTGGTCATGAACCAGGCCTGGCCGACCGACCAGGCCTTCGGGGTGAACCCGAGACCTACGCATTACGAGGCCACGAGTGATCGTGTTGCCTGGTGACGACTGATGTTCTGCCTGATCGCAGCGTCGTCCAAGTGGAGGTGACGAGCTTGAGATAGGTGTCGCCCTTCGCCAGGGAGATCTCCGCGACCGAGTGGGCCAGCCTGAGCGCAGCGACGGCGTCCCTCGTCCCAAGAACCTGCGCCTCGTCGAGGATCTCCACGTAGTCGCAGGGAAGCCGCCCGAGGTTCGACACAAGACTGCTATCGGCGAACGACGCCATGACCAGCGCGGCTGTCTCTCCTGAACGAAGGGTGTACTTGCTCCACCTCCTCTCGACCAGCACCTCGCACTCCATGCACGTGATCGCGCGGCGGCCAGCGGCAACGCCTTCCTGCGGGCGACGATTCACCCGGTGACGGCGGAGCGTCCCGCCCGGTTCGTGCACTACCGTCACCACAACTTCGCCGAGCCCCTCGGGACCCGGGTCCTCACCGAGGCCGTGCCGGCTGTCACCGTTTCCGACGTGGACGATATGGCCGCCGGTGGTCCTGAACTTGTCGCAGCCGCCCACAGGTTGGGATCCGGTCTTGCCCAGGCGTTCGGCCGCGCCGAGATCTTGCAGTTCTCCCCAGTGGGGGAACTACGACAGCGCTACTGGTCCCGCGAGTCGCGCCCCGCCCTGAAGCGATGGGCCCAGCAGGGCGACGCGAAGATCACCGACGACGAGGCATGGCGCAGGGGCCACATTCACCAACACGGCTCGCCGCGTAACGCAAACACATGCCCGGATTCCGCGTTGTCAGACAGCTACAAACCCCGGGCTCGGCACAGTTTCTGTACGCAGCCCCCACAGCCTTCTGCCGTGCACCACCGCTGCACAAATGGCCACCCCTTGGCCACCCCGCGCCTCGCCCATACTGACTCACAAATCAGCGACTGGCCAAGAAACAGCAGGTCAGCACCGATACTCGACCTCAGAACTCGCCTCACTGAGTCCACAGGGTGAAGCTCTGACCTACGCATTACATGTACGGGGCTCGCCCGAGCCATCGCATGCCGCCCGAGCATCAATGACCAAACCCCGCAGGCGCCTCACCCAGCAGGGATACGTTGCAATCAGCTCCCGCCAAGAAGTCCCCCAAAAAGTCCCTGACGTGACCGAAGGCAAGCCCGAGCACGACAAAACTGCAGGTCAGTTTCATGATCAAAAATCGTTCACATGTCGGTCAAGTACAAGGAGACAGCCCGGGGCGGGCCCGCGGTGAACATCATCGAGTGCTAGGGCCTCTCGTTTGAATCAGCCCGGAAGCCGCAACCGGCTCGATCACGCTCCGTTGCCGGGGTGGGAGGGGTGGGGGGGGGGGGGGGGGGCGGGGCCCGCCCCCCCCCCCCCCCCCCCCCGGGGGCGGCCCCCACCAAACGCCCCCCGGGGCCCCCCCAGCACACCCACCCCCGGGCCCGCCCCCACCCC
>NZ_JBICXG010000008.1:135632-292969 GCF_043200175.1 Streptomyces sp. NPDC048462
CTCTGGGCTTATTTTTTAATCCCCCCCCAAGCCCCACCCGTACACAAGGGGGCCCGGGGGGGGGGGGGGGGGGGGGGGCCGGTGCGTGTGTGCACGGTCCCGTACGCGCACGCACCGCCCACCGTGTGCCGCCCACCTCTTCACGCCCGGAGGGCACCGACCTGCAGACCACGCCTGTGACCGGCCACGACCACACCAGAACGAGCCAGACCGACTGCATAGGCGCGACTCCGTCCGGGGCCAGGCACCGGCCCGCGCGGGGACGGCGTCCCGCCCTGGTGGCGGTTTGTTCGCCCGCGGCTCAGCGACGCATGGGCCGTTTTGTAACCGTCTCGAGCGCATCGGAGGAGCGCGGAGCCCTTCGAGGCCGCGCAGACCGGATCGCGGATGCGCCCTGGCCGGGCGAATCGCATGATGGAGTAATGGTGGTCGTTGCATCTGACGGGAGGGCCGTCATGGGACAGCAAACGTCGGCACCGACCGAACACAAGGCGCCAGTGGGGATGGCCAGTGTCTTTCTTTCGTTCGCACCATGGATCATCTTCGGAGTGGTCGCCAGCCCCAGCACGTGGGAATTCGCGGCCCTCGCGGCTCTCATCGCGTCGGTCGTTCTCTCCGGGCAGGACCTGCTGGCCGGCCGAATCCGGGTACTCGACATAGCAGCGATCGCGTTCTTCGCGGTGCTGTCGATCCTCGCCCTGATCCTGGACCGCGGTCAGCTTGCCGATCTGGAGAAGTACGCGCAGGTCGTCTCCAACGGCCTGGTCGCCGTTGTGGCCATAGGGTCGCTTCTCGTCGACCCGTTCACCACTCCGTACGCCCGGGAGTCAACTCCGAGTAGCATCTGGAACACGCGGGGGTTCAAGCACGTCAACCGAGTCATCACCGCGGTCTGGGGACTCGCCTTCGCTCTGATGACGCTGTTCTCGTGGCTGGCCGTCAAGTACCCCTCGCAGAGCGACTGGTTGAACTGGGTCATCCCGGTAACCCTGCTCGTCCTGGCGGTCAGGTTCACTCGCGCGTACCCCGCCGCATACCGCGCCGGCCACCACTGACGATGAAGAGTGAGGCGCCTCGCACGCGCCTCGCATTACCCCGTCGAGGGAGGCCGTCATGGCCACGCACACCCCGCAGATGTTCGATCCCACGCGCGTAGCCCACCTCTCCGGCCGGTTCGCCCCGGTCACGGAGGAAGTGGACGAGACGGGGCTTGAGGTGACGGGAGTGCTGCCTGCGGAGCTGGACGGGCTGTTTCTGCGCAACGGGCCCAACCCTCGCTTCAGCCCGATCGGCTCCTACCTCTACCCGATCGACGGCGACGGCATGCTGCACGGTGTATGGCTCTCCGACGGCCGGGCCCGCTACCGCAACCGATTCGTGCGTACCCCTGCGGTGCTCGCGGAGGAGCAGGCCGGACGAGCCCTGTGGGGCGGACTCGAATCGATGATCACTCCCCAGGTCCCGGACGTCGAACCGTCGCTGGCCGGTACCTTCCGTGACCTGCCCGACATCAACGTGGTGCGTCACGCGGGGCGCCTGCTCGCACTCGCCGAGTCCGGATGCCCGTTCCGGATGACGCAGGAACTCGAGACGGTGGGCAAGGAGACCTTCGGCGACGTCCTGCCCAAGGGCATCACCGCCCACCCGAAGGTCGATCCCCTCACCGGAGAGATGGCTGTCTTCTGCTACGACATCGAGCCGCCCTTCCTCACCTGGTCCCTCATCGGGCCCTCGGGCGACGTGGTCCGCGGCCCCACAGCCGTAGAAGGGCTCAACGCCCCGATGATGATCCACGACATGGCCCTGACCGCGCGCTTCCTGGTCCTGGTGCTCGCCCCTGTCTTCTTCGACCTCGCTGCGGCGATGAACGGCGGATCCCTGATCGACTGGCGCCCGGAACAGGGCACGCGCGTGGCACTCATTCCTCGCGACGGCTCTCGGGTGCGCTGGGCATCTGACGACGCCTTCTGGCTGTGGCACACCGTCAACGCGTACGACACCGAGCCCGACGGCGGAGACGTCGTGCTCGAGTACGTGCAGTGGTCGCATCTGTCCATGGGCTCGCCGGACAAGGCGGCCGGAACCAATCCCGGAGGGCTGGCCCGCGCCGTCATCGACCCGGCAGCCAGCACGATGCACCGCACATTGCTGGACGACGCGCGGGTAGAACTGCCGCGCACGGACGACCGGTTGATCGGCCAGAGGCATCAGCAGATGGCGATGGCCTCCGAAGTAGGCGAGCTGGACCTGCTGCCGGGCGAGTACAACGCACTTCGCTGGTACGACGGGAGGGACGCCAACGGCACGAGCGTGGCGTGGGACGCCGGGGACCTGTCCGTCGGCGAGCCGGTGTTCGCCCCATCACCCGGTTCCCCGGGCGAGGGCGGCTACTGGATGACGTACGCCACCGACCGTACCGATGGCAGCAGCTGGCTTCTGGTGATCCCCGCAGACGATCCCGGCTCGGGCCCGGTGGCACGGGTGCGGATTCCGGTGCGGGTCCCTCTGGGGCTGCACGGGAGCTGGCTCCCCACCGAAGAGTGACCCGCCCGAAACCATGGCCGGACTGGGCGGACAGCTCGCCGTCCAGCTGCCCAAGCCGACGCTGGCACTCAACGGCGACGCCAACCACACGTCGTCGGCGTGTGATCCACCACCGCCCGCGGAGGGGCGACCGTCACCGCGGGCGGCAAGGGCAGTCCCTACGGACGTGGATGGCCCCTCGGATGCCCTCGAACATGCAGGTCAAGGGCATAGTTCGACTGGGCGCGGACATATCGGTGAAGTACGAGGAGACCGCCCGGGGCGGGCTCGCGGTGAACATCATCGAGTGCTAGGGCCTGTCGTCACTGCCGTCTGCCGCGCGGTGTCAGGTCCTGGTGGCGCCCCGGCTCAGTGCCCTCTCGGGACCTCGATGTCGTAGACGAGCGCGTACACGATGTCCCGGGCCTGGCGCACGTCGTAGCCCGTCGCGTCCACAACCACCTTGACCGCCCGGATGGTGTCGCCGCCCCGCATGAACATGCGCGCGTCGGTCTGCGCCTGGGCCGGCACCGGCAGGGTGCGGGCCCGCCGCGGATCCACGCTCCGCGGGATCTTCGGCAGCCCGTTCTCCTCTTTCTTCTTGCCCCACAACACCTTCGTCTCCAGCCCCTCACCCGTACGACCGACCCGTTCGTGGAGGGCATCCTACGCAGGCGGGCCCTCAGGCAGCTCCGGCGTCCTACCGCCGCCCGCCGAACTCCCAGTGGTGGACCTCGATGTCGGCGTAGCTGTCCTCGGTGAGGACGGCGCGTGCCGTGTCCGGGTCCGGGGCCCTGAGCAGCGCCGCCGTGCCCAGCCAGGTGTCGCCGTCGTCGGACAGCAGTGGCCCGAACGCGATCAGCGCGTCCTGGTCGGGCGGCAGGACGAGGTCGGCGGGCTCACCGGAGCCGAGGCCGAGCACCAGGTAGCGGTCCTCGCCGACCGGGCCGCCCGCGAAGTCCCACATGGTGCGTCCCAGCAGGTTGCGCCACCGGCGCAGCAGCACATCACGGTAGGCGCCGGCCTGGTAATTGGGTTCGTCGAAGGCGAACGCGCGAGCGGCGGCGGGATCCGGCAGGTCGGCTATGTGCACGCTGCCGATGGGCGTTTCGCCGTCGTCGGCGAAGACCGGGCCCCGGGCGATCAGCTCCTTGGCGTAACGGTCCATGTAAGACCAGTGCTCTTCCAGCAGCTCGTCGCGCAGGTCGAGGGAGTCGGAACGGTCACGGTGGTAGCAGAAGAACTCCATGCCCCGACCCTCTCCGACGGACGGCGGCATCTCAACCCCCGCCGGGGCGTGCGGCCTTGCGGCGTCCGTCACCCCGACGCCGCCGGGCTCGCGTCCACGAGGTGCGCCGGGGAACGAGCGAGGGCCCGCCCCATGACGGGACGGGCCCTGCGCGGTGCGGGGAGGTCAGCCCCGGCTGAGGTACTCGGCGTAGAAGCTGCCGCCCTCGGCCTTGATGTTGGCCTTGTCCTGCTTGGCGTACGTGATGCCGTACGGGCCACCGACGTTGAAGAACTCCGTGTTCGTACGCGAAGCGTCGACCTGGTAGTAGCTGGCGCCGATCTTGCCGGCCTCCTCGTCGTTCCCACCGCCATAGGCGGCGGCCGGGGCGGCGGCCATGAATCCTGCGGCGGCAACGGTGGCCAGCGTGATCGCGATACGGCGAACCATGGGTCACTCCTTTTGCGGTACATCACAGTTTGTGCGGGCGATTCACCATGAACCGGATCGGGCGGCGACCGGAGCAGGCACGCCAAGCCGCCACCAGCAGATGCACCGAACGGATTCCTTCATTGCCCCAACTGCCCGACGGCCGGATGGAGTGCGGGCCGGGGCGGGTCGGGGCGAGGGCCGGGGCGGGGCGGACCTACTCCGCGTCGGGGCCGCGTGCGCCCCAGCCCGGTGAGTCGAGCCGGATCGCCCGGTCCCCGACCAGGGACCGGAGCGCATACTCGAGTGCCGCGACCTGCGCCGCACCTGCCTGGGCCTCCCACTGCTCGCGCAACTCGTCGAAGACCGCTTCGCCCTGCCGCATCATCCCGAGTCCGCGCTCGGTGACGTGCAGCCGTGTCCGCCTGCCGTCGGCCGGATCGGGCCGGCGCTCCACGAATCCGCGTTCCTCCAGTGCGGCGATCGTCTTCGCGGCCGCCTGCCTCGTCACCGACATCCGCTGGGCGAGCTCGGAGGCGCTGTCGGCGCCGGACAGGATCGAGTGGAGGGCGAAGTCGTGGACCGAGCGCACATCCTCGTACCCGCGTTCGGCGAGCTCCTCGGCGGCCCGGTCCGCCAGGGTGCGGAAGCCGGCGAGCAGGAGCAGCGCGAGATCGGCGCCTGATCTGGACATACGGCCAGCATAAAGCCACCTTTGACATAGGCAACCTGGTTGCCTATCGTGGTCGGCAACCAGGTTGCCTATTTGGGAGCTCCTCGTGACCACGACCACGCCCTACGGCGCAACCCTTCCCGGCGTCACGCATCACCTCGCCGACGTCAACGGGACGCGACTGCACTACGTCTGCGCCGGCACCGACGGCTCTCCGATCCTGCTGGTGCACGGCTGGCCGGAGACCTGGTGGGCCTTCCGCAGACTCATTCCGCTGCTCGCGCGGACCCACCGGGTCCTCGCCCTCGACCTGCGCGGGTTCGGCGACTCGGGCAACGCCGACACCGAGTACGGCGAGGCGGTCGCGGCCGAGGATCTGCACCACCTCGTCGCCCACATCGGTGCGGGTCCCGTGCACGTCCTCTGCCAGGACATCAGCGGCGGCACGGGCTTCCGCTTCGCCGCGACGCACCCCGAGGACGTCCTCAGCTTCACCGGGGTCGAGACGGCCCTGGCCGGTTTCGGGTTCGAGGCCCTGGCCGACGTGAACAACCACGGCTCCTGGCACGTCGGCTTCCTGGGCACGCCGGGCATCCCCGCCATGCTGCTGCCGGGCCATGAGCGCGAACTGCTGGCCGACTGGGCCTTCCCCCTGATGAACGGCACCGAGGGCGCCATCGGCGAGGACGACATCGACGAGTTCGTCCGGACCTACGCGCGCCCGAACGCCTGGCGGGGCACCGAGGGGCTCTACCGGAGCGTCCTCTCCGACGGCGGCGCGACCAGGTCCCTGGCCGAGTCGCACCCGATCGCCGTACCGGTGCTCACCGTCGAGGCGGCCGGCCATCACAGGATCACCGAGACGACCTTCCGCCAGGTGAGCACGGGCGAGGTCACCGCGGTGCATCTCGACGGGGTCGGCCACCTCGTCGCGCAGGAGGCTCCCGAGCAACTCGCCTCCGCGCTGCTGGAGTTCACCGGAAGGGTCGACGGCGAGCGGGACTGAACCTCAGAACCCCAGCGTCAGGTGGACGACCGCGCGCCCGTCCGGACCGAGGACGCGGCCCATGCGCTTGGCCGTACGCAGGGTGCTGGTGCGGTCCTGGACGGTCAGCCGGGGGAAGCGTTCGTCGAGCAGTGACTCCAGGGCCGTGGTCCCGTCCAGGCCGCGCAGCCACACCGAGAAGAGCACACCGCGTCCTTCCGCCGGTCGCCGCGGCTGCCCGAGCCCGCCGACACCCTCCCGGTCCCCGACCCGTTGAGCCCGTAACACCAGCAGCGCCCGTAACCGCCGCACCACCCGTAGCGCCAGTATCGCCAGTAGAAAGCGAGCAGTCATGACCAGCGACTCCCCCACCGACGCCACCGGCCCCACCCATCTCGCCGATCTCACCGAGGGCCTCGACGCGCTGCTGCCCTCGCTGCGTGAGCTGTACCGGGACCTGCACGCCCACCCCGAGCTCTCGCTCCAGGAGACCAGTACCGCCGCCAAGGTCGCCGCCCGGCTGCGCGAGCAGTCCGGCTGGGAGGTCACCGAGCACGTCGGCGGCACCGGCGTCGTCGGCGTGCTGCGCAACGGCGCGGGCCCGACCGTGCTGCTGCGCGCCGACATGGACGCCCTGCCCGTCCTGGAGGCGACGGGCCTGCCCTACGCGTCGGCGGACCGGGCCACCGACCGCGACGGCAACGACGTGCCGGTGATGCACGCCTGCGGCCACGACATGCACGTCACCTGCCTGCTCGGGGTGACCGCGCTGCTCGCCGGGCACCGGGACGGCTGGCACGGCACCGTCCTCGCCGTGTTCCAGCCCGCCGAGGAGACCGCCGAGGGCGCGCGGAACATGCTCGACGACGGGTTCCGGGACCGCTTCCCGAAGCCGGACATCTGCCTCGGCCAGCACGTGGGGCCGTTCCCCACAGGCGTCGCGGTGACCCGCCCCGGGCCGCTGATGGCGGCGTCCGACAGCTACCGGGTACGGCTGTTCGGGCGCGGCGGGCACGGCTCGTCGCCCGAGTCGACGGTGGACCCGGTGGTGATGGCGGCGGCCGTGGTGCTGCGCCTGCAGACGATCGTCTCGCGCGAGGTCGGCGCCTCGCAGGCCGCCGTCGTGACGGTGGGTTCGATCCGGGCCGGCACCAAGGAGAACATCATCCCGGACGAGGCGGAGCTGAAGCTCAACATCCGCTCCGTGGACCCCGTCGTACGCGAGAAGGTCATCGCGGCCGTGCACCGGATCGTGCGCGCCGAGGCGACCGCGTCCGGTGCGCCCGAGGAGCCGGAGATTACCCCGCTGAACGCGTTCCCGCTCACCGTGAACAGCGCGGACGCCACCGCGACCACGATCGACGGGCTGCGCCGCGCGCTCGGCGAGCAGGCCGTGCTGACGCTGCCGCAGCCGATCAACGGCAGCGAGGACTTCGGTCTGTTCGGCACCCAACTGGACACACCGTCGGTGTTCTGGCACTTCGGCGGCGCCGACCCGGCCGCGTTCGAGGGGCTCGACCCGGCGGCGCTCGCCTCACGGGGGCTCCCGCCCGAGCTCCCTATGAACCACTCACCGCGTTACGCCCCGCTCCAGGACCCGACCATCGAGCTGGGCGTACGGGCGCTGCTGGGCGCCGCCCGCAGCTGGCTGGGCGGCGGGGAGTGACCGGGTGGCCGGGGCCCGCGCGCACCCCGGCCACGCGTTTGCCGAAGCGGCAACACGACTCGCGGCGGGCCCGGCCCCCGTCGCATGATCGTGTCCGAAGCCGTCGGCCGGCCGCCGGCCGCCGGCCGCCGGGCGGTACGGGTAGCGGGGCGCGGCCGTGAGACGGCTCGCACCCGGCACCGACGCAGAACCGAAAAGCTGAAGAGCCCAAGAGCCGCGGAGGATCCATGTCGCATCAGCCCGCCCCGTCCCCGGAGCTCACGCACCGCACGGTCCCCTCACCGGCCGGCCGCGTCCACCTGGTGGAGCAGGGCACCGGCCCCCTGGTGCTGCTGCTGCACGGGTTCCCGGAGTCCTGGTACTCCTGGCGCCACCAGCTGCCCGCGCTGGCCGCCGCCGGGTACCGGGCGGTCGCCGTCGACATGCGCGGCTACGGGCGGTCCTCCCGGCCCTCGGACGCCGCCGCGTACCGGATGACCGAACTCGTCGAGGACAGCGCCGCCGTGGTGCACGCGCTCGGCGAGCGCGGTGCGGTGGTCATCGGCCATGACTGGGGTGCGACGATCGCGGCGAACTCCGCGCTGATCCGGCCCGATGTCTTCCGTGCGGTGGGACTGCTGAGCGTCCCGTACGCCCCGCGCGGCGGCCCGCGCCCCAGCGAGATCTTCGCGGGGATGGGCGGGGACGAGGAGTTCTACGTCTCCCGTTTCCAGGAACCCGGCCGGGCGGAGGCCGAGATCGAGCCGGACGTACGCGGCTGGCTCGCGGGCTTCTACGCGGCGTTCTCCGCCGACACCATGCCCGCGCCCGACGCCCCGGACCCGCACTTCGCCGGGCCCGGCAAGACGCTGCGCGAGCGCTTCCCCGACCGGCGCCCCGGCTGGCTCGGTGAAGCCGAGCTCGACTTCTACGCGGGTGAGTTCGAGCGGACCGGGGTGAGCGGGGCGCTCAACCGGTACCGGAACATGGACCGGGACTGGGAGGATCTCGCGGACTTCGACGGCGCACCCGTCACCCAGCCATCCCTGTTCGTCGGCGGCTCCCTGGATGCCTCCACCACCTGGCTGGCCGACGCCATCGCGGCGTATCCGACGACGCTGCCCGCGCTGGTCTCGTCGCACATCCTGGAGGGCTGCGGCCACTGGATCCAGCAGGAGCGTCCCGAGGAGATCAACCGGATCCTCACGGACTGGCTCGCCTCGCTGCCCGCCTGAACCGGCTCTACGGTGAGAGGGACCGGTACGGACAGAGGCCGGTGCGCCGGACGGGCGAGCCGGAAACGGACCCTCGAACCGGCCAGGCGCATGCCTGCCGTACCCCACCCCGGTCGACACAGGAGTACCCCAACTGCTCATAACCGAGCAGACGTTCATGGCGAACACACATTTTCAGTCACAAGCGGCTTCCCTCTCTCGCATACTGGGAGTTCACTGGTCGTGACGAGTGGTGACGCGATCGCCGTGCACGTCAGGCGGTCCGCTGCCGTGGACCCCGCGGGGCCCGGCTCCGATGCCCATGCCCCGGCGGAGGAAAGAGGACAGCGATGACAGCCGCCCCTCCCGTGACGCTCCCACGACGGGATCCGGCCGTCCGGCCCGGTCGCGCCGTTTCGCGAAACGCTCCGCGCCCCCCTCGTAGCGACCAGCCGCCCCGCCGCCGCTGATCCGTCCCTGCGGCGGTCCGCCGCAGCCGGCTCCACGGCCTCACCGCCCTTCTGCCGGGCCGGTGCGGACAGCAGTCCCCGGTGACGCGACCCCGGCGATGCGCCGATCGACAGGGCCACGCTCACCGCTCGCCGCCCCGGCCGGGCGTGCGCGGTTCGCCTCGCGCATCCCCCTTCCCTGTCCGTATCGTCTCGACGAGGTGCACCATGAGCCAGATCGCGCTTCCAGAATTCCACATGCCGTTCGAGAGCGCGGGATGTAATCCGGGAGTTGAGAAGACCAGGCAGGCCGCCTGGGAATGGGCCGAGTCCAGCAATCTCGTCCTGTCACCCGTGGCCCACAAGAAAATGATCCGGACCCGCCCAGAACTCTGGATATCCCTGATATTTCCGGAGGCGTCGCAGAAACACCTCGACCTGTTCTGCCAGTGGCTTTTCTGGGCCTTCCTCGTCGACGACGAGTTCGACGACGGCCCGGCCGGCCGCGACCCCAGGCTGTGCGAATCGGCGATCACACATCTGGTGGACGTGCTCGACGGCGCCCGCGCACCGGTCGGCCCCATGGAGCACGCCCTGGACGAACTACTGGCTCGGACCTGCACGGGCCGGCCGCCGCACTGGGTGCGGCAGTTCCGGAGGGACACGGCCGCGTGGCTGTGGACGTACTACGCCGAGGCCGTCGACCGGGCGGCGGGCCATGTGCCGAGCACCGCGGACTTCGTGAAGCACCGCCGCGACTCGGTGGCCATGCAGCCGTTCCTCGACCTGCATGAGATCACCGCCGGAATTGACCTCCCGGAATCCGCCCGAAGCCTCCCCGCCTATATCGCTCTGCGCAATGCGGTGACCGATCATTCAGGTCTCTGCAACGACATCTGCTCATTCGAGAAGGAGGCCCTGCTCGGTTATGAGCACAACACCGTCCGGCTGATCCAGCGGGACCGGGGAGGCACACTCCAGGAGGCGGCGGACGAGGCCGGAATCCTGCTGGCCCGTATTGCCGACCGCGTACAGCGGGCCGAGAAGGAACTCGTCGAGGAGATGGAGGCGGCGGGCATCGAGGGCCTCCCGCGAGCCGCCCTGGAACGCTGCGTCCAGGACTACCGGGGGCTCGTCCGGGGAGACTTCGACTACCACGCGCGGGCCGAGCGCTACACCCGGCCCGACCTCGTGGAGATCGACGAACAGGACTCGATGTCCCGGAACTTCGCAGCCTGACGCGAGGGCCGGCGGGGCACCGGCGGGGTCCGGCACCCCTGCCGGGCCCCGCACCGGCGGCGCCCGGCACCGGAACGCGGGCACCCGACAGCGATTTCCGGACATTCACCGTCCCCGTGCGTCACCCGGCCCCGGCCGGGCCCGCACCTGACCGGAAACGCGCGCCGGTGAAAGCGGCCGCTGTCCGGGCTCCACCGCTCTCACAAATGGTCCGTCGCCCCCTGCCGTGGTGTGCTGGTACGTACGCCCGGTGGCAGGCGGCGGTCCGGTCAACCGAACTCGCCGGCCGTACCGCAGAAGGGCTGGAGGCACCCATGACTGCCCTACCTCCTCCGATACCCGCCCACGACACCGCCGACGGCCGGACCGCCCCGCACGCGGACACCGTCCACGGCACCGTCCGGGGCGCGTACGAGCCGGGCGTCGCCGTCTTCCGCGGCATCCCGTACGCCGCGGCGCCGGTGGGCGCCCACCGGTTCCGCGCCCCCGCGCCGCCGCAGCCCTGGGAGGGGGTACGGGACGCGGTGGCCTTCGGGCCGACCGCGCCCAAGCGGCCGTACGCGTCGCCGCTCGACCGGCTGCTGCCCGACCCCGAGGTGCCCGGCGACGGCTGCCTCAACCTCAACGTGTGGACCCCGTCGCCCGCCCGCACCGGACTGCCCGTCCTCGTCTGGATCCACGGCGGCTCGCTGCTGCACGGTTCGTCCGCCGTTCCGCTGTACGACGGGGCCGCCTTCGCCCGCGACGGCGTGGTGCTCGTGTCGGTCAACTACCGCCTCGGCATCGAGGGGTTCGGGGTGTTCCCGGACGCGCCCGCCAACCGGGGGCTGCTCGACCAGCTCGCGGCGCTCGGCTGGGTGCGGGACAACATCGCGGCGTTCGGCGGCGATCCGGACCTGGTGACGGTGTGCGGGGAGTCGGCCGGGGCCATCAGCATCGCCGCGCTGCTCGCCGCCCCTCGGTCCCGGGGGCTGTTCCGGCGCGCGGTGCTGCAGAGCGGGGCCCCGTCCGCGCTCCCCGTGGACAAGGCCCGCCGCACCACCGAACTGATCGCGAAACGGCTCGGCGTCGCGCCCACCGCACGGGCCCTGGCGGCTGTGGACCCCGCCGCGCTGCTGGCGGCCCAGACCTCGGTGACGAGCGGCGGCTCCCCGCTGACCGGCGGGAACTCCTTCCAGATCGTGGTGGACGGCGAGCTCCTGCCCCGGGAGCCGGCCGAGGCGCTGCGGGACGGCGCCGCCTCCGGCATCGATCTCCTGATGGGCTCCAACACCGAGGAGTACCGGCTCTGGTTCGTACCCAGCGGGCTCACCGAACGGCTCACCCGCACGAAACTCCGTCTCGCCCTGATGAAGTTCAGGGTGCCGGGTGCCACCGCCCGTACCTACCGCGCCAACCGGCCCGACGCCACCCCCGGCGAACTCCTCGGCGCTCTCGCCACCGACCTGCTGCTGCGCGTACCGCTGAACCGGCTGGCCGACGCCCGCGCCGGCGCCGCCGGCTCCACCCATCTCTACGAGTTCGGCTGGCCGTCCCCCGTTCAAGGGCTCGGCGCCTGCCACGGGCTGGAGATCGGCTTCGTGTTCGACAACCTGGACCGGCCGGACGCGGTGCTGCTCACGGGCCCGGACGCCCCCCGGGAACTGGCCCGCGCGACGCACGCGGCGTGGGTGCGGTTCGCGGTCTCCGGCGATCCGGGATGGCCCGGCTGGGACGCCTCGCGCCCGGTGATGCGCTTCGGCCCCGGCGCTCCGGCGACGGTGCGCGCCCCGCGCGACGACGAGCTGCGCGGCTGGGCGGCGTACCGCGGCGGGCGCTGAGCGCGGCGGTCAGCGGGTGCCGAGCCAGTGCGGGTCGGGCACGACGGTCAGCACCGCCGACACGAGCACGACAGCCGCCGGCGCGGCCAGTTCACGGCGAGCCCGGCGCCGGGCGACCGCCGGGTCGCGGTCCGCCGCCAGGCCGCGGTGGGCGCCGAGCGCCAGCACGGCTGACGACGGCCACCAGCACCCAGTTCGGCCAGCAGGGTGCGCCCGTACGCCGAGCTGAGGACGACATCGGGCGGCAGCCGGCGCAGGGCACTGAAGGTCCCGGTCACCGCCAAGGCCGCGTACAGCCAGCCGGCCAGCCGGGCGTAGCGGCCGAGCAGCGCGCGGGCGTCGGCGGGCCCGGTCCGCCGCCACAGCCGCATGGTGCGCAGCACGTGCAGCAGCCCGCCGCACCAGAGCGAGGCCTCGGTACGGCCGCCGTCGGCCTGCGGCGGGCGGATGCGGACATGCGTGAGGTAGGCGCCACCCGCCTCCCCCTCCTGACTGACAACCACACAAACAGGCCCGTGGCGTCCACGGCACCATCAAACATTCACCCAGAAGGACGCATTACGGCAGGCGCGAACGTTTCTGCGTCCCCACCCGGCGCGAGCCTCGGGTTAGGTTCACCGACTGTCACCTCACTGACAGCCACCAAGGCCCGGGTGCCTCAGCGGATTCGGCGCTGCGAGGAGAGGCATCATGACCGAGAGGCTGCCCCCCACGGCATCCGCCACGCTGGTCCCCCTGCCCGAGCCGTGCGGCCACGTGTACCGCAGGAACGGCCGGACGGTGGTGGCGCTGCGCGACGAGATCGACATCGCGACAGCGGCGCTCATCGCACCGGCACTGGACGTCGCCACGTCGGACGGGTCACCGCATGTGGTGGTGGACCTGACCGAGGTGAGTTTCCTCGACTGCTCGGGGCTGACGCTGCTGTGCCGGGCCCGGCGCCGGGCGCTGGACCGGGACGGGCGGTTCTGGCTCGTCTGCGACTGCCCGCGCATCCTGCGGCTGCTGCGCGCGGGCCGGCTGCACGATCTGTTCCGCCCGGTGGCGACGCCGGACGCCGCCTTCGGCCCGGACGAGCCGCCCGGTCCGTGACCGGGCCGGGGTTCGCGGCCCCCGGCCCCCGGCCCGCCGGCCGGGGGTCCTGGGCCGGCCGTCAGCCCTTGTTCTGCGCGGACCAGAACTCGTCGAAGGTGAGCAGTCCGTCACCGTTCCCGTCGTGGGAGTTGATCACGGCCTGCGCGACCGGCTCGGTGACATAGGGGTCCCCCAGCTGAGCCATGACGCTCTTGTACTCGGCAGCCGAGATCAGCCCGTCGCCGTTCAGGTCGAACCGCTCGAACGCCTTGCGCGCCGACTCGATGTCCGCCACTGTTCCGCCCCTTCGTAATGCCTATATGACGGAGGTCAGATTAACGGGCGGTACGGATGGCGATCGCGGCGGCCGGTCACCGATCATGGGTGGGACCCTCCGCCGCCCGGCGGACGGCGGCCCGGAGCGGGGAGGGAGCGGCACGATGGCCGAGGCACTGGCGGGCATTCTGGAAGCCGCGGCGCAGGGCCGGTTCCCGCCGCCGGACGGGTCCACGACGGTGGTGCGGCAGCCGAACGCGCGGGACGCCGGGGTGCTGGCGTTCACCGCGCACTCGGTGGTGTTCACGGACGAGGACCCGCGGTGGGTGCGGGCGGCCCTGGCCGGCACCCCCGGTGACGCGCTCGCCGCGACGATGAACCCGCACTTCCTGGGCGCGCTGATGGCGCGGACCGGACGGCACATGAACACCATCGACCTGCTCACGGTGGCGGCTGCGCTGCCGGGCGCTCCGGAGCTGGAGCTGCGCGAGCTCCGGGACCCCGGGCACCCCCGGGTGGCGCGGGCGATGGGCTTCCGCGACGAGGTGCGGGTCTGGCGGGCGGCGGGCGGTGTGCTGATCCTCGGCCGCGGGGTCGCGGGGCGCTGGGAGGCCGCGATCGAGGTGGACGGGGAGGCGCGCGGGCGACGGCTCGGCGAACGGCTGGCGCGGGCGGCCCGCCATCTGGTGCCGGGTCCGGTGGTGTGGGCGCAGCAGTCGCCGGGGAACGCCCGCAGTGTGCGGACGTTCCAGGCGGCGGGCTACCGGCCGGTGGGCTCGGAGGCGCTGCTGATCGGCCGGGCCCAGGGCCTGTTTTCGAACTGCCGTCCGCCGGGCGACACCATGCACGCACCTGACGCCGCCCGGCCGCCCTTCGGGCGACGAGGACAGTTCGACGACAGGCCCTAGCGGAAGACGCCGGTGTGGCCGAGCGAGTAGCGGCCGGGCTGCGGGTAGACGGCGAGGCCGTGCGGTCCGCTGCCCACCGGGATCCGGGCGAGCTGCTTGCCGCTGGTGGTGTCGATCGCGTACACCTCCGAGTTGTAGCGCCCGGTCAGCCAGAGGACCTTGCCGTCGGCGGAGACGCCGCCCATGTCGGGGCTGCCGCCGCCCGGCAGGTGCCACTTCTTCGCCAGCTTCTTCGTCGCGAAGTCGAAGACGGAGACGGAGCCCTCGCCCCGGTTGGAGATGTACATCTCCTTGGCGTCGCGGCTGACGTAGAGGCCGTGGCAGCCCTTGCCGGTGGGCAGCAGCTCCGGGGTGGTGAACTTCTTCCCGTCCAGCACCCACATGCCGTTCGCGATCATGTCCGCGATGTAGAACGTGCTGCCGTCGGGCGACAGCTTCACGTCCTGCGGCATGGCGCCCTTGAAGGGCAGCTTCTGCTGGCCCACCACCTTCATCTTCGCCGTGTCGACCTTGAGGAGTTCGCCGGAGAACTCGCAGGAGACGATGAAGTACCGGCCGTCGGCGGAGAAGTCGGCGTGGTTCACGCCCGCGCAGCTGACCGGGACGGCCTTGGCCGTCTTCATGGTGTGCGCGTCGCGGAAGACCAGTTGACGGTCCATCGAGGCCATCACGATGGCGTACTTGCCGTTCGGCGTGAAGTAGAGGTTGTACGGGTCGGAGACGTCGACCGTCCGGCCCGCCTCGCCGGTCGCCGGGTCGATCGCGGTGAGGCTGTCACCGACGTCGTTGTTGACCCAGAGGGTCTTCAGGTCCCAGGACGGCACGACGTGCTGCGGCTGGCGGCCGACCGGGATGGTCTTGATGACCTTGTAGGTGGCGGGGTCGATCACCGTCACCGTGTTGGAGTTGGTGTTGGGTACGTAGACCCGGGACGGGAAGTCCTTGACGACCGGTGACAGCTTTCCGGCCGCGTCGGCCGCGTACACGTTCGAGGGGTCGAGCACCGGCGGCATCCCGGCCAGTCCGGGTGGCGCGGGCGGCGACACGTGCTTGGCCCTGGCGGGTGGGGCGGCGGCCTCGGTGGCGGTGTCGGTGGCCCCCTTGCCGGCGGGGGTGCCGCAGCCGGTGAGTGCGGCGAGCAGGACGCCCCCGAGCAGAGCCGCGGTGCGCGTGGTGGAGGGATGCATCAGGTCAACAGCTCCGTGGTCGTCACCGCACGCAGTCGGCGGCGGTCGAGTTCGGTGAGTAGGAGGGGCAGCGCGGCGACCGTGTCCGCGTAGCCGAAGTGCATGCTCACCACCGATCCGTTACGGATCTCGCCGGCCACCTTGCGGGTGACGGCCGCGGCGCCGGGCGAGGTGAAGTCGAGGGAGTCCACGTCGTAGGAGAGGACGTGCGGGTAGCCCGCGCGGACGGCGAGCCGCTGGACGAGCGGGGTGGCGTACTGGGTGCGCGAGGGGCGGAACCAGGTGCCGATGGAGCCGGTGAGCCGGCGCAGCCGCTGGGCGCAGCCGGTGATCTCGGCGTACGCGCGGGTCTCGTCCATCGCGGAGATGTCGGTGTGGTGCTGGGTGTGGTTGCCGAGGTCGTGGCCGCCGTCGAGGATGCGGCGGGCCATCTCGGGATGTTCGTCGAGCCAGCTGCCGACGGCGAGGACGGTGACCCGCGCCCCGGCCCGTTCGGCCTCGGCCAGCACGGTCCTGGCGATGGCCGGGTCGCCCTGGCCGTGGAAGGTGAGAGCGACGCGTGCCCGGTCGCGGGGGCCGTGGCCGATCTGCACCGGCTGCCCGGGGAAGCGGCGCGGGGCGGGCGCGGGGGCGTGCGCTCCGGCGGTGGCGGCCGGCTTCTTCGGAGCCGGGTGGGTGAGGGGCCCGGCCGAGGTGCCGGCGGTGTTCCGGTCCCCGCAACCGGTGGCGAGGCCTGCGGCGAGGGCGGCCCCGGCTCCTGCGCGCAGGGCGCTGCGGCGGTGCACCGGTGTGTCGGAGACGTTCATGCGCAGAACAGTAAGTGTGGACTGTCAGGAAAATGACAATTGACCGTTTTCGCCACCTTCGCGGATTACACGGATGCGCGACACCGGCGG
Organism: Streptomyces sp. NPDC048462; assembly: GCF_043200175.1. Classification (NCBI taxonomy): domain Bacteria; kingdom Bacillati; phylum Actinomycetota; class Actinomycetes; order Kitasatosporales; family Streptomycetaceae; genus Streptomyces; species Streptomyces sp. NPDC048462. Next base: position 152,179 of record NZ_JBICXG010000008.1, read on the forward strand.
CCACTGCGATCAATGAATCAGCCGCGAAGCCCCGGCAACGTTCATGGATTTACAGGCAAGTGACCCAGCACACCTAGGATTCATCACAGAAATAACCGCATGCATACCACTATGTACGCTTTGCGGCTTTGGCGATGTAGTCGCCCGTCTGCCATAGTCGGTGACACGACCCGCACTGACCCGGGCCGGGTCGTCATAAGCGGCCGTGAACACACCCCCCATTTCGCGGCCCCCACACAGCAGCCCCCGCAGCGCCTCACCACGGCCGGACCGGGGGCTTCTGTGCATCCGGGAGCCCTCCGGGCCAAGCGGCCACCGGGGTCTCAGCGGTCGGAGATCCGCATCTCGAACCAGGTGATCTTGCCGCGCGGCAGCAGATCCACGCCCCAGCGGTCGGAGAGCTTGTCGACGAGGAAGAGACCCCGCCCGCTGATGTCCATCTCCTGCACGGGCATGAGGCAGGGCAGTCCGCGCGAGGGGTCGCGCACCTCGATCCTGATCCAGCCGCGGCGGCGCAGCATCCGCAGACCGAAGACCCTGGCACCGGTGTGGCGGACCGCGTTGCCGACGAGTTCGGAGACGAGCAGGACGGCGTGCTCGCCGGTCTGCGGGGAGAGCGCCCACTGACGCAGCACCACACAGGAGGTGAGCTGGCGCGCGGTGGCCGCGGACTCCGGCCGGGAGGGCAGCCGGACTTCGTCCTCCGTCGGATTTCCGAACAACTCAAGCGCTTTGAACGCCTGTTCGTCCTCGACGGCCGGCATCCTCCGTGCCGCTGTCGCGCTGCTGCGCTGTCGCGGCTGCTCCACACCCTCCAGGCCCGCCATGGACACCATCATGGCCGCAAGCCGGGCACTCCGGGGCCGTTCCGGGGGAATCCCCAACCCGGAATCAGCAATTCCGCAGAGGCCTCCCGGCATATGCCCCTGGCAGAATGCCCCCGCGCACACCCCCGCCGACCTGCGCGAACGCCACACCCTGACGGGTTTGCGGGGGCGGACGGCGCGCTGAGCCTTAAGGTTGTCTTAAGGCTCAGCTAATCCGCCCGCATGGATGAACGCGCCGCGATCTGTTCCCAACTGGCGTTCGGTCAGAGGAATTTGGCCTTGCCCGGTCCCTCGTCCACAAAGCTCCGCATTCCGCGTTCCCGGTCCTCCGTGGCGAACAGACCGGCGAACCAGGTGCGTTCGATCGTGAGGCCCGTGTCGATGTCCGTCTCCAGCCCGGCGTCCACGGCCTCCTTGGCGGCGCGCAGCGCGAGGGCGGGGCCCTTCGCCAGCTTCGCGGCCCAGGCGTGCGCGTGCTCGTACACCTCGGCGGCGGGCACCACCCGGTCCACCAGGCCCATGGCGAGGGCCTCCTCGGCCTTCACGTGGCGGCCGGTGAAGATCAGGTCCTTGGCCTTGGCGGGACCGATCAGCCGGGCGAGGCGCTGGGTGCCGCCGGCGCCCGGAATCAGTCCGAGCATGATCTCCGGCTGCCCGAGCTTGGCGTTGTCGCCGGCGATCCGGAAGTCGGCGCACAGGGCCAGCTCGCAGCCGCCGCCCAGCGCGTATCCGGTGACGGCCGCGACGACGGGCTTGGGAATCCTGGCCACCGCGGTGAAGGACTCCTGCAGCGCCTTGGACCGGACCACCATCGCCGGGTGGTCCATCGCCTGCATCTCCTTGATGTCCGCGCCCGCCGCGAACACCTTCTCGCCGCCGTAGAGCACCACGGCGCGCACGTCGTCGCGTTCCGAGGCCTCCTCCGCCAGCTCGCGCAGCCGGTCCTGGGTGGCGATGTCCAGGGCGTTCATCGGCGGCCGGTCCAGCCGGATCGTGCCGACGCCGCCGCTTACTTCGAGGGTTACGGTCATGGGAGGCAGGTTAACCGGCGCTAACGGCGGGCCGGACAGGCCCGGGGCCGGTGCCGTTCGTCACAGCCGCCGGGCGGCGCCCGGCCCGCCCGGCCCCCGGCCGTTCTCAGCCCTCGACCCAGCCGTGCTTCTTGGCGAAGTGCAGCAGCCCCTGGCGTGCCTGAAGGATGTGCGCCGCGGTGAGACCGGGCGCCGATTCCAGCAGCACCTCCGTGACGTCCCGCACGTACTCCTGCGAGTTGAGCACGTCGCACATCACGTCGTCGCCCTCCGCGATCTGCCTGGCCGGGGCCTCGGAACGCCCCGGGAACCCGGACCCCGGGTCCGCCGCGCCGCCGGGGGCGAGGCGCACCGAGGAGGCCTTCAGCCCCCGGTCGCCCTGCTCGACCTCGAACTCGACCATCAGTCCGGGCCTGAGCGAGGCCTCGGGGATCCGGAGGTCGTTGACATGCAGGAAGACGTCCTCACCCCCGTGATCGGGAGCGATGAACCCATAACCCTTGACACCGTCGAACCGCACCACACGACCGCTGACCATCAGAACCAACCTCTCAACGAAACCCCGGGCCCGTGTCCGGGATACCCCTGTCGCAGCGGCCGGCCCGGACCTCGTACACCACTCCGGACACACCGTGCGACTACCTGCCCCCACTGTGCCAGCAGTCGTCGGCCCGCAGCCACCGGGCGGAGGATTTCGGTCCCGGTCCGTGTCCGTCGCGGGACGCCCGCGGTGCCGGTCCCGGGCCGCCGCGTGCGGAGCACCTCGCACGCCGGCCCCGGACCACAGTGTGGTCCGGGGCCGGCGTCACTCGCGTCCGCGGTCAGTGCCGCGGGGCTACTCGGTCCACTCGGACCAGGCCATGTTCCAGCCGTTGAGGCCGTTGTCCGGCGGGATCGTCTTGTCGTGCGAGTTGGTCACGACGACGACGTCACCGATGAGCGAGTTGTTGAAGAACCAGGCCGCCGGGGTGCCCGGGTCACCGCCGCCGCGTGCGTCGAGCATGCCGACGCAGCCGTGGCTGGTGTTGGTGTTGCCGAAGACGCCCGAACCGCCCCAGTAGTTGCCGTGGATGAAGGTGCCCGACGTGGACAGGCGCATCGCGTGCGGCACGTCCTTGATGTCGTACTCGCCGCCGAAGCCGACGGTGTCACCGTTCATCCGGGTCACCCGGAGCTTCTCGCTGATGACCATCTTGCCGTTGTACGTGGTGGTCGCCGGGGCGCCCGCGGAGATCGCGATGTCCCTGATCTGCTTGCCGTCGCGGACGACCTTCATCCGGTGGGTGTTCGCGTCCACGGTGCTGACCTGCCGGCGGCCGACGGTGAACGACACCGTCTTGACCTGCTTGCCGTAGACCCCCGGGCGTCCCTCGACACCGTCGAGGTTGAGCTTCACGGTCACCTTGGTGCCGGCGGCCCAGTAGTCCTGCGGCCGGAAGTCCAGGCGGTCGTTGCCGAACCAGTGGCCCGCGATCTCGACGGCCGGCTCGGCCGTCACCTTGATGGCCTTCTCGACGGCCTCCGGGTCGGTGATGCCCCGGGTGAAGTGGATCGAGACCGGCATGCCGACACCGACCGTGGAACCGGCCTCCGGGGTGTACTGCCCGATGAAGGTGTTCTTCGGGACCAGCGTGGTGAAGGCGGTGTCCTTCGCGGACTCACGGCCCTTCTCGTCCTTGGCCACGGCGTGGACCTTGTACTTGGTCGCCGATGCCAGGTGCTGGTCAGGCACCCAGCTCGTGCCGTCCGCCGCGATCTTCCCCTCGACCTCGGCCCCCTTGGGGTCGGAGACCTTGACCGTGGAGAGCTTGCCCTGCTCGGCCGAGATCTTCAGCGCCCCGTTGGTGGCGACGGAGTCGGCGCCGTCCTGCGGGGCGACCTTCACCACGGCCTGGGAGGCGCTGGTGTCACCGGTCTTCGTCCCGCCCTTGCCGGCGCCGCCCTTGCCCGCGTCCCCGGTGTCCTCCCCGCCGCATGCCGTCACCAGCAGCAGCAACGCTCCCAGCACCAGGGCCAGCAGTCCGGTGGTCCCACGCCCCCGCCGCCCGCTGTCCGCCCTGACCGATGTCCCCGATATCGGCTGCCCGTTCAATGTGGTCGTCTCCCCTCGCACGGCCCGGCCCCGCCGAGGCCGTCCCTGGGAGCTCGCAGGCTCCCGCCCCCGCGCGCTGCATATGCGCGCTCAGCGAAAGATAATCACACCGACTGCGGGCAGATCTCCCGCAGAATGTCACCGTTCCGTCCCAACTCGTTCAGCACTTGCCCTGGTCGGGGGCACTGCCCGTGCGAGGGGCTGTACGGCACGGCGGCCCGGCCCTCCCGGAGGTGTCCGGGAGGGCCGGGCCGCGCAGGCGGGAGCCGGGCCGGGATCAGCGCACGGCGGAACCCGCCTTCCACTGCTGCCAGTTCAGATTCCAGCCGCTGAGCCCGTTGTCCGGGGCCACCTGCTTGTCCTTGGAGTTGACGACCTCGACGACATCCCCGATGAGTGTCCGGTCGAAGAACCAGCCGGCCGGGGTGGACCCGCTGCCGCCCTGCTCGTCACGGAGCCCGATGCAGCCGTGGCTGACGTTGGCCGAGCCGAAGATGTCGTCGTCCGACCAGTAGTTGCCGTGCAGGAAGGTGCCGGACTCGGTGAGCCGGATGGCGTGCGGCACGTCCTTGATGTCGTACTCGCCGCCGAAGCCGACGGTCCGCCCGTCCATCCGGGTCACCTCGTGCATCTCGCTGACCACCATCTTGCCGTTGTACGTGGTCGTCGTCGGGGAGCCCGCCGTGATCGGGACCGTGGAGACGAGCTGCCCGTCCCGGCGCACCTGCATGGTGTGCGCGGCCGAGTCCACCCGGGACACCTGCTCCCGGCCCACGGTGAACCGCACGGTCTTGCGCTGGCTGCCGTACACCTGCGGCGCCCCCTCCACATCGCGCAGCCCCACCTCGACGGTGACCTCGGTGCCCGGCTCCCAGTAGGTCGCCGGGCGGAAGTCCAGCCGGTCGGAGCCGAACCAGTGCCCGGCCACCTCCACCGGCGGATCGCTGGTCACCCGGATCGCCCGCTGCACGGCCGCGCGGTGGGTGATGGGGCGGTTGAACTCGAAGGAGACGATCATGCCGGTGCCGACCGTGGACCGGTTCTCCGGCTTGAAGTAGCCGATGAAGCGGTGTTCGGGCACCACCGTGGTGAAGGTGGTGTGGCGGGCCGAGCGGTGCCCCGAGCCGTCCAGGGCCACCGCGTCGACGCTGTACTTGGCGGCGAGCCCGAGCCGGCCCGCCGAGCCCTGGGGAGCCCACGAGAGACCGTCCTTCGCGATCAGGCCCCGCACCTCCTGCTGCTGCGCGTCCTCGATCCGGGTGACTCTGACGCTCTCCAGCCGCCCGTCGGGGACCTTCACCCCGACCTCGGCGTCCGCCTTCACGTCCTCGGCCCGGTCCTGCGGGGTGATCCGGATCGCCTCCTGCGGTGACCGGGACTTCCCGCCGATGATCGAACCGGCGCCCGAGCAGCCGGTCAGAACAGCCAGTACGACCAGTACGACGAGCAGTCCCGACCGTCTCAGTACGGTGACCGGGCTCGCGCCTGCCTTCTTCGCTACGTGGTTCACGTCCCCCCCAACGACCGCGCCCGTCGGGGGAAACGTGAGTGCGGGGCCACTCGTGGGCAGAACAGAGGGGACGACCACACTCGGGGAGCCGCGGCCGGGACGCCGCGCGCTCCCTTTCGGTGCCGGTCCCCCACGAGCCGCGGGAGGCGAGCAGGTGTCGAGCGCAGCCGAGCAGGAGACAGTGCCGAAGACGTTTCCGGGACGGTCCGGACGGGCGGTGGAACGGCCGGCCACCGCTCCGGCCGGCCCCGGACAGCTGCCCGCCGCCGGGCCCGGACAGCGGCCGCCAACCGTGTGGCCCGGTACGCCGATGCCGCTCGGAGCCCGCTTCCGGGTGGGGCCCGACGGGGTGGCGGGCACCAACTTCGCGCTCTGGGCGGGCGGCGCCGAGGCCGTGGAGCTGTGCCTCTTCGAGGAGGACGGCGCCGAGACCCGGCTGCCGCTGACCGAGCTGACCCACGAGATCTGGCACGGCTTCGTGCCCGGCGTACGGGCCGGTCAGCGTTACGGCTACCGGGTGCACGGCCGCTGGGACCCGTGGACGGGCGCCCGCTGGAACGCGGCGAAACTGCTCCTCGATCCGTACGCACGTGCCGTGGACGGCGATTTCACCCTTCCGGCCGAGGTGTACGGCCATGTGAGGGACTGGCCCCAGCAGCAGATCGCGGACACCGTGCGCGACGAACGGGACTCCGCCCCGCACGTCCCCAAGGGTGTGGTCGTCCACGATGACGACGACTGGGCCGAGGACCGGCGGCCCAAGACCCCCTGGGCCGACTCCGTCATCTACGAACTGCACGTCCGCGGCTTCACCAAACTCCACCCGGGCATCCCCGAGGAGCTGCGTGGCACCTACGCCGGACTCGCGCATCCCGCGGCGATCGGCCATCTGAAGCGCCTCGGGGTGACGGCCGTGGAGCTGCTGCCGGTGCACCAGTTCGCCCACGAGGACCATCTGCTGCGGCGCGGGCTGCACAACTACTGGGGCTACAACTCGATCGGCTACTTCGCCCCGCACGCCGGATACTCCGCGAGCGGCACCGCGGGCCAGCAGGTCGGCGAGTTCAAGCGGATGGTCCGCGCGATGCACGACGCCGGGATCGAGGTGATCCTCGACGTGGTCTACAACCACACCGCGGAGGCGGGCGAGCTCGGCCCGATGCTGTCGCTGCGCGGCATCGACAACCGGGGCTACTACCGCCTCCAGTCCGACGCCCGCAGATACGCGGACTACACCGGCTGCGGCAACACCCTGCACGTGGTGCAGCCGAACGTACTGCGGCTCATCACCGACTCACTGCGCTACTGGGTCACCGAGATGGGCGTCGACGGCTTCCGCTTCGACCTGGCGGCGGCGCTCGCCCGCTCGATGCACGACGTCGACATGCTCTCGCCGTTCCTCGCGGTGATCGCCCAGGACCCGGTGCTGCGCCGGGTGAAGCTGATCGCCGAGCCGTGGGACGTCGGCAACGGCGGCTACCAGGTCGGCGCGTTCCCGCCGCTGTGGACCGAGTGGAACGACCGCTACCGGGACGCCGTACGGGACTTCTGGCGCGGCGCCCTGCCCGACGTGCGCGACCTCGGCTACCGGCTGACCGGATCCAGCGACCTGTACGCCTGGGGCGGCCGGCGCCCGTACGCCTCGGTCAACTTCGTCACCGCGCACGACGGGTTCACCCTGCGCGACCTGGTGAGCTACGAACACAAGCACAACGAGGCCAACGGCGAGGGCAACCGCGACGGCACCGGCGACAACCGGTCCTGGAACTGCGGCGCGGAGGGCGAGAGCGACGACGCCTCGGTCAACGCGCTGCGCCGCCGCCAGCTGCGCAACCTCCTCACCACCCTGCTCCTGTCGACGGGGGTGCCGATGCTGGTCGCGGGCGACGAGATGGGCCGCACCCAGGGCGGCAGCAACAACGCCTACTGCCAGGACAACGAGGTCAGCTGGCTGGACTGGTCGCTGCTGGAGCAGCCGCGGTGGCGGGAGCTGACCGAGCTGACGGCCCGGGTCCTCGCCCTGCGCCACACCCACCCGGTGCTGCGCCGCCGCGCGTTCTTCTCCGGCCGGGCGCAGGCCCCGGACGGGCTGCGGGACCTGGCGTGGTTCACCCGGCAGGGGACCGAGATGACGGAGGAGGACTGGTACGCACCGGCCGCGACGGTCGGGCTCTACCTCTCCGGCCGCGACATCCCGGGCCGGGACGCCCGGGGCGAGCAGGTGAGCGACGACAGCTTCCTGGCGGTGCTGCACGCCGGTGACCGCCCGGTGGACTTCCGGCTGCCGGGGCCGCCCTGGGCGCGGGACTACGAACTGGTCCTGGACACCGCACGGGAGGACCAGTCCACCGCGCCGGGCACGGTCCACCGCGGCGACACCGGTCTCACGGTGCCCGCGAGATCGGTCCTGCTGCTGCGGGTACGGGAGTGAGCCCGGCGCTCAGCCCAGGATGCCCCGGTCGTACCCGACTGCGACGGCGGCCGCGCGGTCCTTGGCGCCCAGCTTGGCGAAGACATGGCTGAGATGGGTCTTCACCGTGGCCTCGCTGATGAACAGCAGGGCGGCGATCTCCCGGTTCGACGTGCCCCGCGCGACGAGTTCGAGCACTTCGCGCTCCCGCGCGGAGAGTGTCCCGCTGCCGGACGCGGCGGGCGCGCGCACCCGTGAGATGAGACGGGAGGCGATGGCGGGCGACAGGACGGTACGGCCGTCGGCGGCGGCGCGCACCGCGGTGAACAGCTCCTCGCGCGGGGCGTCCTTGAGGAGGTATCCGGTCGCACCGGCCTCGATCGCGGGCAGGGTGTCGGAGTCGGTGTCGTACGTGGTGAGGACCAGGACCCTGGAACGGGCACCGCGCCGGGTCAGTTCGGTGATCGCCGCGACCCCGCCGCCGCCCGGCATCCGCAGGTCCATCAGGACGACGTCCGGGTCGAGCCGGACGGCCGTCTCCACGCCCTCGACGCCGTCGGCAGCCTCACCGAGCACCTCGAACTCCGGCGCCGCCGCGAACATGCCGCGCAGCCCGTTCCGTACGACGGGGTGGTCGTCGACGACGATCAGCGTGATGACGCGCGCGGGTTCCTGGGCCATAGCCGCCCACCGTACTGTGCCGGTGCGGGGCCGGGCGGCCGTGCCCTGTCAGTCGTGCCGGACGAGCGGGACCCGGGCGCAGACCGCGGTTCCCAGACCCGGTCCGGTCTCCACCTCGACCGTCCCCGCGATGCGCTCGGCGCGCGCCCGCATGCCGCCGAGCCCGAATCCGCCGGCGCCCCGGTACGGCTCCAGCGCGCCCGGGTCGAAGCCGCGGCCGTCGTCCCGCACGTCGAGGGTGATCTCGTCGCCCATGTAGGACAGGGTGACGCCGGTCCGGGAGGCGGCGGCATGGCGGCCGGCGTTGGCGAGGGCCTCCTCCGCGATCCTCAGCAGGGTGGCGCCGACCTCGTCGTGCAGCGGCTCGGCCGTGCCGGTGACGGTGAACTCGGCGCGGACGCCGGTCCGTTCCGACCAGGTGGTGACCGTCTTCTCCAGGGCGCCGGGGAGGTCGTCGTGCTCCAGCGCGGCCGGCACCAGATTGTGCACCGAGCGGCGCGCCTCGCCCAGGCTGTGCCGGGCGAGTGCGGTGGCCCGGACGAGGTGTTCCCCGGCCAGCTCCGGATCGGTGGCCGCTGCCGAGGTCACCGCCTGGAGCTGGGCGATGATGCCGGTCAGGCCCTGGGCGATGGTGTCGTGGATCTCGGCGGCCAGCCGCCCGCGCTCGTCGGCCACTCCGGCCTCGCGTGCCTGGACCAGGAGCTGGGCGTGCAGCCCGGCGTTCTCCGCCATGGCCTGTTCGAGCCGGGCGTTGGCGGACTCCAGGGCGGCGATGGTGTCGGACTGGGTACGGGCCTGCTCCGCCTCCCGGTTGCCGATCTGCGCGAAGACCATCGTGAGGGTGCCGTGCAGGGCGAAGAGGATGACGAAGGCGAGCCAGTTCATGAGGCTGACGGGCGGCAGGCCGCTGCCGGACTGCGAGCCCGCCATGATGACGGCGGTGGCCAGCAGACCGGCCCGCACGGCCCGTTGCGGCAGCAGCCGGACGGCGTCGAAGTATCCGGCCGTCGCGAAGATGGCGAAGAACGGGTTGCACCAGGTCAGCGCGAAGGCGAGGAGGGTGCGGGCGACGAAGTAGAGCTGCGGTGTCCGCCCCGACGTGGTCCGGACCCGCCCCCACCAGAGCTGGAGCGCGAACGCCACCGGAACGAGGACAGCGACGGCGTACACGTCCTGGCGGGACATGATCAGGTCGACGGTCGTCGCCGAGACCGAGGTGGCCAGGGCGAGCAGTCCGTACGGTCCGTACCGGAAGAACCGCTCCCACCACTGCTCGGCCGTCGCCGCCCGGATCACGGCCACCGTCTCCCCCGCGCTCATGGCCGCAGTCTCCCCGAACCCGGGGCCGAAGTCTCCCCTGCCGCGGCTACTCCCACCGGAACGTACGGATCGCGACCGCCGCCACCGCCGCGGCCCACAGCACCATCACCCCGAGGTACGCCCAGCTGGGCCAGGCTCCGGAGGCGGCCCGGTCCAGCGCCTGGGAGGCCGCGCCGAACGGCGTGACCTGGACGATGCGGCGGAGGGTGTCCGGCATGGTCTGCACCGGCACCCAGACGCCCGCGGTGAACATCATCGGGAAGAAGACGACCGAGCCGATGGCGGCCGAGATCTTGGTGGTGCGGGAGACCGCGCAGACCAGCGCGCCCAGGGCCAGCACGCAGGCCACGGCCAGCAGCAGCGCGAGCAGGTAGCCGAAGGGCTGTCCGGGCAGCCGCACCCCGAACGCGAGCCGGCCGACCACCATCACCAGCACGGCGGAGCCGAGCGCGGCGATGCCGTGCAGGACGATCTGCGCGCCGAGCAGGGCGGCGGGCCGCACCGGGGTGGTGGACATCCGGCGCAGGATGCCGCGCTCGCGGTAGCCCGTCAGTACGGGCGGCATGGCCTGGAGCCCGGCCATGATCATGGCGAGCAGCACCGCCACGGGGACGTACAGGTCGATGACGCGCCGGCCGCCGAGTCCGTCGTCGTGCTCCCGGAAGGACGGGATGAGTCCCAGGACCGTCATCAGTACGGTCGGGAAGACGAGGATCCAGAAGAGGCTGCCGGGTTCGCGCAGGAAGAGCCGGGTCTCGGACCTGAGCACCGCGAGCGGGGCGCCGGCGGGCGCGGTGCGGGGGCCGGGCGCGGGTGCGGTGTGCGAAGTGGCCATCTCAGACTGCCCGTTCCGTGAGGTGGTGGCCGTCGGCCGGGGCGGAGTGCTCGGTGAGGTCGAGGAAGGCGTCGTCCAGGGTGGCTTCGGAGACGCGCAGTTGGTGTGCGGTGACACGGAGCCGGGCCAGCAGCGAGATCACGGCGTTGACGGTCTCGTCGGTGCCGTTGATGACGACGCGGCCGTTGCGGCTCTCGCACGAGGCCGCGCCGGGCAGCCGGTCCAGCTCCTCGTCGTCGAGCGGCCGCGAGGGCGTGAACGCGATGACGGTGGAGCTGCCGGCCTTGGCGATCAGCCCGGAGGGCGTGTCGAGGGCGGCGATCCGGCCCTTGTCGATCACGGCGATCCGGTCGCAGAGCCGCTGGGCCTCCTCCATGAAGTGGGTGACGAGCAGGACCGTGACGCCGCTGTCCCGTATCTCCTCGATCAGCTGCCAGGTGTCGCGCCTGGCGCGCGGGTCGAGGCCGGTGGTCAGCTCGTCCAGGACCACGACCCGGGGGTTTCCGACGAGGGCGAGCGCGATGGAGAGCCGCTGCTTCTGGCCGCCGGAGAGCTTGCCGAACCGGGTGGTGAGCCTGGTGTGCAGGCCGAGGCGTTCGGCCAGGGACCGCCAGTCGGCGGGGTCCGGGTAGAACGCGCTGTACAGCTCCAGTGCCTCGCCCACCGTGATCCTGGGCTGGAGTTCGCTCTCCTGGAGCTGGGCGCCGAGCAGCAGCGTCACCCGCTCGTGGTCGGCGACCGGATCGAGCCCGGCGACCCGGACCGTGCCGGCGTCGGGGACCCGCAGTCCCTCGACGCATTCGACGGTGGTGGTCTTGCCCGCGCCGTTGGGGCCGAGGATCCCGAAGATCTCCCCCTCGTCGACGGTGAAGCTCACCCCATCCACCGCGGGGCGTCCGGCGTAGGCCTTGCGCACCCCGTCCACTTCGATGATTGCCATGCCCCGAGCATCCCGGCCCCGGCCCGCGCGCGGCATCCGCCATCGCGCTCGAACCGGCATCAGCCGATCGGCTGATGCCGGACCACGACCGTCCTACGGGCCGTCAGGCGCCGGCGTCGGCCGCGGTGGTGGCCGGCCCGGTGGCGGCAGCGGCCTCCTCGCTCCCCGACAGCCGTGCCTCCAAGCGTGCCACGGCCAGCCGTTCGGCCTCCTTGCGCACCGACGTGAGCCGTGCGTCGGCCAGCAGCATCGGCACCATCCACAGCAGCCCCCAGGGACCGAACCCGTGGACCACTCCGGTCGTCCGGAGCAGCAGACTCGTCAGCGCCGAGAGCGCGAACGACACCGCCCACGCCTCCGCACGGTGCCGGGCGGCCCGGCGCAGCCAGCCGTTCCCCGGTCCGGAGAGCGCTTCGAGTGTGTCGGCGAGAACGGCGGCCCGCCGGTCGTCGGGCCGGGCCTCGGCGGCCGCCCGGGCCTCGGTCCGCGCCTCCCCCGGTCCCCGGCCCCTGAGGGCTTCGGCGATCTCGTCGCTCCGGGTCTCGCGCTCCAGCCGCTTCGCCCCGGCCTCGGCGGCCGACATCCGCAGGTCCTGCCAGTAGCTGCGGCCGGCCCAGCGCCGGGCGGCCCGCAGCTGAGCGTTCTCCGCGGAGTCGGGGGCGAGCTCTTCGAGGCGCCGGGTCAGCCCCGCGGCGCGGGCGGCCCGGCCCGGGTGGTCGAAGGAGTCGCTGCGCAGGCACAGCTCGGCGTATCCGGCCAGCAGTCCGAGGTGGTCCGCGTCCAGGGCCAGCCCTCTGCGGAAGGCGCGTTCGGCCTCGGTGTCGTGGTCGTCGTCGTCCTCCGAGGCGTGCGCAACGGCCAGCCAGCAGTACAGATCCGCGTGCGGTCCCGCCTCGTCGAGCCCCTGGGTCGCGGTGCGCCGGACCCCGGCGAGGCCTCCCGCGAGAAAGAGCTGCTCACAGCGCTCGTTGTACACGTCGGTCGTCGTCATGTTTCCCGCCCCTGATGTTCACCACCCCGGCCGCGCGTGACCCGCGACAGCCGCCCCTCCCCCGGGGCCGACCAAATATCGGACGCGGTGCGCTTTGCGTCAAGCTGCGGCCGGGGCCGAAATTCGGATGAGCGATGTCAGTGGTGAACCGTAGGCTCGCTCGTGATGCCCGAAGAACATGTAGAGCCCAAGGACCGTTCCGCCGCACGCTCCCTCATGCGGCTGTGGCCGTATGTGAGGCCGGTGCGGGCCCGGCTCTCGTCCGCCGTCCTGATCGCGGTCGTCGCCTCCTGCCTCGGGCTGGTGATCCCGCTCGTGCTGAAGTGGATGGTCGACGGTCCGGTCGCCGACCGGGATCCGGGCGGTGTCTGGCTCGGGGCGCTGTACCTGCTGCTGCTCGGGATCGCGGAGGCGTTCCTGTTCGGTCTCCGGCGCTGGGTGGTGGCGCGTCCGCTGGCCGGTGTCGAGGCGGCGATGCGGGACGGCCTGTACCGGCATCTGCAGCGCCTGCCGGTGGCCTTCCACGACCGCTGGCCGTCGGGCCAGTTGCTGTCGCGCGGGACCACGGACCTGATGCTGGTGCGGATGTTCCTGGCCTTCCCGCTGACCTATCTGGTGGTCAACTCCACCACGATCGTGGTCGGTTTCGTGATTCTGCTCGGCCAGGAATGGACGCTGGGCCTGGTGCTGCTGATCCCCGTCGTGCCGCTGATGATCCTGTGCTCGGTCTTCGAGGCGAAGTACTCACTGGTGGCGCGCAGGGCCCAGGACCAGGTCGGGGACCTGACGACGGTGGTCGAGGAGAGCGTGCTCGGCATCCGTATCGTGAAGGGATTCGGCCGGCACCGCAGCCAGGCCCTCGCGTTCCGCGCCCTCGCGCAGCGGCTGCGGGCCACCGAGCTGGAGAAGGCGCGGCTGCTCGCGGGGATCTGGGCCTTCATCACGACGATCCCCGAACTCGCCATCGGGGCGGCGCTGGTGCTCGGCACGGTCCAGGTGGCGGACGGCGGCCTTTCGGCGGGCACGCTGGTCGCCTTCCTCTCCACGGCGCTGGCGCTGCGCTGGCCGGTCGAGTCGATCGGCTTCCTGCTGGCGATCAGCCAGGAGTCGGCGTCGGCCACCGAGCGGTTCTTCGAGGTGATGGACGTGGCCGAGGAGGAGGGGACCGTGGCGCGCGGGGCGGCGGCCGCAGGCCCGTCCGGTGACGCCGCGTCGGACGTCCTCCCGGATGCCTCCGGGGCGGGCGGCATGGTCTTCGAGGGCGTCCGGTTCCGCTACCCGGACGCGGCCGAGGACTCCGCTCCCGTACTGGACCGGATCGATCTGCGCATCCGACCCGGCGAGACGATGGCCCTGGTCGGGGCGACGGGCTGCGGCAAGACCACGCTCACCGCGCTCGTGCCCCGGCTGCACGACGCCACCTCGGGGCGGATCACGCTGGACGGCGAGGACATCACCGCGATGCCGCGCGAGCGGCTGCGGGAGCTGGTGTCCGTGGCGTTCGAGGAGCCGACGCTCTTCTCCGCGACTGTCGCGGAGAACGTCCTGATGGGCGCCGAGGGAGCCGGCCAGGACGAGTTGCGGCGGGCCCTGTCGGTCGCCCAGGCCGATTTCGTCCACGATCTGCCGCACGGCACGGACACCCAGGTGGGCGAGCAGGGGCTGAGCCTCTCCGGCGGTCAGCGCCAGCGCCTCGCGCTGGCCCGCGCCGTCGTCGGCCGGCCGCGCTTCCTGGTCCTCGACGACCCGCTCTCCGCGCTGGACGTGCACACGGAGACGCTGGTCGAGGCGGCGCTGCGCAGCGTGCTGCGGGACACCACGGCGGTAGTGGTCGCCCACCGGCCGTCCACCGTGATGCTCGCGGACCGGGTGGCGCTGCTGTCGGAGGGCCGGATCAGCGCCGTCGGCACCCATCAGGAACTGCTGCGCGGCAACCCCGAGTACGCCCGGCTGATGTCCGGCGCCGACCTGCCGGACGCCGAGGACGCGTTTCCCCCGGGCCCCGGCCCCACCGACAAGATCCTGGGCGCGTACGCCCCTGCCGAGGAGGGCAGCAGCCGATGACCAGCACCACGACGGGGCGGCCCACGGAAGACGACGACGAGAAGGCCGCGCCGGCCCCGGCGCCCAGGGACTCCTTCGACCGCGACGACCTGCCCACGCCCCGTGGCGCGACGCGCGAGCTGCTCCTGTCGCTGCTGCGCCCGCACCGCGGCCGGGTGGTGGTGGCCGCGCTGTTCCTGCTGGTCCAGCAGATCGCGGTGCAGGCGGGTCCGTTGCTCGTCGCGTACGCCATCGACAGCGGGGTGCCCGCGTTCCGGGACGAGGACTACGGTCCGCTGATCGCGGTGGGCCTCGGCTACGGCCTCTGCGCGGCCGGCGGCGGAGCCATGCAGTACGCGTTCATCAGGGCTTCGGCGGGGGTCAACCAGGACGCCCTGCTCGATCTGCGCGGCCGGATCTTCCGCCATGCCCAGGCGCTGAGCGTGGACTTCCACGAGCGGTACACCTCGGGCCGGCTGATCTCCCGCTCCACCACCGATGTGGAGGCGCTGCGCGAGCTGCTCAGCGAGGGGCTGCAGGAGCTGATCGGGGTCGTGCTCTCCTTCGTCTCCATCTCCCTGGTGCTGCTCTGGCTGGATCTCGCGACGGGCGCGGTCGCCGTGCTCTCGTTCGCCCCGCTGTATCTGCTGGTACGGCAGTACCAGCGCCGGGCCGGAGTCATCTTCGCCGCCCGGTCGACGGCGATCGCCGCGGTCATCGTGAAGTTCGCGGAGACGATGAACGGCATCCGCCCCGTCCAGGCGTTCCGCCGGGAGCCGGTCAACGACGCGGTGTTCCGGGAGCTGAACCACGAGCACCGGCGGACCAACGGCGACGCGATGATCGAGAACGCGCGTTACGTCGTCGGGTCCCGGCTGATCGCCAACACCGCGGTGGCCGCGATCGTGCTGTGGGGTGCCTACCGCGTCGCCTCCGGCACCCTGGCCCTGGGCGTGCTGGCCGCGGTGGTGCTGTATCTGCGGCGGCTCTACGACCCGATCGACCGGCTCAGCATGTTCCTGAACTCCTACCAGTCGGCGGCGGCCTCACTGACGAAGATCGCGGGTCTGCTGGCCCAGACCCCGACGGTCCCGGAGGCCTTGGAGCCCCGGGAGCTGCCGCCGCTCAAGGGCGAACTGCCGGGCCGCGAGGTGGCCTTCGACTCGGTGAGCTTCGCCTACCGCACGGGTGGCGAGGTGCTGCCCCGCTTCGATCTGACCGTGCCGGCCGGCCAGACGATCGCGGTGGTCGGCTCGACGGGCGCCGGCAAGTCGACGCTCGCCAAGCTGCTGGCCCGCTTCTACGACCCGACCGACGGCCGCGTGCTGCTGGACGGCACCGATCTGCGGGACCTCGCCGTGCCCGAACTGCGGCGCGGGGTGGTGATGGTGACGCAGGAGGCCTTCCTGTTCTCGGGGACCGTCGCCGAGAACATCGCGATCGGCAGCCCGGACGCGACCCGTGCGGAGATCGAGCGGGCCGCCGGGGCGATCGGCGCCCACGAGTTCATCAGCGGCCTGCCCGACGGCTACGACACCGACGTACGCAAGAGGGGCGGCCGGATCTCGGCGGGCCAGCGCCAGCTGGTCGCCTTCGCCCGCGCCCTGCTGGCGAACCCGGCGGTGCTGATCCTCGACGAGGCGACCAGCTCCCTCGACATCCCGGGCGAGCGTGCGGTGCAGCGGGCGATGGACACCGTGCTGCACGGCCGCACCGCGGTGGTGATCGCCCACCGGCTGTCCACCGTGGAGATCGCGGACCGGGTCCTGGTGATGGAGGACGGCCGCATCGTGGAGGACGGCGCTCCCGCCGAACTCATCGGCGGCACGGGCCGGTTCGCGGGGCTGCACCGGGTGTGGCGGGAGAGCCTGGTCTGAGGGCTGTCCGGACCGGCACTCCGGTCCGGACAGAGCCCCGCGCCTCGCTGGACAGCTTGATCCGTTCCCAGTACCCGCCCCCGGTCCGGCGGCCCCGGGACGCGAGGTCTGCGCGGCGCTGGTCACTCAGCGCACCACGTGCTACCGGCTCCGGGACCTGTCGGGGTCGTGGACTGCGATGTGGCGATCCGCCGCCGTCCTCATGCGGAGGCAGGCCGATGACCCGCACCGTGCTCCGCCACCTCCCCGGTAGCGGCACAGGCCTCCGTATCCGCCTGCGCCTCCTCCCCCGCCCGCCGCAGCAGCACCACGGAAACCAGCGCGGCCAGCACCATCGCCCCGGCCGCGCCCGCCGCCGCCGTGTTCAGGCCGTGGGTGAAGGCCTTGGACGCGGCGGAGAGCAGGGCCTCCTGGCCACGAGACGGAAGCTGCCCGGCGACGGCCACCGCGCCGCCCAGGGTCTCCCGGGCCGCGTCGGGGGCACCCGGTGCGGCGTCGGCCATGTCGCGCCCGTAGACGACCGCGCCGAGCGAACCGAGCAGGGCCATGCCCAGCGCGCCGCCCAGTTCCTGGCCCGATTCGAGCACGGCGGCCGCGGAGCCGGCGCGCTCGGGCGGTGCGGCGCCCAGGGCGAGTTCGTTGGCCAGGGTCATCGCGGCGACCAGGCCGCCCGCGTAGACGGCCGAGCCCGCCAGCGTCACCCGGAGCGGGGAGCCGGTCTCGATCCCGGTGAGCCAGAGGAAGCCCGCCGCCGAGACGAGGAACGCGCCGCCCATGACGTATCCGCGGTCCAGGCGTTTGGCGAGGGCTCCGGCCGCCGGGGCGGCGACGACGACGCCGGCGGACGGCACCAGGCTCCACATCGCGGCCTCGAACGGACTCTTGCCGAGGACGGACTGCACGTACTGCGAGAAGAAGGCGGCGAAGCCGATCGTGGCGCCCATCGCCAGCAGGTTGACGAGGACCGGGCCACCGTAGGCGCGGCGGCGCAGGAGTGCCAGGTCGACCATCGGCTCGGCGAGCCGGCCCTGGCGGCGGACGAAGAGGAGGCCGAGGACGAGGCCGGCGGCGATTCCGAGGGCGGGCAGCGGCCGGTAGCCGTGCTTGGCGAGCTCCTTGATGCCGTGGATCACCGGCAGCAGCGCGGCGAGGGAGAGCACCGCGCTCAGGACGTCGAAGCGCGCCCGCACCGGGCTGCGGGACTCCGGGAGCAGTACCGGCGCGAGCACCAGCAGGAGTGCCATCGCGGGCAGGTTGATCAGGAAGACCGCGCCCCACCGGAAGTGTTCGAGGAGGATTCCGCCGACGACCGGGCCGAGTGAGATCCCGGTGGCCATCACGGTCGTCCACAGCGCGACGGCCCGGGAGCGCTGGCCGCGGTCGTGGAACAGGTTGCGGACGAGCGCGAGCGTGGACGGCATCAGGCAGGCGCCGCCCACCCCGAGCAGCGCACGGGCCGCGATGAGGGCTTCGGGAGACCGTGCGAGGGCGGCGGCGAGGGAAGCGGCGGCGAAGACGACCGTGCCGGCCATCAGCACCTTCCGGCGACCGATCCGGTCACCGAGCGCGCCCATGGTGATGAGCAGGCCGGCCAGCACGAAGCCGTACATGTCCAGGATCCACAGCTGCTGGGTGGAGCCCGGTTCCAGGTCGGCGCCGATGGCGGGCAGTGCGTAGAAGAGGATGGAGACGTCCATCGAGACGAAGAGCAGCGGCAGCATCAGCACGCCGAGTGCGGTCCATTCACGGCGGCCCGCGAGGGCGGCCGGCGGTGAGGAAGTCATGCCGGGAGCACAGCAGTGGGCCCGCGTACACCACAAACAGCGCCGTAGTGCATGACCCCTTCCCGGAAAGGGACTTGAGCGGTTCGGGCAGGCCGGAACCGGTGTACGACGTCCTGGGTGCACTAGTACAGTCCGCTCCGTGCCGACCGAACCGCCCTACCTCAGGATCGCCGCCGAGCTGCGCCGGCGGATCGTCTCGGGTGAACTCGCCCCGGGTGAGCGGGTGCCCTCCACCCGCGCCGTCGTCCGGGAGTGGGGTGTCGCGATGGCGACGGCCACCAAGGCGCTGTCCGTGCTGCGCGCGGAGGGGCTGGTGCGGGCCGTGCCGGGGGTCGGCACCGTGGCCGCGGAGCGCGGGCCCCGGCTCGCGGCCGGGGAGGGGCCGGCGCTGAACCGCGACCGGATCGTGCGCACCGCCGTCGAACTGGCCGACGCCGAGGGCCTGCCGGCCGTGTCGATGCGCCGGGTCGCGACCGTTCTGGCCACGTCCACGATGGCGCTGTACCGCCATGTTCCGGGCAAGGCCGAACTGGTGCGGCTGATGTCGGAGGCGGCCTTCGGTGAACGCCCGCTCGGTCCCGTACCCCGGCACTGGCGGACCGGGCTGGAACTCGCCGCCCGCTGGCTGCGCGCGGTGTACGGGCGGCATCCGTGGATGGTCCAGGCGATGGCCTCCTTCACCCGGCCCACCGCATCGCCGCACGCGATGAGTTACACGGAGTGGGTGCTGCGGGCCCTCAGGGGCACCGGGTTGCCTCCGCACGCCATGCTCCACACCCACCTCACCCTCTTCGCCTATGTGCAGGGGCTGGCGCTGGCGGCCGACATGGAGGCGCAGGCGCTCCAGGACACGGGGCTGTCCGACGAGGAGTGGATGACGCGGAACGAGCCACAGTTCGAAGCCGTCTCGACAGGTGGTCACTTCCCCGTTCTCCACCGTCTTTTCGAACACGACGCCTTCGAGCTCGACCTCGACGTCCTCTTCGAATTCGGGCTCCGCAGGACCCTGGACGGCATCGCGGTGATGATCGGCGAAACGTCCGCTTAACGAACATGACCATTACGGCAACGGACGAATTCCGGCCATCTTGTTGACGCGGTCCTGACAGGAACACCTTTCTACTGCCACTGTTCACCCCGTTCTGCGCACTGCCTGCTCTGCCCGGACGGCTCACCCAGCCGCCGGTACCCCCCTTGCAGAAGGAGTCCGCGTGAGATCCACGCCCAGCCGTCGTGCCACCGCGACCGGCGCTCTGATAGCCGCAGCAGCCCTTCTGGCCGCCGGAGTCCAGACCGGCACAGCCACCGCTACACCGGCCGGCGCGAACAGCGCCGCCGCCACCGTCGCCGCGGCATCCGCAGGCGCCGACCACGGTGCGCTGCCCAAGCAGCTCTCTCCGTCCCAGCGCGCGGAGCTGATCCGCGAAGCGAACGCGAGCAAGGCGGCCACCGCCAAGGACCTCGGTCTCGGCTCGCAGGAGAAGCTCGTCGTCCGGGAC
This sequence comes from Streptomyces sp. NPDC048462, assembly GCF_043200175.1. Taxonomy (NCBI): domain Bacteria; kingdom Bacillati; phylum Actinomycetota; class Actinomycetes; order Kitasatosporales; family Streptomycetaceae; genus Streptomyces; species Streptomyces sp. NPDC048462. Next base: position 172,019 of record NZ_JBICXG010000008.1, read on the forward strand.
GTCATCCAGGACAACGACGGCACCACGCACACCCGTTACGAGCGCACCTTCAGCGGCCTCCCGGTTCTCGGCGGCGACCTGATCGTCCAGGAGTCGAAGGCCGGCGCGACCGAGAACGTCACCAAGGCGTCCAAGGCGACCACCGCCCAGCTGAAGGCCGTCGGCACCACCGCGCAGGTCGCCCCGGCCGCGGCCGAGAAGCAGGCGCTGGGCGCGGCCAAGGCCGACGGCTCGGACAGGACCACGGCCGAGAAGGCGCCCCGCAAGGTCGTCTGGATGGCGAGCGGCACACCGCAGCTCGCCTACGAGACCGTGGTCGGCGGCCTCCAGGACGACGGCACGCCCAACGCGCTGCACGTCGTCACGGACGCGAGCAGCGGCGCGAAGATCTACGAGTGGCAGGCCATCGAGAAGGGCACCGGCAACACCGAGTACAGCGGGCAGGTCACCCTCGGTACCGCCCCCTCGTACACGCTGACCGACACCGGTCGCGGCGGCCACAAGACGTACAACCTGAACCACGGCACCTCCGGCAAGGGCACCCTCTTCTCCGGCTCGGACGACATCTGGGGTGACGGCACCCCCCAGAACGCCGAGACCGCCGCCGCCGACGCGCACTACGGCGCGGCCGAGACGTGGGACTACTACAAGAACGTCCACGGCCGGACGGGCATCCGGGGCGATGGCGTCGGCGCGTACTCGCGCGTCCACTACGGCAACAACTACGTCAACGCCTTCTGGGACGACAGCTGCTTCTGCATGACGTACGGCGACGGCAGCGGCAACGCCTCCCCGCTGACCGCGCTCGACGTCGCGGCGCACGAGATGACGCACGGCGTCACCTCCAACACCGCGGGTCTGGTCTACAGCGGTGAGTCCGGCGGCCTCAACGAGGCGACCAGCGACATCTTCGCCACCGCCGTGGAGTTCTACTCCAACACCAGCGCCGACCCGGGCGACTACCTCATCGGCGAGAAGATCGACATCAACGGCGACGGCACCCCGCTGCGCTACCAGGACAAGCCGAGCAGGGACGGCGCCTCCAAGGACGCCTGGTACTCCGGCATCGGGAACGTCGACGTCCACTACTCGTCGGGCCCGGCCAACCACTTCTTCTACCTTCTCTCCGAAGGCAGCGGCGCCAAGACGATCAACGGCGTCTCGTACAACTCCCCGACCTCCGACGGTCTGCCGGTGACCGGCATCGGCCGCGACAAGGCCGCGCTGATCTGGTTCAAGGCGCTCACCACCAAGTTCAGCTCCAACACGAACTACGCGGCCGCCCGTACGGGCACGCTCGCCGCGGCCGGTGAGCTGTACGGCACGACCAGCGCCGAGTACAAGTCCGTGGCCGACGCCTGGGCCGGCATCAACGTCGGCTCGCGTCCCGGCGGCGGCACCGACCCCGGCGGCACGGTCTTCGAGAACACCACCGCCACGGCCATCCCGGACCACGGCTCGGCCGTCACCAGCGCGGTCAACGTCACCGGCCGCACCGGCAACGCCCCCAGCACCCTCAAGGTCGGCGTGGACATCACCCACACCTACCGCGGTGACCTGGTCATCGACCTCGTCGCCCCGGACGGCACCGCCTACCGGCTGAAGAACTCCTCCTCGTCCGACTCGGCGGACAACGTCAAGACGACGTACACGGTCAACGCCTCCTCGGAGGCGGCGAACGGGACCTGGAAGCTGAAGGTCCAGGACGTCTACTCGGGTGACACGGGGAAGATCAACAGCTTCAAGCTGACCTTCTGAAACCGGCCGCACCGCGGCTGACACCCCGCGGCTGACACACCGGCATCCCGCCCGGGAGGAGTACCCACTCCTCCCGGGCGGCTCCGTGCTCAGCCGGGGTTGTTCGCGTGGGTCAGCGTCTCCCAGGCGACGAACAGGTTGTCGGTCCCGGCGGGCCTGCGCTGTTCGGTGAGCGTCTGGGTGTTGGTCATCGCGATGCCCATCCGGTTGTGCAGCGCGTTGAACCCGACCTCGGTGACCGGTCCGAGGTTGTCCTTGAGCGATCCGCCGCACAGCGACGGGGGAACGGCCGCCCCCAGCTGGTACTTGGCGTGCAGCCCCAGCGCGTGGCGCAGCCGGTCCGCGATCTCCGGGTAGAGGTCCTGCCCCTGGATGCGGCTGGTCTCGGCGATGTGCGAGATGGCCGAGAGGCCGTAGCCGGTGTGGGTGAGGTCGCGGCAGGTCTCCTGGGAGAGCCCGTCCATGAAGGCCGACTGGCCCTGCCAGTAGTTGACGATCTTGTCGCGGGTGTCGAGACCACTGCCGGGCGCGGTCTTGGGCAGCGCACCGTCCGAGGTCAGATAGATGTACGCGGGAACCCGCCCGCGGAACTTGGCCACCGCCTTGTCGTACGAGGTGCGGTCCTCCAGGAAGACCGAGATGCCGATGGCGGCCTCGGTCATGCTCAGTTCCCAGTTCCCGTTGCTGTTCGAGCCGTTGATGACCTTGGGCAGGTAGACGTCGCGCAGCATGGTGGCGAACCGGCCCGCGTTCGGCCAGCTGCTGTACGTGTACTTGATGATCTCGGCGGCGCGCGGCCAGGAGGAGCCGGCCCAGCCGGTCTGCAGCGGGGCGTTGCTGTTGGTGTGGTCCTTGATCACGGCCGACCAGGCGTCCATCAGCTCGACGGCCTTGGTGGCGTAGCGGCTGTCCTGGGTGATGTACCAGGCCAGCGAGAGCGTGTACGCGGCTATCGCGTCCTCGCGCTCGTCGGTGCAGCCGTAGTTGGGGTTGGAGTACGAGCCGCACTCCACGACGGCCCTGGGCTTGGCCGTCCGGGTGAGCGAGGCGTACTTGCTCGCCATCATCTGGTCGTACGCGCCCTTCCAGGGCTGCGCGCCCGCCCGCACCTTCTCGCGTACGAAGTCCAGCTGCGGGCGGCTGACGAGTACGCCGGGGTGGGTGAAGGCGGCGGGGGCCGCGACCGCCGCCGGGGCCGGGTCGGGGGCGGCCCGGCCGGCCGAGGCGGGGGCCACGGAGAAGCCGGTGAGCAGTGCCGCGAGAGCGGTGGCGAGGCCGAGGCCGCGCCCGATGGTTCCGGTGCGCATGTGGGGGTGCCTTCCGGTGCGGGGGAGGTCCGGCAACTCGGCCCGGAACCAATGGAGTTCATACACATGAACTCTGAGCCGAGTTGTGAACCCTGCGATGAGTGAGGAACTTAAAGGCATCGCATGAGCACGTCAAGCACTTGTGTTCAGAAGACGAAGGGCCCGGCACCGTGGAGCGGCACCGGGCCCGTCGCATGGGGCGGGAGAACGCGACGTCAGCGCATCAGCAGACCCGCGCCTTCACCCGTGGCCCCCGTCGGCTGCGCGACCAGACCGAGTTCTGCCCCGTCGGCCAGCAGCCGGTGCGCGGGCAGCACCCGGACCGTGTAGCCGTAGGGGCCCGTGCGGTCGAGGGCGAGCGGGCCGTCGTACAGCCAGCGCCCCTCCAGGTCCTGGCCTCCGGCCGGCTTCAGCGGGAAGATCTGCGCGTCCGTGATGGCGTCGGCCGCGTCCACCCGGCCGGCCACCGCCTGCACCTCCACATCGTCCGGCTCCAGCGCCCCCAGCGTGATCCGGACCCGCAGCGCCAGCGTCGAACCGAGCTCCGCCGAGCCGCCCGCCCCGGTGGGCGTCACCGCCTCGACATGGTCGACCGCCACCCGGGGCCAGGCCGCCCGGACCCGGGCCTTCCAGTCGGCCAGCTCCCGGGCGGTGGTGGCGTCGAGGGCGCGCTGGGCGAGCGCGGCGGGGGCGTACAGCCGCTCCACGTACTCACGGACCATGCGCCCCGCGAGGACCTTGGGGCCCAGGGTGCCCAGGGTGCGGCGGACCATCTCGATCCAGCGGTCCGGGAGGCCCTCGCCGCCGTGGTCGTAGAAGCGCGGGGCGACCCGGTCCTCGATCAGCTCGTAGAGCGCGTTGGCCTCCAGGTCGTCACGCCGGTCCTCGTCCATGGCGGAGCCGTCGGCCGTCGGGATCGCCCAGCCGAAGTCGGGCTCGAACCACTCGTCCCACCAGCCGTCCAGGACCGACAGGTTGAGGCAGCCGTTGAGCGCCGCCTTCATCCCGCTCGTACCGCAAGCCTCCAGCGGGCGCAGCGGGTTGTTCAGCCAGACATCGCAGCCCGGGTAGAGCTTCTGGGCCATCCCCATCCCGTAGTCGGGCAGGAAGACGATGCGGTGGCGCACCCGGGGGTCGTCCGCGAACCGGACCAGCTCCTGGACCAGCCGCTTCCCGCTGTCGTCGGCCGGATGCGCCTTTCCCGCGACGACGATCTGGATCGGCCGCTCCGGATGGAGGAGCAGCCCGCGCAGCCGGTCGCGGTCGCGCAGCATCAGCGTCAGCCGCTTGTACGAGGGCACCCGGCGGGCGAAGCCGATGGTCAGCACGTCGGGGTCCAGCACGCCGTCGATCCAGCCGAGTTCGGCGGCCTCCGCGCCCCGAGTGCGCCAGGAGGCGCGCAGCCGCTCCCGCACCTCGGTCACCAGCTGCTCGCGCAGTGTCCGGCGCACATCCCAGAGCTGCCGGTCGGGGATGCCTGCGGCGGAGTCCCACCGGCCGGGGGCGGCGCCGGAGTCGGTGCGCAGCCGGTAGATCTCGGGGGCGACCCAGGTGGGTGCGTGGACCCCGTTGGTCACGGAGGTGATCGGCACCTCGGGGGCGTCGAAGCCCGGCCAGAGCCCGGCGAACATCTCCCGGCTGACGGCCCCGTGCAGGGTGGAGACCCCGTTGGCGCGCTGGGCGAGCCGCAGGCCCATCACGGCCATGTTGAAGACGCCGGGGTCGCCGCCCCCGTACGTCTCGGCGCCCAGGTCCAGGACGCGTTCGGCGGGGACGCCGGGCAGTTCTCCGTCGTCGCCGAAGTGCCGGGCGACGAGTTCGCGGTCGAAGCGGTCGATCCCGGCCGGCACCGGGGTGTGGGTGGTGAAGACGGTGCCCGCCCGTACGGACTCCACCGCGGAGGCGAAGTCCAGGCCCTCGCCGGAGAGCTCCCGGATGCGTTCCAGGCCCAGGAAGCCGGCGTGGCCCTCGTTGGTGTGGAACACCTCGGGCGCCGGGTGGCCGGTGAGCCGGCAGTAGCTGCGTACGGCGCGCACGCCGCCGATGCCCAGCAGTATTTCCTGGAGCAGCCGGTGCTCGCTGCCGCCGCCGTACAGCCGGTCGGTGACCTCGCGCTCGCCGGGGGCGTTGCCCTCCACGTCGGAGTCGAGCATGAGGAGCGGCACCCGGCCGACCTGGGCCTGCCAGATGTGGGCGCGCAGCGAGCGGCCGCCGGGCAGTGCCAGGACCACCTCGCTCGGTGCCCCGTCGGCCTCGCGCAGCAGGGTGAGCGGCAGCTCGTTGGGGTCGAGGACGGGGTAGTGCTCCTGCTGCCAGCCGTCCCTGGAGAGGCTCTGGCGGAAGTAGCCGTGGCGGTAGAGCAGGCCGACGCCGACCAGGGGGACGCCCAGGTCGCTGGCGGCCTTGAGGTGGTCGCCGGCGAGGATGCCGAGCCCGCCGGAGTACTGGGGCAGGGCCGCGGTGACCCCGAACTCGGGTGAGAAGTAGGCGATGGCGGCGGGCAGCGCGACGCCCTGCGCCACCTGTTCCTGGTACCACCTGGGGCCCTGGAGGTAGTCCTGGAGACCGGCGGACACCTCGGCCAGCCGTCCGAGGAACTCCTCGTCCCGGGCCAGTTCGGCGAGCCGGCCGGCGGAGACGGCACCGAGCAGGCGCACGGGGTCGCCGTCCGCGGTCCGGCCGGCCACCGGATCGACGGCCTGGAAGAGCTCACGGGTCTCGGTGTGCCAGGACCAGCGCAGATTGCGGGCGAGGTCGCTGAGCGGTCGAAGGGGGTCGGGGAGGACGGGACGCACGGTGAATCGACGAATGGCCTGCACGTATTCCACCTTTACAGGGGACGTCCGGATCCGAGGGGACGCACCACGCTGTGCGCCGCTCCGTCACCCTCGACGTTAGCCGTGCGCGGCGCTCGGCAACCACGGCGCACGGCCGTCCGGCGGCGTGCGACCCCGCTCGCTCCGACCGCCCCTTCCGCTCCGAGCGCGCGTGCACCGCCAGCCACGGGACATAGATCCAGGCACTTCCGTCACAGGGGTTATGGCCGATTCCCTCACCTCATGCGGCCTTGTGGGCCTTCGCCCCACAGGGAAGGCTTCCCAGTGGCGCCCGCCGTCCCCGCGTGCGCCGGCTTTCCGCAATCCCGCGCATGCGCGGCGGAGCCCGGCGCATTCGGACCGTTACAGATACGCCCGAGTAGTTAACAAACCACCGGATTGGCCCACCGGCATCCGTGGGAAGGCTTCTCCGGTACCCGGAACGAATGCGTTCGGATGACAGTTCAAGGCGATCCGGCTCGGACCCCGCAGCCGGTTCATCCGCCGTTCGGCGGCAATCCGCCCACGGTTCGTATGCAATCGGTACGGCCCGTGCATTCGGTCCACGCCCGTGCACCACACCCGCGACCCACGCATTCGAGTGCCATTCGAGTGAACGCGGACAGGAGCGGCCATGCCCACACCCCACCAGTCGTCAACGGAGCAGCTAGAAAGGACGGAACCCCACCATCGCGGCGCGCGCGTTCAGCCCTCCGCGGCCGCAACGCGCCCTGCCGAGTCCGAGCTCCAGTCCCCAGGTGATTTCATGATCGGTCGCATTCCCGTCCTCGACGTCCGCCCGCTCGTCGACTGCGGAAGAAGGCCTGCCAAGGCGGTCTCCGGCGAGACCTTCGAGGTCTCGGCGACCGTCTTCCGCGAGGGTCATGACGCGGTCTCGGCCAATGTGGTCCTGCTGGACCCGAACGGGCGGCCGGGCCCCTGGACGCCGATGCGCGAACTCGCCCCGGGCACCGACCGCTGGGGCGCCGACGTGACGCCCGACGCCGAGGGCCGCTGGACGTACACCGTCGAGGCCTGGAGCGATCCGGTGGCCACCTGGCGGCACACCGCCCGGATCAAGATCCCGGCGGGGATCGACACGGCGCTCGTCCTGGCGGAGGGCGCCGAGCTGTACGAGCGGGCCGCCGAGGGCGTGCCCAAGCGGGACGGCCGCGAGGCGGTGCTGGCCGCGGTCGACGCCCTGCGCGACGCCTCCCGTCCGGCCGCCGCCCGGCTGGCCGCGGCCCTCGCCCCCGAGGCGGCGGCCGCGCTGGACCGTCATCCGCTGCGTGAGCTGGTCACCGCCTCGCGCCCGCTGCCGCTCGTCGTCGAGCGCAGGCGTGCCCTGTTCGGCTCCTGGTACGAGCTGTTCCCCCGGTCCGAGGGCGCCAGGGCCGAGCCGGCGAAGGCGCCGCGCAAGAGCCGTACGGGCAGGCCGGCCCCGGCCCCGAAGCCGCCCCGGATCATCAGCGGCACCTTCCGGACCGCGGCCGAGCGGCTGCCGGCGGTCGCGGCGATGGGCTTCGACGTGGTGTACCTGCCACCGATCCACCCCATCGGGACCACCCACCGCAAGGGCCCGAACAACTCCCTGTCCCCCGCCCCGCACGATGTCGGGGTGCCCTGGGCGATCGGCTCGGCCGAGGGCGGCCACGACGCGGTCCACCCCGACCTCGGCACCCTCGACGACTTCGACCACTTCGTCGGCACCGCCCGCAACCTGCGCATGGAGATCGCGCTGGATTTCGCCCTCCAGTGCTCCCCCGACCACCCGTGGGTCACCGAGCACCCCGAGTGGTTCCAGCACCGCGCGGACGGCTCCATCGCCTACGCGGAGAATCCGCCGAAGAAATATCAGGACATCTATCCGATCGCTTTCGACAAGGATCTGCGCGGAATTGTCGCGGAGACCGTCCGTATCCTGCGCTTCTGGATGGATCACGGCGTGCGGATCTTCCGCGTCGACAATCCGCACACCAAGCCGGTGATCTTCTGGGAGAAGGTGATCGCCGACATCAACCGCACCGATCCCGATGTGATCTTCCTGGCCGAGGCATTCACCCGTCCCGCGATGATGCACGCGCTTGCCACCATCGGATTCCAGCAGTCGTACACCTACTTCACCTGGCGCAACAGCCGGCAGGAAATCACCGAGTACGTGACGGAACTGTCCGGCGATTCGGCCTCCTGCATGAGGCCCAATTTCTTCGTGAACACCCCCGACATCCTCCCCGGATATCTCCAGGAGGGCGGCAGGCCCGCCTTCGAGGCACGGGCGGTGCTCGCGGCGACGCTCTCCCCGTCCTGGGGGGTGTACGCGGGGTACGAGCTCTGTGAGAACGCCCCGGTCCGCGGCGGCAGTGAGGAGTACCTCGACTCGGAGAAGTACGAGATCCGGCCCAGGGACTGGGAAGCCGCCGAGCGCGAGGGCCGGTCGCTGGCCCCGCTCATCACCACGCTCAACCGGATCAGGCGCCGCCACCCGGCGCTGCAGCAACTGCGTGACGTGCACTTCCACTCGTCCGACAACGACGCCCTGATCGTGTACAGCAAGCGCTCCGGTTCGAACATCGTTCTGATGGTCGTCAACCTCGACCCGCACCACACCCAGGAGGCGACCGTCTCGTTGGACATGCCGCAACTCGGCCTCGACCGGCACGAGAGCGTGCCGGTGCGCGACGAGCTCACCGGCACTTCCTATCACTGGGGCAGGACCTTCTATGTGCGCCTAGAGCCGGGCGTCACGCCCGCGCACATCGCCGTCCTGCGACCGTCCCCGCCGACCGGAGGGTCACCCACACCATGATCGTCAATGAGCCCGTCCACGACACGTTCGAGGACACCCCGGCCAAGGACCGCGATCCCGACTGGTTCAAGCGAGCCGTCTTCTACGAGGTACTCGTCCGTTCCTTCCAGGACTCCAACGGCGACGGCATCGGAGACCTGAAGGGCATCACGTCCAAACTGGACTACCTCCAGTGGCTGGGCGTCGACTGCCTCTGGCTGCCGCCGTTCTTCAAGTCGCCCCTGCGCGACGGTGGTTACGACGTCTCCGACTACACCGCCGTGCTCCCGGAGTTCGGCGACCTCGCCGACTTCGTGGAGTTCGTCGACGCCGCGCACCAGCGTGGCATGCGCGTGATCATCGACTTCGTCATGAATCACACCAGCGACCAGCACGACTGGTTCCAGCAGTCCCGTTCCGACCCCGACGGTCCGTACGGCGACTACTACGTCTGGGCCGACGACGACAAGCAGTTCCAGGACGCCCGGATCATCTTCGTCGACACCGAGACGTCCAACTGGACCTTCGACCCGGTGCGCAAGCAGTACTACTGGCACCGGTTCTTCTCGCACCAGCCCGACCTCAACTACGAGAACCCGGCGGTGCAGGAGGAGATCATCTCCGCCCTGCGCTTCTGGCTGGACCTGGGCATCGACGGCTTCCGGGTCGACGCCGTGCCCTACCTCTACCAGCGTGAGGGCACCAACTGCGAGAACCTCCCCGAGACCCACGGCTTCCTGAAGCGGGTCCGCAAGGAGATCGACGCCAACTACCCGGACACCGTGCTGCTCGCGGAGGCCAACCAGTGGCCGGAGGACGTCGTCGACTACTTCGGCGACTACCGGGCGGGCGGCGACGAGTGCCACATGGCGTTCCACTTCCCCGTGATGCCGCGGATCTTCATGGCGGTGCGCCGCGAGAGCCGCTACCCGGTCTCGGAAATCCTGGCGAAGACCCCGGCGATCCCGTCCGGCTGCCAATGGGGCATCTTCCTGCGCAACCACGACGAGCTGACGCTCGAAATGGTCACGGACGAAGAGCGCGACTACATGTACGCGGAGTACGCCAAGGATCCCCGGATGCGGGCCAACATCGGGATCAGGCGGCGCCTGGCACCCCTGCTGGACAACGACCGCAACCAGATCGAGCTGTTCACCGCCCTGCTGATGTCGCTGCCCGGCTCCCCGATCCTCTACTACGGGGACGAGATCGGGATGGGCGACAACATCTGGCTGGGCGACCGGGACGCGGTGCGCACCCCGATGCAGTGGACGCCCGACCGCAACGCGGGATTCTCCTCCAGCGATCCGGGCCGGCTCTTCCTGCCCACGATCATGGACCCGGTCTACGGCTACCAGGTCACCAACGTCGAGGCGGCGATGGCCTCGCCGTCCTCGCTGCTGCACTGGACGCGCCGGATGATCGAGATCCGCAAGCAGAACCCGGCGTTCGGCCTCGGCTCGTACACCGAACTGCCCTCGTCCAACCCCGCGGTGCTCGCCTTCACCCGTGAGCACGGGGACGACCTCGTGCTGTGCGTGCACAACTTCTCGCGGTTCGCGCAGCCGACGGAACTCGATCTGCGGTCCTTCAACGGGCGCCATCCGGTGGAGCTGATCGGCGGGGTGCGCTTCCCCGCCGTCGGCCAGTGGCCCTACCTGCTGACTCTCGCCGGACACGGCTTCTACTGGTTCCGCCTCCGCAAGGACGCGCCGCCGAGCTGACCGGCGGGGTGCGCGCAGGCTCTGGTGCGGGGCGGTTTCCGCCGCTCCGCACGGGGCACTCTCCACCCATATCGAGCGCTTCAGGGCCCTTCCTGGTCCTCCTGGCGTTTCGTTCCCTCCGAGTCGAGTCCGTACGGACCATCCTGACCCGACACGTCCCGCACAGCCGGACAGCCAAAGCCGCAATCCGGGACACTCTTCGCATCCTGTGGTGTGCCCGGGGAAAGGACGCGATGCCATGTCGGAGGCTGCATCCGCTCAGGTCACCCTGGCGAACAGCACAGCCCTGCTCCCGTCTCTCGGACCGCTGCTCCACGAATGGCTGCCCCGGCAGCGCTGGTTCGCGGGCAAGGGACGGCCGATCACGGCCTTCTCGCTCGTCTCGGCGACCGAGATACTGCCGGTCGAGAAGCCCGGCTCCACCGTCGCCGACGCCGGCCCAGGCCTGCTGCACCTGCTGGTCCGGGTCCATCAGCCCACCATGCCCGCCCAGCCGCCCATCGACAGCTACCAGTTGCTGCTCGGCGTGCGGCCCACCCTGCCGACCCGTCTGGCGCCGGCCCTCATCGGCCATGTGGCGGACGGTCCGCTGGCCGGTCTGACCGTCTACGACGGGCTGCACGACCCACGCCTGGCCGCCCTGCTCCTCGAACGGCTGCGCACCCCCGGCGCGCTCGGCGCGCTCCGGTTCGGCCGGGGCACGGCCCCGGTCCCGGCGGGCCTCGCGCCCCGGGTGCTGGACACCGAGCAGTCCAACTCCTCGCTCGTCTACGGCAACGCCTACATCCTCAAGATCTTCCGCCGGGTCTTCCCGGGCACCAACCCCGATCTGGAGCTTCCCCTCGCGCTCTCCCGCGAGGGGTGCGGGCGCGTGCCGGCCCCCGTCGCCTGGTTCGAGTCGGCCGTGCCCGAACCCCTCACCCTCGGGGTGCTCCAGCCGTTCCTGAACGGTGCGCAGGACGGCTGGCAGCTCGCCCTGAGCGCCCTCGCGGCCGGCGAGGACTTCGGCCCCGAGGCCCACGCGCTGGGGCGGGCCACCGCCGAGGTGCACACCGCGCTCGCCGCGGCGCTGCCCACTCCCGCGCCGCACCGCGGCGAGAGCGAGGAGCAGGCGGCAGGCATGGTGCGGCGGCTGGAGGCGGCCGCCCACGCGGTGCCGGAGCTGGCGCCGTACGTCCCCGGGCTGCGCACGGCCTTCGACGCCGTGACGGCACTGGGCCACCGCGGACACAGCTGGGCCGCCCAACGGGTGCACGGCGATCTCCACCTCGGCCAGACCCTGCGCGGGACCGACGGCTTCTGGTCGCTGATCGACTTCGAGGGCGAACCGGCCCGCCCGCTCCCGGAGCGCCGCAGCCCGCAGCCACCGGTGCGCGACATCGCCGGGATGCTCCGCTCCTTCGACTACGCGGCCCGCTCGCACCGGCCCTGGGACGCCGACTGGGCGGCGCGCTGCCGGTCCGCCTACTGCGACGGCTACGCGCAGGCCTCGGGCATCGACCCCCGCGCCGAACCGGAGCTGCTGCGGGCCCACGAGACCGACAAGGCGGTGTACGAGGTGCTGTACGAGGCCCGGCACCGGCCCGACTGGCTGCCGGTCCCGATGGCCGCGATCCACCGCCTCGCCGCCGCCAGCGGCTGACACCCGCCGCCGCGCGGACCGGCCCGCACCCGGCCCCCGGCGGCCCCACCTCTCCCGCCCCGCCCCGCCCACTCCCCCGAGGAGGCTGTCCCTGTGACCGCCCGCAAGCCGTCCCGCAAAGCACCCGACACCGCTCCCGCGCCGACCACCCCCGAGGCCACCCTCGCACCGCTGGAGGCGAGCGCCCCGCCCCCGGAGCCGGTCACCACACCGATGCCGACGCCGGACGCGGCCCCGCCCGTCGCGCCCACACCATCCCCGGCCTCCGCTTCCACTCCCGCTCCCGCCAAGCGGGCGAAGCGGGCGGCGGCCCCGCCCCGGCCGAGGCGGGCCGGTGGGGGCCAGGGGGTCCGCCCGGTCCGCGCCCTGGACGACGGCGAACGGGCCCGTCTCCTGGCGGGTGAGCACCACGCCCCGCACGACCTGCTCGGCGCGCACCAGATCCGCGGCGGGGTGACGTTCCGGGTGCTGCGGCCCTTCGCCCGGTCGGTCACCGTGCTGGCGAAGGGGCTCAGGGCCCAGCTGCAAGACGACGGCGACGGCTTCTTCTCCGGCCTCCTGCCGATGCCGGCGGTCCCCGAGTACCAGCTCCTGGTCGCCTACGAGGACAACGAGATCGAGATCCAGGACCCGTACCGCTTCCTGCCCGCGCTCGGTGATCTCGATCTGCATCTGATCGGCGAGGGCCGGCACGAGGAGCTGTGGACCGCGCTGGGCGCGCAGCCGATGACGCACCAGGGCTTCACCGGTACCCGGTTCACCGTCTGGGCGCCCAACGCGCGCGGGGTCCGCGTCGCCGGTGACTTCAACTACTGGGACGGCACCGGCTTCCCGATGCGCTCGCTCGGCTCGACCGGGGTGTGGGAGCTGTTCCTGCCCGCGATCGCGGAGGGCGCGCTCTACAAGTTCGACATCTGCCGCCCGGACGGCACGCACACGCTGCGCGCCGACCCGATGGCCCGCCGGGCCGAGGTCCCGCCGTCCAACGCCTCGGTCGTGACGGCCGCGCACCATGTCTGGCAGGACCAGGAGTGGATGGCGCGTCGCGGGGACGTCCCGGTGCACGAGGCGCCGCTGTCCGTCTACGAGGTGCACCTGCCGTCCTGGCGCCCCGGCCTCACCTACCGCCAGCTCGCCGACCAACTCCCCGCGTACGTAGGCGATCTGGGGTTCACGCATGTGGAGCTGATGCCGGTCTCCGAGCACCCCTTCGGCGGTTCCTGGGGCTATCAGGTGACCGGCTTCTACGCCCCGACCTCCCGGATGGGTACGCCGGACGACTTCCGCTTCCTGGTCGACGCGCTGCACCGGGCCGGGATCGGCGTCATCGTGGACTGGGTGCCCGCGCACTTCCCGCGCGACGCGTGGGCACTCGCGGAGTTCGACGGCCGGCCGCTGTACGAGCCCTCGGACCCGCAGCGCGCCGCGCATCCGGACTGGGGCACGCTCGAATTCGACTTCGGCCGCACCGAGGTGCGCAACTTCCTGGTGGCGAACGCCACTTACTGGTGCGAGGAGTTCCACATCGACGGCCTCCGGGTGGACGCCGTCGCCTCGATGCTCTACCTCGACTACTCGCGCGAGGACGGCGAGTGGTCCCCGAACGAGCACGGCGGCCGGGAGAACCTGGACGCGGTGGCCTTCCTCCAGGAGATGAACGCGACGGTCTACCGGCGCAGCCCCGGCGTCGTCACCATCGCCGAGGAGTCCACCGCCTGGGACGGCGTCACCCGCGCCACCCACCACGTGGGCCCCGGCGGCTTCGGCGGCCTCGGCTTCGGGCTGAAGTGGAACATGGGCTGGATGCACGACTCGCTGGAGTACGTGTCGAAGGAGCCGGTGCACCGCAAGTACCACCACAACGAGATGACGTTCTCGATGGTGTACGCGTACAGCGAGAACTACGTGCTGCCGATCTCGCACGACGAGGTGGTGCACGGCAAGCGGTCACTGGTCAGCAAGATGCCCGGCGACTGGTGGCAGCAGCGCGCCACCCACCGCGCCTACCTCGGCTTCATGTGGGCCCACCCCGGCAAGAAACTCCTTTTCATGGGGCAGGAGTTCGCCCAGGGCGCGGAGTGGTCGGAGGGCCACGGCCCGGACTGGTGGCTGCTCGATCCCTCGTACGCGGCGGAGAGCGACCACCGGGGCGTACGGACCCTGGTCAGCGATCTGAACGCGGTGTACGGGTCGGTGCCCTCGCTCTGGCAGCGCGACACGGTCCCGGAGGGGTTCGCCTGGGTGGCGGGGGACGCCGCGGAGGACAACGTCTTCGCGTTCGTCCGGTACGACGCCGACGGGTCGCCGCTGATCGCCCTCTCCCACTTCTCCCCGGTGGTGCGGCACGACTACCGCATCGGGGTGCCGGACGGTCCGGCGGCGTGGGCGGAGGTCCTGAACACGGACGCGGCGCGGTACGGGGGCGGCGACGTGTGCAACGAGGAGCCGCTGAAGCCGGAGGCGGTGGCGGCGCACGGCAGGCAGACGAGTGTGACGCTGACGCTCCCGCCGCTCGCGACGGTGTGGCTGCGGCCCGCCTGACACGGAGCCGGCGGCGGCCCCGGGCACTTTCCCGGGGCCGCCGCCGGCGTCCTCATGTCCTGGTCCCGCGTCAGTACACCGTGTCCCGCTGGTCCGGTACGACACTGCCGTCGCCGCGCCGCACGGGGCCGAAGGCTCCGCCCGGCTCGGTGTAGGCGGCGGTGGCGCAGGGGTAGGGCGTGGTCCTGCGGGGCAGCGGCTCGATGAACATGGGGTTCACGACCCAGCGGCCGTCGGCGTTGTCGTAGGCACGGCACATCACCTCGTTCTTGTTGCGGTTGAGCACGAGGTGCGCGCCCGTGGCATCACCGACGAACGTCACGTCGGTGTCGGCGTCACCGCCGCCGAGTGTGATCCGCCGGTCCGGGGCCTGCTTGTGCCAGGCGGCCCGGCCCTTGATCCCGTAGATCTCCTGGTTGATCCAGCAACGTTTGCCGTCGATGTACGGGATGGCCTCGCCCATGGTGGCGCCCACCCCGCCGCAGCCCTCGTTGCGGGTCGTGATGCGGCCCTTTCGGTCGAGTACGGAGCGGATCGCGACGGTGTGCGCGCGGTCGATGCCGATGCCGCGCGACCAGACCTCGGTGACCGGCTCGGAACCCGCCGAGACGATCCAGACGTCGAACCCGGCCTTCTGGAGCGTACGGACGAGGTCGCGCTGCTGGTCGTAGTAACGGACGTAGGCGGGCAGGACGTGGGTGCCGACGGTGCGGGTCGCACCGACGGGCGCCGCGAGCGCCTCCTCGCGGGCGGCCGCCGTGTACGCGCGCAGTTCGGGGACGGTGTGTCCGGCGAACAGCTGGGGCACCCACGCGTACTGCGGAACGGTTCGCCGGTGGTTCCACTCCCCCGCGAAGGCGGCCTCGCCGCTCATCGTGGTGCCGTCCTCACGGATCTGGAGGATCTCGTCGGCGCAGCGGGCGTCGGTGGAGGTGGGCAGGGGCGCTCCCACCGGGACTTCGGTTCCGCAGGCCTCGGTGAGGGCCTTGTCCGCGGTGGCGGTCAGCCACTTGCTGGTGTCCTTCCAGCGGGCGGGCCGGAGGATCTTGTCGTGCCGCAGGGACCAGCTGATGGTGGCGTCGGTGACGTCGTTCTTGGTGATGGTGTTGTCCCAGTCGAACGCCGCGACCGGGCGCGGTCCGCCCTTGCCGTGGCAGGTGCCGCGCTCGTCGATCACGCGCTGCAGCTGGGCGCGGTTGTGGCCGTACCAGGTGAGTTCGGCGGAGAGTCGGGGGCAGCGGGCCGTCGGCGTCAGGGACGCGCGATCGGCCGGGGCGGCGGCCCCGGGGCCGGCTGCGGCCAGGACCGCGAGTGCTGCGGCCAGGACCGCGAGTGCTGCGGTCACGGCTGAGGTCCACGCGAGAACTAGTCGGTTACGCATGCGAGTGGACCGTACATCAACATTTCCGCGATGTTGAGGGGGCGCGCGCCGGTCCCGGGACGCGGGCCGGGGCGCGCCCGAGTCCTCAGACGGCCGCCCCGAGCACCTCCTCGAGCTCCTGGAGCAGCCGCCGCTTCGGCCGGGCGCCGACCATCGACTTCACGGGCTCGCCCGAGCGGAACACCATCAGGGTCGGCATCGACAGGACCGCGTAGCGGGAGGTGATCCCGGGGTTGCGGTCGACATCGATCTGGACGATCTTGATGCGCTCGCTCTCCTCGGCCGCGACCGCGGCGAGCACCGGGGCGAGCTGGCGGCACGGTCCGCACCAGTCGGCGGTGAATTCGACGAGGACGGGGAGCCCGGCTCCCAGCACCTCGGCGTCGAAGCTCTCGTCGGTGACCTCGGCCACGCCTTCCACCTGGATCATGTCTCGTCCTCCCAGTTCATCGCACATCGTGGTTCGGGGCCGCCGGGCAGTTCGGCGGAAGCCTCCAGCTCGGCGCGGGCCAGCTGGGCGCCCACCTCCGTGCGGACCGACTGCAGCTGGCCGATGAGCGCGTCCAGCTCGCCGAGCTTGCGCCGGTAGACGGCCAGCGAGGCCGGACAGCTGTCGCCGGCCGGATGACCGGCGCGCAGGCAGTCGACGAAGGGCCGGGTCTCCTCCAGGTCGAACCCGAAGTCCTGGAGGGTCCGGATCTGCTGGATCAGCCGCAGGTCGCCCTCGTCGTAGGTGCGGTACCCGTTCTCCGCCCGCCGCGCGGGCAGCAGCCCGCGCGACTCGTAGTAGCGCAGAGTCCGCGTCGTCGTTCCGGCGCGCTCGGCCAGCTCCCCGATTCGCATGCCTCGACGGTAATCCTTGACGTCGGCGTCAAGGCAAGGACGGCCGGGCGAGGGGCGGGCCGTGCGCGAACACACGCCGGGCCGGTACGGAGGCTCCGTACCGGCCCGGCGCGCATGGGGGCTGCTCACACCTGCTTACGCCTTCGCGAGCGAGGGCTGCTCCTCGCCGCCCCTGGCCTCGGGGACCTGCGGCTCGGCGGGGCCCTCGTCCGAGAGCATCGACTCGTCGAACGGCAGCGCGCCGGAGAGGACCTGGTCGACCCGCTCCCGGTCGATCTCCTTGGTCCAGGTGCCGACGAGCACCGTGGCCACGGCGTTGCCCGCGAAGTTCGTCAGGGCACGGGCCTCGCTCATGAAGCGGTCGATGCCGACGATCAGGCCGACGCCGTCCACCAGTTCGGGGCGGTGCGACTGGAGGCCGCCCGCGAGGGTGGCGAGACCGGCGCCGGTGACACCCGCGGCGCCCTTGGAAGCGATCACCATGAAGACGAGGAGCGAGATCTGCTCGCTGATGCTGAGCGGGTCGCCCGTCGCGTTGGCGATGAAGAGCGAGGACATCGTGAGGTAGATCGCGGTGCCGTCGAGGTTGAAGGAGTACCCGGTCGGCACGGTGATGCCGACGACGGGCTTGCTGACGCCCATGTGCTCCATCTTCGCGATCAGCCTCGGCAGGGCCGATTCGGACGAGGAGGTGGAGAGGATGAGCAGGAACTCCCGGCCGAGGTACTTCAGCAGGGAGAAGATGTTGAGCCCGGCCACGAGGCGCAGGATCGTGCCCAGGATCAGGAACACGAAGAGGCCGCAGGTGATGTAGAAGCCGATCATGATGACCGCGAGCGACTTCAGCGCGTCCACGCCGGTCTCGCCGACCACCGCGGCCATGGCGCCGAACGCCCCGACGGGGGCCAGCCACATGATCATGGCGAGGATGCGGAAGACCAGGCGCTGGAGGTGGCCGATGCCGCGCAGGACGGGCTCGCCGGCCGATCCCATGGCCTGCAGCGCGAAGCCCGCGAGCAGGGCGATGAGCAGGGTCTGCAGGACCTCGCCCGAGGTGAAGGACGACACCATGGTGTCGGGGATGATGCCGAGCAGGAAGTCCGCGGTGGACGCGCTGTCCCCGGCCTGCGCCTCACCGGCGGCGCGGGTCGCCTCGGTGATGTGGAGGCCGGAACCGGGCTCCAGGATGTTGCCGACGACCAGGCCGATGGCGAGTGCGACGGTCGACATCACCAGGAAGTAGCCGAGGGCCAGACCGCCGACCGCGCCGACCTTGGCGGCCTTGCGGACCGAGCCGACCCCCAGCACGATCGTGCAGAAGATGATCGGCGAGATCATCATCTTGATGAGGTTGACGAAGCCGGTCCCGATCGGCTTGAGCTCGACGGCGGCGTCCGGGGCCACGAGGCCCACCAGGATGCCCAGCCCCACCGCCACGATCACGGCGAGATACAGATACTTCGTACGGTCCCGCTTGGCGGCGGCCACTCCCACGGGGGTCTCCTCGGCTCGTTCTTGTCCCTCCCCCGTCCCTGGGGGCCCCGGCGACTATTCCGCGCCCTGTGACGCCGGTCACCCTTACGTGCATTTCGTTCATATGTTTTCGGCCAGGTACTGGCGTGCGCCCGTGGCCGCGGAGAGTCTGATCGCGTCAAGCAGACGGTGCACTCGCAGGCCCGCGTCGAAATCCGGGGAGTCGCGCGAACCGGTGCGGAGGTCGCGGGCCAGCCGGGCGTACATCTGCGCCACGTTGAAGCCCTCCGCGTCCGGGCCGGTCCCGGACGTCCGGCGGTACCGGCCGGGGATGGGCAACTCCTGACGGGTCCCGCCCGGGGCAGGGGTTCCCAGCAGGCGGAGTTCACCGATCTGGATGCCCGCAGCGCCGCCCGTCCCGGTGGAGACGATGACGAGATCACCCCTGGTACCGGAGATTTCCAGCCGGGTCCGGGCACCGGTGACCTTGGCGTCGTGGATGTGCGCCGACACGACGGCGCCGCCGCCGAGGGTCGCGTTCAGCAGGAGATGGTCGGGGCCGGTCGCCTCGACCGTGTCGCCGGTTTCGGCAACGGTGTAGCGGGGGCGCTGGACGGACAGCGAGGCCGAGAGGTCACTGATGCCGCCCAGTACGCACTGCAGCGCGTCGAGCGTGTGCCCGCCCGCGACCTCCAGGAGTCCGGCGCCGCTGCCGGAGTCGAGGGTGTAGGCCGCCCAGGCGGGGATCCGCTCCCCGGCGCCCTTGTCACGGCTGGCGTACACCGTCGCCGAGGTGACCCGTCCCACGTGACCGGCGGCGACCAGGTCGCGCGCGTAGACGATCGCGGGGGCGTTGCGCGCCTGCAGCCCGACCACGTGGTGGACGCCCGCCCGGTGGGCCGACTTCGCGAGTGCGGCAGCCTCCTCGGTGGTCCGGGCCAGCGGCCACTCGCAGTACACGTGCTTGCCGGCCGCCAGCGCCGCCCCCACCAGTTCGGCGTGAGCGGGAACCTTCACGGTGACGGCGACCAGATCGACTTCGGGGTGCTCGGCGAGCCGCCGGGCATCGGTGAAGGCATGCGCGGCACCGAACCGGCGCGCCGCCGCGCGGGCGCTCTCGGGGCGACTGGTGCCGACCGCGGTGATCTCGTAGTCCGGCAGCGCCGTCAGGGCCGGGATATGCGCCCGAGCCGCCCAGCCCCGGTCGGGGCTCGCGCCGATGACACCCACCCGGATCTTCTTCGCTTCCACGTCCATAACTCCAGCCCCCTTAAGCGGACAACGTTTGTCCGCTTAAGGGACTCTAGCTAAGCGGACAGAGAGTGTCCACTTATTGCTAGAATCAGCTCATGAACCAACCGGACAGTGCCGTGGACCGCTTGTTGGCCGACGAGTCCGGACGCCGGCCGCGGGCCGATGCACGGCGGAACGTCGAGCGCTTGGTGGCCGCGGCCCGGATCGCGGTGGCCGAGGTCGGCGTCGGCGTCTCCGCGCACGAGATCGCGCGCCGGGCCGGCGTCGGCGTCGGCACCTTCTACCGACGCATCCCCTCCCTCGATGTGCTGCTGGAGACGGTGCTCGACGAGGTGCTCGACGAGATCGCGGACCTGGCCGACCACGCTCTGGACGACCCCGATCCCTGGCACGGGCTGTGTACGTTCGCCACGGCCTACGTCCGTCTGCGCACCGAGAGCTGCGGCATCAGCGAGGCGCTCGGAGGCGCCTGCGGGGATGCTCTGGACCAGCGCCTGACGGGGCTGCGGGAACAGATCCGGCGCCTGGTGGAGCGCGCCCAGGCGGCCGGCGTCATGCGCTCGGACGTGACCTGGCAGGACGTACCGTTCCTGTTCGCCGCCGCCGCGACCGGCGCCCACACACTGGGCATGCAAGCGGGCGAGCAGCAGTGGGAGCGCAATCTCCACATCGTTCTCGATGGCCTGCGCCCCACCCGGGCGGATTCGCTGCCGGGCACACCGCCGGGCCGGAGCCTGCCGCACTGACTTCCGCTCCGCTCCCACCTGGCAGGCAGACTGAAACCATGCGTATCCCCCGCCCCCGTGCCCGTCCGCGCAGCCTGGCCGGACAGCTCTTCGCCATGCAGGTGGTGCTGGTGGCTGCCGTCGTGGCGGGGTGCGCCTTCTTCGCGTACGTCTCGGGCAGCGCGCAGGCCCGCGAGACCGCGACCCGGCAGGCGCGGGCGGTGGCCCTGTCGGTGGCCGGTTCACCCTCGGTACGGGAGGCGATCCGCACCCCGGACCCGTCGGCCGTCCTCCAGCCGTACGCGGAGCGGGTCCGCAGGGACACCGGGATCGCCTTCGTCACGATCATGGATCCGCACCGGGTCCGCTGGACGCACCCGGACACCGGCCGGATCGGTGAGACCTTCCTCGGGCACACCGCGCGGGCGCTGCGCGGCGAGACGTTCTCGGAGACGTACACCGGCACGCTCGGCCCGTCCATCCGGGTCGTCACGCCGGTCCGGGACGGCGGCCGGATCGTCGGGCTGGTCAGTGCGGGCATCACGGTCGAGCGGGTCTCCACGCAGGTGCGGGCGCAGTTGGGCGCGCTGGGGCTCGCGGCGGGTGGGGCGCTGGCGCTCGGCGGCATCGGCACGTACGTGATCAACGCCCGCCTTCGGCGGCACACCCACGGGATGAACGCCGCCGAGCTGAGCCGGCTGCACGACTACCACGAGGCCACGCTGCACGCGGTGCGTGAGGGGCTGCTGATGCTGGACGGGCAGCGCAGGATCGCCCTGATCAACGACGCGGGCCGGGAGCTGCTGGGGCTGGCACCGGGTACGGTCGGGCGCCGGGTCGCCGAACTCGACCTGCCGGCGCCGCTGACCGGGGCGCTGCTCGCCTCCGAGGAGCGGGTCGACGAGGTGCATCTGACGGCGGACCGGGTGATCGTGGTCAACACCCGTCCCGTGGTGGGCGGCGAGCGGCGCGGCACGGTCATCACCCTTCGCGACCACACGGAACTCCAGGCGCTCTCCGGTGAGCTGGACTCCGAGCGGGGCTTCACGCAGGCGCTGCGCTCGCAGGCGCACGAGGCGGCGAACCGGCTGCACACGGTGGTGTCGCTGATCGAGCTGGACCGGGCCGATGAGGCGGTCGGCTTCGCCACGGCGGAGCTGGAACTGGCGCAGGCCCTGACCGACCGCGTCGTCGGCGCGGTGGCCGAACCGGTACTGGCGGCCCTGCTGCTGGGCAAGGCGGCACAGGCCAACGAGCGGGGGGTGGAGCTGGTGCTGGCGGACGACAGCCTGATCGACGACGGGGTCCTGCCCGCGTCGCTGCCGCAGCGCGACCTGGTGACCGTCCTCGGCAACCTGATCGACAACGCGGTGGACGCGGCCTCCGAGGCGGTGGCCGGCCCGCAGGGCCGTTCCGCCGACAGCGCCGTCCCCGCCCAGCGCGCCCCGCTGCCGTCCCGCCCCGCGCACGCCCGGGTCACCGTCACGGCACTCGCCGGGGACGGCGAACTCCTGCTGCGGGTCGCCGACAGCGGGACGGGCGTCGACCCCGCCGACACCGAGGAGGTGTTCCGGCGCGGCTGGTCCACGCACGGGGCAGGCCGAGGGATCGGACTGGCGCTCGTGCGGCAGGCCGCGCACCGCAACGGCGGCACGGTCACCCTGGAGCGGGGGCCGGACGGCGGCGCGGAGTTCACCGTACGGCTGCCGCTGCCCGAAGGCGACGGCGCGCGAAGGAGCATGGCCCCATGAACACAGAGATCAGGGTGCTGGTCGTCGAGGACGATCCGGTCGCCGCCGACGCCCATCAGCTCTACGTGGACCGGGTGCCGGGATTCACGGTGGCCTCGGTCGCGCACTCCCGCGCCGAGGCGGTGCGCGCGCTGGAGCGCACGCCGGTCGATCTGCTGCTCCTCGACCTGTATCTGCCGGACGGGCACGGTCTGCACCTGCTGCGCTCGCTGCGGGCCGCCGGGCACACCGCCGACGTGATCGCGGTGACCTCGGCCCGCGACCTGGCCGTGGTCCGGGAAGGGGTGTCGCTCGGTGTCGTCCAGTACGTGCTGAAGCCGTTCACCTTCGCCACCCTGCGAGACCGGCTCGTCCGCTACGCGGAGTTCCGGGCGGCGGCCGGTGAGGCGAGCGGCCAGGACGAGGTGGACCGCGCGCTCGCCTCGCTGCGCTCCCCGCAGCCCGCCCGGCTGCCGAAGGGCCTGAGCGGTCCGACGCTGGAGGCCGTGACGCGGGCGCTGCGCTCGGCCCCGGACGGCGTGACGGCCGCCGCCGCCGGCGTGGAGCTGGGGATCTCCCGCATCACCGCGCGCCGCTACCTGGAGCACCTGGTGACGGCCGGGCGCGCGGTGCGCAGTCCGCAGTACGGACAGATCGGGCGCCCGGAACTGCACTACCGATGGATGGCCGAGGCCCGCTGAACGGGCCTCCGGGCCACCCCCTCACCCCTTTGCGGACCCTAGGAGGTTCCTACGAGCGGTGGCCTCGGCGGAACAGACCGTAGTCAGACCGCCTCCGACCTCTTACGGTAGGGCCGTGCACCCCACCCCGCCTTTCAACGCCCCCGCCGCGCGCAGACTGCGCGAGGCCCTGGGAATGGCTCCCGGTCATGTCGCCTACGGCCTCGGCGCCCAGTACGGACTCCGGATCACCGCCGAGACCGTAGCCGCCTGGGAGCGCGGACTCGCCCTGCCGAGCGAGTACGAACTCACCGCGCTCGCGGGCGTGCTGTGGTGCGCCCCCGGTGAACTCCTGACCGCCGCCCGGACCCTGCGCGAGCACCGGGTCGCCAGGCAGCTGTCGCCGGACGAGCTGGCGGGTCTGCTGGGGATGGCCACCTCCGCGTATCTGCGCATGGAGGAGTCGGGGCGGTGGCGCGGCAACGAACGCCAGTCCGCGGCGCTGACCGAGGCGCTGGGCCTGACGCCCGCCGACTTCGTGACGGCGACCGGCCGCGACGAGGAGCTGGCCGAACTCCTGCGCAGCGCCGTGACGACGCGCTGGCAGGCGTACGTGAAGCCGGTCGCCAAGGTGGTGCCGGTGGACCGGCGGCTGATCCAGGGCGTCCTGGATCAGCTGCACTCCGAGTACCAGGCGCTGATGGTGTCCACACTGAGCTGGAGCAGCACCGGCACCGAACGCGAGGGCGCCACGGGCGACGCGGGCCGGGCGTTCCTGGCACAGATAGTGGGCCGGTTCTGGCAGACGACGCAGAAGTGACCGGCCGCCGACGGCTCTCACACTCCCCCGGTCCGCAGCGCCCGGTCAGCGGTGCGGGCCGGGGCCCGGCCGCAGGTCAGAAGACCGACTCGGCCTCGTGCATGCGCTCCAGCGGGACGTGCTTCAGCTGGGTCACCGCGTCGGCGAGCGGCACCATCTCGATGTCGTTGCCGCGCAGGGCGGTCATCCGGCCGAAGTCACCTCGGTGCGCCGCCTCCACCGCGTGCCAGCCGAAGCGGGTGGCGAGCACCCGGTCGTAGGCGGTGGGCGTGCCGCCGCGCTGGACGTGGCCGAGGATGACCGGGCGGGCCTCCTTGCCGAGCCGGGTCTCCAGCTCGACGGCGAGGCGGTTGCCGATGCCCTGGAAGCGCTCGTGGCCGAACTGGTCGATGGCGCCCTTGGCGTACGGCATCGAGCCCTCGGCCGGGTGCGCGCCCTCCGCGACACAGATGACGGCGAACTTCTTGCCCCGGGCGAAGCGCTCCTCGACCATCTTGACCAGGTCCTCGACCTGGAACTTCCGCTCGGGCAGGCAGATGCCGTGGGCGCCGCCTGCCATTCCGGACTCCAGCGCGATCCAGCCCGCGTGGCGGCCCATCACCTCGACGACCATGACGCGCTGGTGCGACTCGGCGGTGGTCTTCAGCCGGTCTATGGCCTCGGTGGCGACGCCGACCGCGGTGTCGAAGCCGAAGGTGCGGTCGGTGGCCGAGATGTCGTTGTCGATGGTCTTCGGGACGCCGACGACGGGCATTCCGGCGTCCGAGAGCATCCGGGCGGCCGTGAGGGTGCCCTCGCCGCCGATCGGGATCAGCGCGTCCATGCCGTAACGGCGGCTCAGCTCGGCGCAGTTCTCGGCCGCCTCGCGCAGCCGGTCGCGCTCCAGCCGGGCGGAGCCGAGGATGGTGCCGCCGCGGGCGAGGATGCCGCTGACCGCGTTGAGGTCGAGGGGGCGGAAGTGACCGTCGAGGAGCCCCTTGAACCCGTCCTCGAAGCCGATGACCTCGTCGCCGTGACCCACCACGGCACGGTGCACGACCGAGCGGATCACTGCGTTCAGGCCTGGGCAGTCTCCGCCTGCGGTGAGAACTCCGATGCGCATCGTGCTTTATCTCCTGCTCGCTAGGGGCTGTCCGGTGGCAAGTGCAGAATCCCCCGTACCGTGAGCCACGGTGATTGTCCCATGCCTGGTACGTACCTCGCGCTCCCGGACCGGTCCGGGGCCGCCAGGAGTGGCCTTCGCCCGGCGAGCGGCCCCTCGGCCCCCGCAGGTATCGTCAAACAGGCGATATCACCCATACCTGCCAGTCAAGGACGGGAGAGCACGCGTGACGCGCAGCGTGTACGTGACCGGGATCGACCGGGGAGACGGCCGCCAGGTCGTCGATCTGGGAGTCATGGAGCTCCTGACGCGTCAGGTGGACCGGGTCGGGGTGTTCCGCCCGCTGGTCCACGACGATCCGGACCGGCTGTTCGAGCTGCTGCGGGCCCGCTACCGGCTCTCGCAGGACCCGGGCACCGTCTACGGCCTCGACTACCACGAGGCCTCCGCGGTCCAGGCGGAGCAGGGTACCGACGAACTGGTCTCCCGGCTCGTCGACCGCTTCCACCGGGTCGCCCAGAAGTACGAGGTGGTCCTCGTGCTCGGCACCGACTTCGCCGCCACCCAGCTCCCCGACGAGCTGGCGCTGAACGCCCGCCTCGCCAACGAGTTCGGCGCCTCGGTCATCGCGGTGGTCGGCGGCCAGGACCAGAACGCGGAGTCCGTACGGGCCGAGACGCGCAACGCGTACCGCGCGTACGCCGGGCTGGGCTGCGACGTGGTCGCGATGGTGGTGAACCGGGTCGCGTCCGAGGACCGCGAGGCCATCGCGGAGCGGCTCGCGGCCACGCTGCCCGTCCCCTGTTCGGTGCTGCCCGACGATCCGGCCCTCTCGGCGCCCACGGTCGCCCAGATCACTTCGGCGCTGGGCGGAACGGTGCTGCTCGGCGACGACGCGGGGCTGGCCAGGGACGCGCTGGACTTCGTGTTCGGCGGCGCGATGCTGCCGAACCTGCTGAAAGCGCTGACGCCGGGCTGCGTGGTGGTGACGCCCGGGGACCGCGCCGACCTGGTCGTCGGCTCGCTGGCCGCGCACAACGCCGGGACCCCGCCCATCGCGGGCGTGCTGCTGACGCTGAACGAGCGTCCCGGCGAGGAGATACTCAAGCTGGCCGCACGCCTCGCACCGGGTACCCCGGTCGTCGCGGTGGCCGACGGTTCCTTCCCCACCGCCGAGAAGCTCTTCGCCCTGGAGGGCAAGCTGAACGCGGCGACGCCGCGCAAGGCCGAGACGGCGCTGGGACTCTTCGAGCGCCATGTCGACACCGGGGCGCTCCTCGACCGGATCTCGGTCGCCCGCAGCGGCCGGGTCACGCCGATGATGTTCGAGCACGAGCTGCTGGAGCAGGCCCGCGCGGACCGGCGCCGGGTGGTGCTGCCCGAGGGCACCGAGGAACGGCTGCTGCGCGCCGCCGACGTACTGCTGCGGCGCGACGTCTGCGATCTCACCCTCCTCGGCGACCCCGATGTCATCCGTAAGAAGGCCGCCGACCTGGGCATCGACCTGGCCGGCACCCAGCTCGTCGACCCGCAGACCTCCGAGCTGCGCCAGGGCTTCGCCGAGCGGTACGCGCAGCTGCGCGCCCACCGAGGGGTGACGGTCGAGCTCGCGTACGACGTCGTCTCGGACGTCAACTACTTCGGCACCCTGATGGTGCAGGAGGGGCTCGCGGACGGCATGGTCTCCGGGGCGGTGCACTCCACGGCGGCGACGATCCGGCCGGCCTTCGAGATCATCAGGGCAAAGGGAGCCGAGCGGAGCTCGTCAGGCAGGGTGGCGGCGGGCGCCGGGGGGACGAAGCCGGGTGCCTCGATCGTCTCCTCGGTCTTCTTCATGTGCCTCGCGGACAGGGTCCTGGTGTACGGCGACTGCGCGGTCAACCCGGACCCGAACGCGGAGCAGCTCGCGGACATCGCCGTGCAGTCGGCCGTCACCGCGGCCCGCTTCGGCGTGGAGCCCCGGATCGCGATGCTCTCGTACTCGACGGGGACCTCGGGCACGGGGGCCGATGTCGACAAGGTCCGCGAGGCGACGGAGCGGGTGCGCGCGAGCCACCCGGAGCTGATGATCGAGGGCCCGATCCAGTACGACGCGGCGGTGGAGCCGAGCGTGGCCGCGACGAAGCTGCCCGGCTCCGAGGTGGCGGGCCGGGCGACGGTGCTGATCTTCCCGGACCTGAACACCGGCAACAACACCTACAAGGCCGTGCAGCGCTCGGCGGGAGCGGTGGCCGTCGGGCCGGTCATGCAGGGGCTGCGCAAGCCCGTCAACGACCTGTCCCGGGGCGCGCTGGTGCAGGACATCGTCAACACCGTGGCCATCACGGCGATCCAGGCACAGGGCGAGGAGTGACCCGCGACATGACCACCACCGAAGGTGCCGCAGCAGGTACGGGGCCGAGCCGGGTGCTCGTCCTCAACTCCGGCTCCTCCTCCGTGAAGTACCAGCTCCTGGACATGCGCGACCACTCCCGGCTCGCGTCCGGGCTGGTCGAGCGGATCGGTGAGGAGACCTCCCGGCTGGTGCACACCCCGCTGACCGGCGGCGGTGGCGAGCCCCGGGAGCGCACCGGCCGCATCGCCGACCACGAGGCGGCGCTGAAGGCCGCCGCCGAGGAGCTGGCCGCCGACGGGCTCGGCCTGGACTCCCCCGAACTGGCGGCGATCGGCCACCGGGTGGTGCACGGCGGGCTGCGGTTCACCGAGCCGACCGTGATCACCGACGAGGTACTGAAGGAGATCGAGCGCCTCGTCCCGGTGGCGCCGCTGCACAACCCCGCGAACATCACCGGCATCCGCACCGCGCAGGCGCTGCGCCCGGACCTGCCGCAGGTGGCGGTCTTCGACACCGCGTTCCACACCACGATGCCGGAGTACGCGGCCCGGTACGCGATCGACGTGGAGACGGCCGACGCGCACCGGATCCGGCGCTACGGATTCCACGGCACC
Organism: Streptomyces sp. NPDC048462; assembly: GCF_043200175.1. NCBI lineage: Bacteria > Bacillati > Actinomycetota > Actinomycetes > Kitasatosporales > Streptomycetaceae > Streptomyces > Streptomyces sp. NPDC048462. The sequence continues at coordinate 199,549 of NZ_JBICXG010000008.1, forward strand.
TCGCACGCCTACGTCTCGCGCAAGACGGCCGAGCTGCTGGGCCGCGCCCCCGAGGACGTCAACGTCATCGTGCTGCACCTGGGCAACGGGGCATCCGCCTCTGCCGTGGCGGGCGGCCGGTGCGTGGAGACGTCGATGGGACTGACCCCCTTGGAGGGGCTGGTCATGGGTACGCGGTCGGGGGACATCGATCCGGCCGTCACCTTCCACCTCAAGCGGGTGGCGGGGATGTCGGCGGACGAGATCGACGTCCTGCTCAACAAGAAGAGCGGTCTGGTCGGCCTCTGCGGCGACAACGACATGCGGGAGATCCGGCGCCGGATCGACGAGGGCGACGAACGCGCGGCCCTCGCCTTCGACATCTACGTCCACCGGCTGAAGAAGTACATCGGCGCCTATTCGGCGGTCCTCGGCCGGGTGGACGCCGTGGTGTTCACGGCGGGGGTCGGTGAGAACTCCGCTCCGGTACGGGAGGCTGCCATCGCCGGTCTGGAGGAGCTCGGCCTGGTGGTGGACGCGGATCTCAACGCCGTACGGTCCGGCGCGCCCCGGCTGATCTCGCCGGATTACGCACGGGTCGCGGTCGCCGTGGTGCCGACGGACGAGGAACTGGAGATCGCCGGCCAGACCTTCGCACTGGTCGACAACTGAGCGCACCCGCGCCCCTTTGTATCTTCCACCAGCCGGAATATTCCGCAGCGAAACAAACCGATAGGATCCGCCTCATGCGCCGTTCCAAAATCGTCTGCACCCTCGGTCCCGCCGTCGACTCCCATGAGCAGCTCGTCGCTCTGATCGAGGCCGGCATGAGCGTGGCCCGATTCAACTTCAGTCACGGTTCCCACGCGGAGCACCAGGGTCGTTACGACCGGGTCCGCAAGGCCGCCGCCGAGACCGGCCGGGCGGTCGGCGTACTCGCCGACCTCCAGGGCCCGAAGATCCGCCTGGCGAAGTTCGCCGAGGGCCCCGTCGAACTGGTCCGCGGGGACGAGTTCGTCATCACCGCCGAGGACGTCCCCGGGGACAAGTCGATCTGCGGCACCACCTACAAGGGCCTGCCCGGCGACGTCGCCAAGGGCGACCCGATCCTGATCAACGACGGCAACGTCGAGCTGAAGGTCGTCTCCGTGGAGGGCCCCCGGGTCCACACCATCGTCATCGAGGGCGGGGTGATCTCCGACCACAAGGGGATCAACCTGCCGGGTGCGGCGGTCAACGTCCCGGCCCTGTCCGAGAAGGACATCGACGACCTCCGCTTCGCCCTGAAGATGGGCTGCGACCTGGTCGCGCTCTCCTTCGTCCGGGACGCCGGTGACGTCAAGGACGTCCACAAGATCATGGACGAGGAGGGCCGCCGGGTCCCCGTCATCGCCAAGGTCGAGAAGCCGCAGGCCGTCGAGAACATGGAGGGCGTCGTCGCGGCGTTCGACGGTGTGATGGTCGCCCGCGGCGACCTCGCCGTCGAGTACCCGCTGGAGAAGGTCCCGATGGTGCAGAAGCGCCTGGTGGAGCTCTGCCGGCGCAACGCCAAGCCGGTGATCGTCGCGACCCAGATGATGGAGTCGATGATCACCAACTCCCGCCCGACCCGCGCCGAGGCGTCCGACGTCGCGAACGCGATCCTGGACGGCGCGGACGCGGTCATGCTCTCCGCGGAGTCCTCGGTCGGCGCGTACCCGATCGAGACGGTCAAGACGATGTCGAAGATCGTCGTCGCCGCCGAGGAGGAGCTGCTCTCCAAGGGCCTCCAGCCGCTGGTGCCGGGCAAGAAGCCGCGCACCCAGGGCGGTTCGGTGGCCCGCGCGGCCTGCGAGATCGCGGACTTCCTGAACGGCGCCGCCCTGGTGGCCTTCACCCAGTCCGGCGACACCGCCCGCCGTCTCTCCCGCTACCGCGCGGCCCAGCCCATCCTGGCCTTCACCACCGACGAGGCCACCCGCAGCCAGCTGGCCCTCAGCTGGGGCGTCGAGGCCCATGTCGTCCCGCACGTGGACAACACGGACGCGATGGTCGACCTGGTCGACGCGGAGTTGCTGAAGCTCGGCCGCTACAACACCGGCGACACGATGGTCATCACGGCCGGCTCGCCCCCCGGCGTCCCGGGCACGACCAACATGGTGCGCGTGCACCACGTGGGCGGCCAGGGCCGCGACTGATCCGGTCCGCACGGACAGCTGAAACGGCTGTGGGCCGCACCCTTCGGGGTGCGGCCCACAGCCGTTTCCACGACTCACGGACGGGCTCCGGTCAGCCGGTGCCCTTGGTGAAGTAGTTCTGCAGGCCCGGCACCGTCAGCGTCCCGCCGAACTGGCCCGCCTGGGTCACCTTCACGTTGGTGAAGAAGGCGAACGGCACGTTGATCGGCGGCGGCGTCTCGGGGCTGAACGTGATCGGGATGAGGCCGAAGAGGTTGCCCTTCAGCTCCTCCGTGTACATCGTCACCTCGCCGTCGCGGATGGTGGAGGTGGAACCCTTGCGCGACGTCACATGGCCGGTGGTGCCCGACTGCGGGCCGACCGTGAGCTGGTGGAGGTCCTTGATGTCGATGGAGGAGGCGGTGAACTTCAGCACCTTCTTCGTGGAGCCGTCGCCCTTCTGCACCTCCACTATGCCCTTGTAGTCGAGTCCGCTCAGGGTGAGCAGCGAACTCTCCAGGACCCACGGGTCGTTCGGGAGGCGGGGGATGCCCTGCTCCAGATCGGCCGCGGCCAGTGCCTTCGGGTCGGCGGTCGGGCACGGGAAGGAGGGCTTGGCGCCGTCCGGGATGTCCTCGTCCTTCTTGGGGTCGAGTCCCTTGACGTCCTCGTCCAGCTCCTCGACCGGCTTGCCGGCCTTGCCCGCCGCCTCGCGGATGGCGTCGGCGGTCTTGTCGGCCTTGTCCTTCGCCGCTTCGGTGACCTTCTCGACGGGCTTGTCGGCGGGCTTGTCCGCCGCCGTGCCGGAGGACTTGTCCGTGTCGCTCGCGGAAGGCTTCGGGGACGCGGTCGTGGCACTCGGGGACGGGCTCGCCGTCTCCTTGTCCGGTCCGTCGAAGAGGTCCTTGAGCGCGTCACCGACGCCCAGCGGGTCGAGCGGGTTCTTCGACTTGGTGGGCGAAGGAGTCGCGCTCGGCGTCTCGGCCGGGGTGTCGGCGGCCTTCTTGGCGGAGTCCGCCTCGGTGTCGCCCGAGGCGCTCGCGGACGGGGTGGCCGAGGGCTTCGGGGTGGTGGCCCCGTCACTCTTGTCCGGTGTGGGTTTGTCGCTCGCCGTGGCGGACGGCGACGGCTTCTTCGTCTCCGACGCGGAGGGCGACGGCGACTCGCTCGGCTCGTCGGAGCGGGTCACGCACGGGCCGGGCGCGTAGGGGATGTCCGCGCTGTCATCGGCCATCGCCAGCTTCGGGGTGAGCCCCATCCCGACGAACACCGCGGTCGGCATCGCGGCGAGCGCGAACGCCTTCTTGCCCGCGGGCATGTGGAGCTTGGTCAGCAGCGACTTCCTGGGGGCGGCGTGACGCGGCCCTCTTCGCTCCTGGAGCCCGCTCTCGCCCGCCGTGTCCGCCTGATTGTCGTCACCCCGCACGATGCCTCCCGCCGTCGACCTCAACTGCCGTGTCGTACTTCGCCGGCTCCTGCTGGGGAACGGCCGCCCCGTGGAGCGCGCCCCCGGGGTGACCGGCGGTCTGCTCGTCCGTCGTGAACGCGAGGCCGTCCGGCGCCGCCGCTGCGGGAACTCCCGTGGCGGGCGCGGCCTCGTCCGCCACGGGCTCACCGGGAGCCCAGGAGAGGGAGAGGGCGCCGCCGAGCAGGGAGAACAGGAAGCCGATCAGGAAGCCGCCGATGTTGGCGACGGGGATCGAGATCAGTGCGAGCAGGATCGCCGCGACACCCGCGAACACCCGGACGATGTGGTGGAACCACATCGTCAGACCGAGCGTGATCAGCAGGATCCCGATGATGAGGGATCCCGCGCCCGCGGTGGTGGACATCGCCAGCGTCATGTTGCCGAGGTGCATGTTCGCGTACGGGAAGTACGCGATGGGTACACCGCCAAGGATGGTGAACAGGCCCGCCCAGAAAGGCCGGTTACCCCGCCAGGTGCGGAAGCGTCGCCGGAAGACGCGGAGGTAGTGCTCGTTCTGCCCTGTGGATTCGGGGCTCATGGAAAACAGCTCCCTGGAACCGGTACTGCCGTGAGAAGAAGAGAAGGGTGGGCGGCCGGGAGCATGTCGCGCATGCCCCCGGCCACCCGGGCGAGTGCTTAGTAGCACTCCTTGACACCCTTGTGGAGCGACAGCTTCAGGTCAGGAAGCTTGAAGGTGCCGGCCGTGGTGGCCCACGCCTGCTGCTTGACCTTCGACAGCTTGGCGACCTCGGCCCGCTGCGAGAACCCGTACGGGTTGGCCTGGGTTCCGGGCTGGATGCCCGGGTTCTTCAGCGAACCGGCGGCGACGCCGATGTCGATGTTCGTGAACTCGGCGTCCGCGCCCAGCGAAGAGACATCGAGGTACAGGTCCTTGGCGTAGACCTTTTCCTTGCCGGTGCCCGCCTTCAGCTCCAGCGTCACACTGCCGAGACCGAACGGCAGGTCAGGGGTGACCACCGACTGGCACATGTTGGTGATCGTGGCCTCGCTGAACCCGGACACGGCGACCGGAGCGGCCATGTCCTTGCCCTTGAGGTCCTTGCCCGTCGCCACACTGCCGTACTGGACGAAGTCCTGGCCGACCAGCTGATCCGCGCTGACCTTGAACTCCTGGCCGGACACGCTGAACGAAGCGGCGAGCGCGCCCTGTGCCAGGCCGACACCCACCGCGGCGGTGGCTATGACGCTCGGCACCATGACGACAGCGAAACGCTTCCATCTCGTGCCACCGCGAACCTGGGAACTCATACTTTTCCTCCTTCTCGGACGTACATCTCCGGCCTGGCATCCTGCCCGACCTGGGATGGGAGAAGTGCTACGTCCTCGGAAAGGAGAGCGCCCGCGAACGGGGACGTGAACCGCGCCCGAATCACCGGCGATCACCCCCGAGCGACAACCACTGGCCACGCGTTCGCGCAACCTCTTCGGACAGGCCCTGCCGTTCAGCAGGAACCCCCCTGTCCGGAGCCGGCGCCACTGCCGCCGGCCCACCCGGTGGGGACCCAACAGAGCCGCCGCACCGACTGGCAGCCGGACTGGCGTTATTGGACCGAGCGTGGCCGATCGTGGTCCATTCGCGGCCGTGACACAAGGGGGTTCGTTACTCACTGGTAACGGCGCGATAACCCAGTCACGACCGGGCGGCACCGAGCGGCCACACAGGGTTGCCCCGGGCCCGCAGACGAATCACGGCATTGACGGCCGAAGCCGGACAGATCCCAGTGGGTGATTTACTCGGAGTAACAGCCGTTGCTTTTATCAAGATTTGGTAAAGTGTGGGCTTCTCTTATCGCCCTGACGCGAAAACGGCCGCGACTCCCGGAAGGAGCCGCGGCCGTGTTGTCAGATCAGAACAAGACGCGTGCGAGCGCGGTACGCGCGGCGCCCACCCGGGGGTCGTCGGGGCCGATCACCTCGAACAGCTCCAACAGCCGCACGCGGACCCGGTCCCGGTCGTCACCGAAAGTCCGGCGGACCGTCTCGACGAGACGGCCGAACGCGTCCTCGACATGACCGCCCACCAGATCCAGGTCGGCCGCGGCGAGCTGGGCCGGCACATCGGCCGGGTTCTCGGCGGCGTCCTTGCGGACCTGCTGCGGGTCCGTCTGCTGGACCCGGGCCAGGAGTTCGGCCTGGGCGAGGCCGAGCTTGGCCTCGCTGTTGGCCGGCTCGTCGGAGAGGACGTTCCTGTACGCCTGGACGGCACCGGCGAAGTCATTGGCGTCCAGCGCCTGCGCGGCCGCCTCCAGAAGGGCGTCGTACGGCCCGGCGGGCACCGGCGCGGGCTCCTGCGCGGTCGCGTCCGGAGCCGCCGCGTCCTGGTCGACCACGATGCCGGTGAGCCCGAACCGCTCCTCGCCGACCTGGATCAGCTGGTCCAGCGTCTCCCGGATCTGGGCTTCGGGAGCCGCGCCCTGGAAGAGCGGAAGCGCCTGGCCGGCGACGACGGCGAAGACCGCCGGGATGCCCTGGATCCCGAACTGCTGCATCAGCATCTGGTTGGCGTCGACATCGACCTTGGCCAGCACGAAGCGGCCGTTGTACTGCTGGGCCAGCCGCTCCAGGAGCGGTCCCAGCTGCTTGCACGGCTCGCACCACTCGGCCCAGAAGTCGATGACGACGGGGACTTCGGCGGAGCGCTGCAGTACGTCGCTCTCGAAGCCCGCCTCATCGACATCGAACACAAGGGAAGAAGCGGGTACGGCGGCGGGGCCACCCTGCCGGGCGGTCTCGGCACGGGCCTGCTCCGCCTTCACCTTGGCCTCACCGGCCGCCTTCACCGCGGCGAGGTCGACGACGCCGCTCATGGACATGTTCCTAGGCTGCATACGTACATCCTCCCCCCTTGGCACACCGATCCGGAAAGCGATACGTGAACCGCGCCCGTCCGCGACCCCCGCCGGTGTGCGAGGTGTGCGGACAGACACGGCCCGAGGGCCCCTGAAAGACCCGGTTCGGCACCCGGTCCCCACCCGGTGCCTGTGGCTGTCGTTCGTCCGTGGCGCGACGCCGGCCAGCCGACATCCTTACGCTACGACCCGTAGCGTAACTGGCCACACCCCCTGCTGAACAGGACCACTCGGTGATCTGTCTCACGGCCGACGGGGCCGGTCGGATTTAGCTACTGGCGGGTATGGTCGCGTCATGCTGAGCCACAGCCACCCCAAACCCTCACGAACGGGACGACCGCGCAATGCCGCGGCCGATGAGGCGATCCTGGAGGCGACCAGAGCCTCGCTGGTCGATCTCGGCTGGTCGAAGCTGACGATGGGTGATGTGGCGACGCGGGCCGGGGTCGCCAAGACGACGCTGTACCGGCGCTGGGCGGGCAAGAACGAACTGGTCGTGGACGCGGTCGCGGTCCTCTTCGACGAGCTGGAACTCCCCGATCTGGGCAGCCTGTCCGCCGATGTGCAGGCGGTGGTGCTGCAGTTCGCCGCGCTCCTCGAGCGCCCGGAGACCCAGACCGCGCTGATGGCGGTGGTCGCGGAGTCGACCCGGGACGAGGCGCTGCGGACCCGGATCCGTGACTCGATCGTGGACCGGCAGAAGCGTCTCGTCCTCCAGGGCCGCCGACGGGCCCAGGAACGCGGTGAGCTGCCGGAGGAGCAGGACGAGGTCACGGCGGCCCTGACGGCGGACCTGATCTTCGACGTGATCGCCGGGGCCGTGGTGCACCGGGCGCTGGTGAGCGCCGAGCCCGTCGATGCCGACTGGGCCCGGCGCTTCACCCTGCTGCTCCTGGCGGGGCTGGGCGCGGCCGCCGCCGGATAGTGCGGCGGGGGTTACTTCTGCCAGGCGCAACTGCCCAGCGTGGCCTTGCCGGCGGCGACCAGGCGGTCCGCCTGCTTCGGCGCCATCAGCTTGGTGCGGTCGCTGTGGCAGACGACGGTGCGGTCGCCCTGTCCGGCCAGGTCCACCAGGATCTGGTCCCAGTGGCGGTACTGGACGTCATGGCCGGAGTCGGCGTACGTACGGACCACCGGGGTGACGGGCAGCGCCTTGCGCCAGGTGGCGAGGGCGGCGGCCGTCGGCACGGTGGTGTCCTTGTCGCCGCCGTACAGGTAGACGGGCGCCTTCAGCTTCGACAGGTCGGGCCCGGGGCGCTGGCAGTAGAGCCGCTGCTCGTGCACCTGCGGCGCCGGATCGGACTTCTGGCCGCGCTGGTTGTACGTGCGGGCGCCCTCTTCGTACGCGGTGTCGGCGAAGCCCGGGATGGACTTGACGGCGCTGTCGTCGGGGAACGCCCACCAGGAACGCGGGTCGGCTATCGAGTCCTTGACCGCGTCGGTGAGCTGGTCGTCGCTCAGACCGCAGTAGGCGGCCTTCTCGCCGTACGGCGGGAGCGCGGCGGCCAGGTGGAGGGCCTTGATCCGGCCGGGGGCGCGGGCGGCGAGCTCGGCTGCGTAGGGTCCGCCGCCGGAGATCGCGATCACCGAGACCTCTCTGACGCCGATCCGGTCCAGGACCTCGAGGGCGTCCTTCGCGAAGTCGGCCTTGCCGAGGGACGGGTCGTACTCCGTGTCACCGAAGCCGTTGCGCTCCACGGAGATCAGCCGGAGGCCGAACGACTCCCGGGTGGACCGGAAGAAGTCCGTCATGTGCGCGGCCCGCGCGCTGGTTCCGGTTCCGCCGATGTACAGGACCGGGGTGCCGCCCCGGCGCCCCTCGTCGATGTAGTGCGCGGTGCGGCCGCTGGAGAGCTTCGCGGCCTGCACATCCGGGCCGAGCGAGTCGAAGGTGTCCTGCACCCTCGGCTTCGGCGCCGGTGCGGCGCTGACCGCCGTCGAACCGCTGACCAGCAGCGTTCCGAGTACGGCGAGTGCGGCGCCCGCGGCCGCTGTCATTCTCCCGGACAGTCTCACTGTGTTCCTCCAGAGGGGTACGAGTATCGCGGCTGCGCCTACCCGGCCCCCTGGAGGTGACACCTGTAACTACCAACTGTCTGTCAGAAACCGGGCGGTTCCGTGTAGGTGCCCCATTCCTCGCGCAGCACCCCGCAGATCTCACCCAGTGTCGCCTCGGCCCGTACGGCGTCGAGCATCGGGGCGATCATGTTGGAACCGTCGCGGGCGGCGGCCAGCATCGCGTCCAGCGCGGCGACCACCCGGGCGTCGTCGCGGCCGTCCTTGCGGCCGGCGAGCTCGCTGACCTGGTCGCGCTCGACCTCGTGGCTGACCCGCAGGATCTCCAGGTCGCCGGTCACCGAGCCGTGGTGGACGTTGACGCCGACTACCCGCTTGTCGCCCTTCTCCAGGGCTCGCTGGTACTGGAACGCGGATTCGGCGATCTCGCCGGTGAACCAGCCGTCCTCGATGCCGCGCAGGATGCCGGAGGTCATCGGGCCGATCGGGTGCTGCCCGTCCGGGTGGGCCCGGGTGCCGCGCTCCCTGATCTGCTCGAAGATCTTCTCGGCGTCCGCCTCGATCCGGTCGGTGAGCTGCTCCACGTACCAGGAACCGCCCAGCGGGTCCGCCACGTTGGCGACGCCGGTCTCCTCCATCAGCACCTGCTGGGTGCGCAGGGCGATCTCGGCGGCCTGCTCGGAGGGGAGCGCGAGGGTCTCGTCCAGGGCGTTGGTGTGCAGGGAGTTGGTACCGCCGAGGACGGCGGAGAGCGCCTCGACGGCGGTCCGTACGACGTTGTTGTAGGGCTGCTGGGCGGTGAGCGAGACCCCGGCGGTCTGGGTGTGGAAGCGGAGCCACTGCGCCTTGTCGGTCTTCGCGCCGTACGTCTCCTTCATCCAGCGGGCCCAGATCCGGCGGGCGGCGCGGAACTTGGCGATCTCCTCGAAGAAGTCGAGGTGCGCGTCGAAGAAGAAGGAGAGGCCGGGTGCGAAGGTGTCGACCTCCAGGCCGCGGGAGAGGCCGAGCTCCACGTATCCGAAGCCGTCGGCCAGGGTGTACGCCAGCTCCTGCGCGGCCGTGGCCCCGGCCTCGCGGATGTGGTAGCCGGAGACGGAGAGCGGCTTGTACGCGGGGATGTCGCGGGCGCAGTGCTCCATCAGGTCGCCGATGAGACGCAGATGGGGCTCGGGCTGGAAGAGCCACTCCTTCTGCGCGATGTACTCCTTGAAGATGTCCGTCTGGAGCGTGCCGTTGAGTACGGCCGGGTCGACGCCCTGGCGCTCGGCGGCGACCAGGTACATGCAGAAGACGGGCACGGCGGGGCCGCTGATCGTCATCGACGTGGTGACGTCACCGAGCGGGATGTCCTTGAAGAGGACCTCCATGTCGGCGGCGGAGTCGATGGCCACCCCGCAGTGGCCGACCTCGCCCAGCGCGCGGGGGTCGTCGGAGTCGCGGCCCATCAGCGTCGGCATGTCGAAGGCGACGCTGAGCCCGCCGCCGCCGGCGGCCAGGATCATCTTGTAGCGCTCGTTGGTCTGCTCGGCGTTGCCGAAGCCGGCGAACTGGCGGATCGTCCAGGTGCGGCCCCGGTAGCCGGTCGGGTGGAGCCCGCGGGTGAAGGGGTACTCACCGGGCCAGCCGATCCGCTCGAAGCCCTCGTACGCGTCCCCGGGCCGGGGGCCGTATGCGGGCTCGACCGGATCCCCGGAGAGCGTGGTGAAGTCCGCGTCACGCTTGCGGGCCTTGTCGTAACGGGCCTGCCAGCGTTGGCGGCCTTCCTCGATCGCGTCAGCGTCCATGCGTACAAATTTACTAGGACGTCCTAGTAAATGTCGATGGCAAACCGCCCGGCGCTTTGCGCGGGGCGGTTCGGACCAGATGCGGACCGGGGCCGGGACCGGGCTCCGGTCAGGCCTTCGCGGGGACCGGGGCGGCGTCCGTGAGCAGCGGCTCGACGTCGCGGACGACCTGGCGCTCGACGAAGAACGCGGCCGTCGGGATCGTGCCGGCGATCAGCACCCAGAGCAGCTTGCCCATCGGCCACTTCGCCTTGGAGCCGAGGTCGAAGGCGAAGATCAGGTAGATGATGTAGAGCACGCCGTGGATCTGCGAGACGACGAGCGTCAGGCCCTCGCCGGTGTCGAAGCCGTACTTGAAGATCATGCAGGTGCAGAGCACCAGCAACATGACGGCGGTGACGTAAGCCATCACCCGGTACCGGGTCAGGACGCTGCGTTTCATGCCATCGAGCCTAACCGGACGTCCTGGGCGATCTTGCAGCGGGCCGGGCGCGGAACCCCGCCCTCCACGGCCCGCTCAGATCTCCTCGAAGTCCTGTGCGGCGATCCGCAGCGGCCGCAGCAGCGCGAAGATCTCGCCGCACTCCTCGGCGTCGTACACCCCGAGCCCGAACTCCATCGCGACCAGGTCCTCGGTGGCCGCCTCGACGACCTCGCGCCCCTTGTCCGTGATCGAGGCGAGCGTGCCCCGGCCGTCGTTCGGATTGGGGCGCTTGTCGACCAGGCCGGAGCGCACCAGCCGGTCCACGGTGTTCGTGACGGAGGTGGGGTGCACCATCAGCCGCTCACCGATCTTGGACATCGGCAGCTCACCGGCCTTGGAGAAGGTCAGCAGGACCAGCGCCTCGTACCGTGCGAAGGTCAGCCCATACGGTTTGACCACCGCGTCGACCTCCGCGAGCAGGATCTGCTGCGCGCGCATGATCGAGGTGATCGCACCCATGGAGGGCACCGGACCCCAGCGCTGCTGCCAGTGTTCGTCGGCGCGGGCGATGGGATCGAAGGGGAGACTGAGCGGCTTCGGCACGGCATCGACCTTACCCACTGGTCACATGCTGGTCCGCCCCGTCTCGAACTTCGGTCCGAATTCGGTGAGCGGGTGCGGTTCTGCGGACCTCCGCGACGAGCACCAGCAGGCACAGGGTGCCCACGGCCCCGGCCCCGGCGACCACCTGGTGCACCGGGAAGAACTCGGCGGCCAGGCCCGCCAGCGCCATGCCGACGCCCTGGAGCGTCATGAGCCCGGCGGTGAGCAGGGTCATGGCCCGGCCCCGCAGTTCCTCCGGAACGGCCTCGACGAACCACTGGTCGAGCCCGATGATGTACGCCGAGCCCGCACCGGCCACCACCAGCGCGGCCGCGATCACCACGAGGCCGGGGCTGATCCCGTACAGCAGGAAGGGCAGCAGCCCCACCGCCGCGGCCGGCAGCACGATCAGGGAGCGGGCCCGCGGGCTCAGGGCCGCGCCCACGTACAGTTCGGCGGCGATCTGACCGACCGGCATGGCGCACATCAGCAGCCCGAGCGCGACGGTGCCCGCACCGATCTCGTCGGCGTACGGCGCCGCCAGCGCCTCCGGGGCGACGACGAACACCGGGGGCAGCCAGAAGAGCAGCAGCAAAGCCCGGATCCGGCGGTTCCCGAGGACCAGCCGGGCGCCCGTGAGCGACTCCCCCAGCAGGGTGGCGCCGCCCTTGCCGGTGCTGCGGGCGGGCCGGTCCCGGGTGCCGAGGCGCAGCAGGAGGGCCGAGCCGAGGAAGGTGGCGACGGTGATGGTGATCGCACCGCGCGGCGAGACCACCGCCAGCAGCAGCCCGCCCACGCCGAAACCGGCCAGCAGCGCGCTCTGCGAGACGATCCGCAGCAGCGAGCGGCCCAGTACGTAGAGGTCGTCCTCGCCGAGGATGTCGGCGAGCGCGGCCATCCTGGTCCCGGTGAAGACGGGCGAGACGGCGGCCACCAGGCAGCGCAGCAGGAGCAGTCCGGCGACGGGGGTGCCCGGCAGCACCATCACGGCGACGCAGGCCGCGCAGATCAGGTCGCAGGTGACCAGGACCCGGCGGGCGGGGTAGCGGTCGGCGATCCCCGCGAAGAGGGTGCCGCCGACGAGGTAGGGCAGCATGCCGAGCGCGAAGGTCAGGGCGCTGAGCAGCGGTGAGCCGGTGAGGTCGTACACGAGGACGGTCAGCGCGAGCTCGCTGACCACGACGCCGAGCAGCGAGAGCAGATGTGCGGCGAAGACGGCGCGGAACTCGACGACGGCGAAGACGGCCCGGTAGCCGCGGGAGGGCCGGGAGGGTTCCGTGCCGGGTCCCGCAACGGCGGGGGCCGGCCCGGCAGTTCCGGGCACGGTTTCGTGGGCCGCGGGGGCCCGGAGCGCGGCCGGTTCGCTCGGGTCAGGGGAACCGGCGCGCTCCGGGTCGCGGGGTATGTGGCCGCCCGCCGGCGGATCGGTGTCTCTCGGCATGGGCGCAGCCTGCTGGACCACGGCACCCGGTCCGTAGACTTTCGGTCCCACCCGAATCTTCCCGAGGCCGCGCATGCCGTTCCATCTGCATTTCGACGAGAGCGATCTGCTGCGCTGCCGGTTCGCGCTGTCCCCGATCGGGGAGACCCAGGCCGCCGTCCGGGTGCTGGCCCGGCCGGAGCGGCAGGGCTATCACCTGCCGTGGCTGCGCCGGATCCGGCACGCGGCCGCCGGGCTCGATCTCGGGCCGCTGTGGCTGCTGATGAACGAGCGCGGTCACAGTCCGGACTTCTTCTGCCCGCCGCCGCTGGGGCCGCTCACCTCGTTCGAGGAGGAGATCGCGGGCGTGCGGGCGGTCGATCCGGCGCTGGCGCGGGAGGACATCGCGTGGGCGCTGTCCGACCGGCCCGGGGCGCTGGACTCCGCCGCCGGGCAGGCGATGCTGGCCGATCCGGCACGGACCGTGCGGGAGCTGGCCGATCTGCTGGAGCTGGCCTGGCGGGCGCTGATCGAGCCGCACTGGCCCCGGCTGCGGGCGCTGCTGGAGGCGGATGTGGCCTACCACTCGCGGCGGCTCGCGGCGGTCGGCTTCGAGCGGCTGCTGAGCGAGCTGAGCCCGCAGCTGAGCTGGGCGGACTCGACGCTGACCATCGCCCGCACGGCCGGCCGGCACTCCCGGGTGCTCGGCGGGCAGGGCCTGGTGCTGATGCCGAGCGTGTTCGCCTGGCCGAACGTGGTCGGCGGCTTCGAGGCGCCCTGGCTGCCCGCGGTCATCTATCCGGCGCGCGGGATCGGCGGGCTCTGGACGGAGCCGGGCGACCGCACCCCGGACGTCCTCGCCCGGCTGCTCGGCCGGGCCCGCGCCGACGTCCTGTGCGCGCTCGACGAACCGGCCGGCACCTCGGCGCTCGCCCACCGGCTCGGCCTCGCGCCGTCCTCCGTCTCGGAGCACCTGTCGGTGCTGCGGTCCGCGGGGCTGCTGACCTCGCGCAGGTACGGGCACCAGGTGCTGTACGAGCGGACGCCGCTCGGGATCGCCCTGGCGGTGTCCCAGCCGCAGCCCCACGCGCCGTGATGAGGGGCGCCCCGAGGGGCGCCGCTCCTCGGGCGTCAGCCGGCCAGGTGGCGCTCGACCGTCTCGACCTTGGCGGTCAGCCCGTCGGTCACGCCGGGGCGGATGTCGGCCTTCAGCACGAGGGAGACCCGGCCGGCCCGCGCCTCGACGGCGGCGACGGCGCGCTTGACGACGTCCATGACCTCGTCCCACTCCCCCTCGATCGAGGTGAACATGGCGTCCGTGCGGTTGGGCAGCCCGGACTCGCGGACGACTCGGACGGCGTCGGCGACGTACTCGCCGACGTCCTCACCGACCCCCAGCGGGCTGACGGAAAAGGCAACGATCATGCGCTGACCGTACCTTCCCGGCGGGCGCGGGCCGCGATGACGCCGTCGGCCTCGTAGCGCTTCAGCACCTTGTCGCCGTAGAGCCCGCCGAACGGCAGCACGCAGAGCAGGAAGAAGAACGCGACGCGCTTGAGCGGCCACTTGGTCTTGTTCCAGACGTCGAGCAGCAGGACGACGTAGATCACGAAGAGCACGCCGTGCAGCATGCCGAGCGGCATCATCAGGAAGTCGATGTCGGAGACCCGGCTCAGCACCGAGCCGAAGATGATCAGCGCGGGGAAGGACAGCGCCTCGGGAATCGAGATGAGGCGCAGCCGGTGCAGGGCGGTAGCGGTCTTGATGTCCACGGGGGCACCTTCGGTGGGAGGACGGTGACAGCTTGTGAACGCAGGCACAAGCGCGACCATTGTGGCACCGGCCGCCACCAGGTCCTGTGGCGGGGGCCGATTCGCGCCCTTCGGGCACTCCTTGTCCTCATTCGCGGGACGGGCCGGATTTCCGGCGGCTACCGTCGCACCGTGGCAATGTTCCGACTCCAAGGCAGCAAGACGCTCGCCGTCGACCTGACCGGCGACGCCGTCAAGGCGAAGAACGGCTCGATGGTCGCGTACGACGGCCGGATGGCGTTCAAGAAGATGACCGGCGGCGGTGAGGGCCTGCGCGGCATGGTGACCCGCCGGCTGACCGGCGAGCAGATGGCCGTGATGGAGGTGAAGGGCGAGGGAACCTGCTACTTCGCCGACCGGGCCAGTGACATCAGTCTGGTCTCGCTGCGCGGCGAGAAGCTGCACGTCGAGGCGAGCAACCTGCTCTGCACCGACGCCGGTCTGCGTACCGGCACCACCTTCACCGGGCTGCGCGGCGGCGGGACGGGCAACGGACTGTTCACCACCACCGTCGAGGGAACGGGCCAGGCGGCGATCATGTCGGACGGCTCGGCCGTGACCCTGCGGGTCTCCGCCCAGTACCCGCTCTTCGTCGACCCCGGCGCCTACATCGCCCACCAGGGCAACCTCCAGCAGCACTTCCAGTCCGGGGTGAACTTCCGGACGCTGATGGGCGAGGGCTCGGGCGAGTCCTTCCAGATCCGCTTCGAGGGCGAGGGACTCGTCTACGTCCAGCCCAGTGAGCGGAACACGATCGGGGGCGATCTCTGATGCCGTTCCGTGAGATCAACTCGAAGATGGTCGAGGCGACGGTCGTCCCCGGCCAGAAGATGTTCAGCCAGCGCGGCGCGATGCTGGCCTACCGCGGCGAGGTGTCCTTCACGCCGAACATCCAGGGCGGTCAGGGCGGGGTGATGTCGATGATCGGCCGCCGGATGGCGAACGAGGCGACGCCGCTGATGACGGTCGAGGGCAGCGGCACGGTGATGTTCGGTCACGGCGGCCACCACATCCAGGTGATCAACCTGACCGGGGACACCCTCTACGTGGAGGCCGACCGGCTGCTCGCCTTCGACGGCGCGCTCCAGCAGGGCACGATGTTCATGGGCTCGCAGGGCGGCGTGATGGGCATGGTGCGCGGCCAGGTGAGCGGGCAGGGCCTGTTCACGACGACGCTGAAGGGGCACGGCGCGGTGGCGGTGATGGCGCACGGCGGGGTGATCGAGCTGCCGATCACGCCGGGCCGCGAGGTGCACGTGGACCCGCAGGCGTACGTCGCCCACCACGGCGACGTGCGCAACAAGCTGTCCACCGCGCTCGGCTGGCGCGAGATGGTGGGGCGCGGCTCCGGCGAGGGGTTCCAGCTGGAGCTCAGCGGCAACGGTGCGGTGTACGTCCAGGCCTCGGAGGAGAAGCTGTGAGCACGCCTGTCGTCTTCGACCCGATGACGCTGCCGACGGACGACAACGTCAACGCGTACACCTTCTGTGTGGAGCTCAAGGGGAGCCAGTGGTTCCTGCAGAAGGGCAAGATGATCGCCTACTACGGGCGGATCGAGTTCAACGGCATCGGGCACGGCCGCTTCGAGGGACTGGTCCGTACGAGCTTCCACTCGCCGCTGCACGCGAGTGACTGGGTGGTGGCCGAGGGCAGCGGGAAGATGCTGCTCGCGGACCGGGCCTTCGACGTGAACTCCTACGATCTGGAGGACGGGAACCTGACGATCCGGTCCGGGAACCTGCTGGCCTACCAGCCGACACTGGCGCTGAAGCAGTCGATCGTGCCGGGGTTCCTGACCCTGATCGGCACGGGGAAGTTCGTCGCCGCATCCAACGGTCCGGTGGTCTTCATGGAGCCGCCGCTGCGGGTCGACCCGCAGGCGCTGGTGGGCTGGGCGGACTGCCCCTCGCCGTGCCACCACTACGACCACGGCTACATGCGGGGCGTGCTGGGCGGGGTGCGGGCGTTCACCGGGATCGGCGGCGCCTCGGGCGAGGAGCACCAGTTCGAGTTCGTCGGCGCGGGTACGGTGCTGCTCCAGTCCACCGAGGTGCTGATGGCCGAGCAGCCGACGGGAGCGGTGCCGCAGCAGGCGGGTGTTCCGGGCGGGGGTCAACCTGGGTCCAACCCCCGCACCCCGGGCCAGCTGGGGGACCTCCAACGGCGCTTCGGGTTGTGAACGGTAGTCTGCGGAGTGTGACGCCGAAGGTCAGCGCCTCACCCGCGGGACCCGGCCGGCGCGTGCCGGGCGTCACACCAACTAACTTCGTCCGGATTTCAACTTCTTAGGTAGAATCCATATATGGAGACCGAGACGGCCACCCGCTGGCTGAGCAACGCGGAGCAGTGCGCCTGGCGCACCCACCTGGATGTCAGCAGGCTGCTGATGCACCAGCTGGAGAAGGACCTCCAGCCGTTCGGCCTGACCAACAACGACTACGAGATCCTCGTCAACCTCTCGGAGTCGCCGGACCAGCGGCTGCGGATGAGTGATCTCGCCACCGCCACCCTGCAGTCCAAGAGCAGGCTCTCGCACCAGGTCACCCGCATGGAGAGCGCGGGCCTGGTCCGCCGGGAGAACTGCGAGTCGGACCGGCGCGGGCTGTACGCGGTCCTCACCGAGACCGGCGCGGAGACGATGCGGAAGGTGGCGCCGCACCACGTGGCGTCGGTGCGCAAGCACTTCATGGACCTGCTGACCCCGGAGGCGCTGGAACAGCTGCACGCGGCCCTCGCCCCGGTCGCGGACCACCTGCGCGCCCGCCGCGTCTGACAGCGGTCCGGCGGCCCGGGGGCGCCGCTCAGCGGGGGCCCGGCAGCCACAGCTCGAACCGGGCGCCGCGCTCCCCCGCCCCGGCCACGGTCAGCCGGCCCCCGTGCCGCACGGCCACATCGCGGGCGATGGCGAGGCCCAGACCGGCCCCGCCGTCGTCGCGGGCGCGGGCGTCGTCGAGGCGCACGAAGCGCTCGAAGACCCGCTCGCGCTCCGCCTCCGGCACTCCGGCCCCGTCGTCCGTGACCACGAGGACCGCGCCCCCGCGTATCCCCCGCACCGCCACGGCCACCGAACTCACCGCGTGCCGCTCGGCGTTGTCCAGCAGATTGCCGATCACCCGGGCCAGCTGACCGCGTGAACCGGTCACTTCCGGCCCGCCCGGCTCCGGCACGGACACCGCCACCGCGATCCGGTCACCGGTGCGCTGCGAGACCTCCGCGCGGACCAGCGCGCCCAGATCCAGCCGCGCGCTCCCCGGCCGCTCCCCCGCGTCCAGCCTGGCCAGCAGCAGCAGATCGGCCGCCAGTACCTGGAGCCGCACGGTGTCGGCCACCGCACCCGGCACGTCCAGCAGCTCCGGGTGCGCGGCGCCCACCTCCAGCTGGGTGCGGAGCGAGGCGATCGGGGAGCGCAGCTCGTGCGAGGCGTCCGCGACGAACCGCCGCTGCCGGTCGACGGAGGCCTCCAGGGCGGTGAGCGTCTCGTTGGTGGTACGGGCCAGCCGTGCGACCTCGTCACGCGAAGCGGACTCCGGCACCCGTCTGCTCAGGTCCTCGGACGCGGTGATCGCCGCCATCTCGCGCCGGATGTCCTCCACCGGGCGCAGCGCCCGCCGGGTCACCAGCCAGGTCACCCCCGCGACCACGAGCAGCACGACGGGCAGCGCGGCCAGCATCGCGGCGCGCACGCTCGCGACGGCCCGCTGCTCCGCGGCGAGCGGGGCCCCGGCGTGGACGGTCAGGGTCAGCCCGGCGGAGTTCGTCGCCTCGACGGACGCGAAGCGGTAGTCGGCGCTCTCGCCGTCGACGGTGGCGGTGCCGTTACCGAAGTCCGGATCGTCGGTGGAGACCTCACCGCGTCCGGGGTCGGCGCCGGCGCCGTCGTCATCGTCGTCCCCCTCGCGGTCGCCGTCGTCGTCGCCCTTGCCCGGGGAGGCGGGCGAGGGCTGCGGGGTGACCCGGTCCGTGCCGGTGCCGGAGATCGCCTCCAGGTCCTTGGAGACGGCGACCACCCGTCCGTCCTCGTCGGTCACCTGGACCGGATGGTCCTCCTCGTCGCCCGTCTTCAGCTTGTCGTAGGGGACGTCGAGGGCCAGCTGCCCGGCGGCCTCGCGGGCCGCCACCTCGGCCTGGAGGCCCGCCTGGTCGGTGAGGTTGGCGCGCAGGACCAGCAGGGCGGCCAGCCCGGCGGCGACGAGCGCGAGGGCGACGACCACCGTGGCGCCGAGCGCCGCCCTGGCCCGTACCGATCTCACAGCGCCTCCAGCCGGTATCCGGCGCCGCGCACCGTGCGGATGGCGGCCGCGCCGAGCTTGCGGCGCAGGGTGCTCACGTACACCTCGACGATGTTCGGGTCGCCGTCGTAGGCGAAGTCCCAGACGTGCTCCAGGATCTCCGCCTTGCTCACCACCTGTCCGGCCCGCAGCGCGAGCTGTTCGAGCACGGCGAACTCCTTGGTGGTGAGCACGACCTCGTCACCGCCGAGGTGGACCCGGCGGGCGGCGGTCTCCATCCGCAGGGAGCCGACGGTGACCACCGGCGAGGCGGAGCCGCCGCGCCGGCGCAGCAGGGCGCGGACCCGGGCGACCAGCACCACGTAGCTGAACGGCTTGGTGAGGTAGTCGTCGGCGCCGGTGTCCAGCCCCTCCGCCTCGTCGTACTCCCCGTCCTTCGCCGTCAGCATCAGGATGGGCACCTCGTGGCCGGCGGCGCGCAGGGCGGCGCAGACCCGGTAGCCGTTCATCCCCGGCAGCATGATGTCCAGGACGACCAGGTCGTGCGCGCCGTCGGAGGCCCGGTGCAGCCCTTCGAGCCCGTCGTGCACGACATCTACGGCGAATCCCTCGGCGGTGAGCCCCCGGGCCAGGGAGATCGCCAGCCGCTTCTCGTCCTCCACGATCAACAGGCGCATGCGCACAGCCTCGCAAACCGGAGCTGAAGACGGCTTCAGGTGGCTTCAGGCTGCGTTCAGCATCCCCTCGGCAGGGTGGGACCCGTCGCACAACGGACCATCCGACCGGGGAGGACCCCTCATGAAGCGAAAGATCGTCATCGCCGCCGTCACCGCCGCCGTGCTGGCCGCCGGCGGGACCGCCACGGCCGTCGCACTGGCGGGCGGCGGTTCCACGAGCGGCACGCCGGGCCGCGACAGCGCCCGCGTCACCGTCGGGGACGCGGCAGCGGCCGCCGTCCGGGCCGTCCCGGGCACGGTGACCGAGGCCGAACTCGACGACGAGGACGGCCGGCTCGTCTGGGAGCTCGACGTGTACGGCTCCGACCGGACCCGGCACGACGTGACGGTGGACCCGGACAGCGGCAAGGTGCTCGCCGAGCACGCCGACACCGACGACGGCGACCGGTCCGCGCCCCGCAAGACCTCCGTGACGCTCGACGACGCGGTCCGGGCCGCGCTCGGATCGGAGCCGGGCACCGTGACCTCGGTCGAGCTGGAGGACCACGACGGCCGCGTCGGCCGGGCGGTGCACTGGGAGGTCGACGTCCGGGGGAAGGACGGCGCGAAGCACGAGCGAGACGTGGACGCGAAGACGGCGAAGGTCACGGTGGACCGGCCGGACAGCGGCCACGGGGACGACGACGGGGACGACCGCGACGACGACTGAGCAACCGTCGCCGCGGCCCTCAGGGGATGTAGCCGGAGACGACCGTGCCGTCGGCAAAGCCGAGGAACACGACGTCACCGACGGCCAGCAGCTGTGGTGGGTCACCGGGCGGGAAGGGGACACCGGTGTAACCGGTGCTGTTCTCCGGTTCCCCGTCCGTGCGCCGGTACGTGCCCACCCCGGCGCCCGTGGCCGCGAGGACCAGGTCCCCGGCGACCGAGGGCCGACCACCCCCGTCCGGGTACCGGTCGGTGGCCCACTTCGACAGGTCGCCGGCCACCGAGATGGCGTGGAGGCTGTCGTCGTCGTTGACCACCACGGTTCCGTCGTCGGTCAGCGCCACCGGGCCGTGGACCGCGATCCCTGCGGCGATGATCCGGTGCTCCCGGGGCCGGGTCACGTCGTTCATGGCGGCGAGGCCCGGCCCCGACGCCGCCCGGCAGACCAGTACGCGGCCCCTGAGCGCCGGGTCCCGGCACGGGAAGTCGTTCGCGGACAGCCGCTCCTTCACGGTGCCCGTCGCCCCGTCGACGATCCGGGTGTCCCCCGCCACCACGACCAGCCGCCCCTCATCCGCGACCAGCGCGGGCCGGGTCCCGTCGTAGGGCTTGTTCCACAGCTCGCGCCGGTCGCCGGTGAGCCGGCGGGCGGCCAGCCTGCCGGTGCCGGGGGCGCCGCCGCCGATGACGTAGTAGAGGGTGTCGCCATCCTGGACGGCGGCCGAACCGGTGTGCCCGGCCGGCAGCTTCGCGCGCCAGCGCTCCTCGCCGTCAGTCAGCCGGTAGCCGACCAGGGCCCGGCCGACGAACGCGTACACGGTCCCCTTGGTGAAGCCGGCGACGACAGCCTTGGTGGCGCTCTGTGCCCCCTTCGGGGTACGCCAGCGCTGCTTGCCGTCGGCCGCGTCGAGCGCGGTGAGCCCCTTCGTCCCGCCGCACAGCAGGGCCGACTCCGCGAAGCCGCAGTCGCCCGTGCCGCCCTGGACGGTGGACTTCCACGCCTTCCAGCCGGCGGGCCGGACGGACCGGTCGGTCGCGGCGTTGCCGAAGTCGCCCGAGCGGCCGCTGTCGGCCCGGGGAACCAGGCGGACGCCGGCGGTGTCGGCCGCGTGGGACGGACCGGCGCCGGGACCCGAGGACCGGGCGGCGCTCCCCGGATCACCGCCCCCGGCAGGCGGGTCCGGCCAGAGCACGTAGCCCAGCAGCAGGCAGACCGTGACCGCGACCGCCGCCAGGACCACCTGGGGCGCCCGGCGCGGAGCGTCCGTAAACGTGACGGCGACGGGGGGCGGGCCGGGCGGCAGCGGCGGCACGAAGGGGACGGGGTCCGGTTCGGCCGGAGCCGAGTCGGCGCACTCCCTGGCCGCGCGCCCGTAGTCGGCCTGCTGGTCCCGTACGCCCGGCGTCCAGGGGAACGGGAGCGAGGGGCCCCGGGGTAGCAGCAGAGCGGCCAGTTCCCCGGAGCCCGGGCGCTGTTCGGGCCTCGGGTCCAGGCACCGGGCGATCACGTCGCGCAGCAGCGGGGGCACCCCGGAGAGTTCGGCGTCGCCCCGGGAGATCCGGAAGATCACCGCCGCCATGTCGGAGTCGTCGAACGGGCCGCGTCCCGCCGCCGCGAACGCCAGCACCGCGCCCAGGCAGAACACGTCCGACGCGGGCACCAGTGCGGTGGAGCCGTTGACGTGCTCGGGCGAGATGTAGCCGGGGCTGCCGACCACGACACCGGTACGGGTCAGCTGTGTGGCGTCGAAGGCCTGGGCGATGCCGAAGTCGATCACCTTGGGGCCCTCGGGGCCGAGCAGCACGTTGCCCGGTTTGAGGTCGCGGTGCAGCACCCGTACGGCGTGCATGTCCGCGAGGGCCAGCGCCAGGTCCGCGCCCATGGCCCGCACCACCGGCTCGGGCAGCGGCCCGCTGCGGGTCACCGCCTCGGCCAGCGAGGGACCGGCGACGTACTCGGTGGCGAGCCAGGGCGTGCGGCCGCTCGCGTCGCCCCCGAGGAACGCGGCGGTGCGAGGACTGCGCACGGCGGCGGCCGCCTCGATCTCCCGCCGGAACCGGACCCGGAACCCGTCGTCCAGGTCGAGTTCGAGCCGTACCGTCTTCAGCGCGACGAGCGCTCCGGCGGGCATCCCGGCGGGCCGCGCCAGGTACACCTCGCCCATGCCGCCGGTGCCGAGCAGACCGAGGATCCGGTAGGGCCCGATCCGGGTCCGGGTGCCGGGGGCCGGCCGTTCGATCATGAGGCGGACGCACCGGGCAGCGGGACGGAGAACACCTGGCCGCCGTGCTGGATGACGTAGACGGCTCCGCCGACCGGCAGGACCTCCGGCGGCAGCACCTCGTTGGACAGCACGACCCCCCACTGGAGCATGTCGTAGTCCTTGCGCGTCTCGGGCCCCGGGGCGCCCTCGATCGCGGTCCTGCGCAGCGGTCCCGGCTTCGCCGCGCCGTTCAGGGCGACGCTGTACAGGCTGGTGCTGTCCGCCCACACCAGGGTGTCCGCGACGATCACCGGGGACGAGGCGGCGTTGACCGGGCTGTCGAAGGAGCGCCGGTCGAGCGGGTAGCGGGCGAGGGTCCTGCCGTCCTCCCGCCGGACCACGACGATCTCCGGGTCGGTGTCGTCCTCCTCCCAGGGAGCACCGCGCCGGACCAGGACGACCACGTGGTCGTCGACAGCGCCGAGGGCGGCCCCGTCGGTGAGTCCGTCCGGCAGCGGAATCTCACCGTCGGATTCGAGCGTGGGGATGCGGAGCCGCTGGACGGCCATGGGAGCGCCGTCGGCGGTGTACGAGTACGCGGCGCAGTAGACGTGCGGGGCGCGGATCAGTGCGTCGTAGCACCGGGAGCCCTGCCCCTCCTTCCTGCGGCCGAGTTCGGCGCCGTCGCCGGTGCGCAGGGCGCGCAGTCCGTCCTGGCCGCGCAGGTAGAGCACCCCGTCGCTGGTGGTGAGCGGCCAGAAGTCGTATTCGTCGACCTTCGCGAGGTTGTCGCCCACCAGCGGTTTGCGCCACTGCTCCTTGCCGGTGGCGAGGTCGAACGCGGCGACCCGGGCGCCTTCCGGGACGGGGCCGATGTCCGCGAAGACCAGCCCGTCGGCGACCAGCGGCGCGCTCTCGAAGCCGTGCGTCGATCCGGCGCGGGTCTCCCAGCGGGGCTTGCCGGTACGGGAGTCCAGCGAGACGATCCGGTCACCGGTGGCGAGCAGCACGGAATCGCCGTAGATGGCGGGCCGGGTCGATCCGGACGGCATGAAGACCTGCCCCGTGGGGCCGATCCGGGCACCGACCTCGTCCGCGTCCAGCCGGGCCGAGTAGTCCCACAGCTTCTTTCCGTCGGACGGGGAGAGCGCCTCGTACGCGCCGCCCGCGGTGCGGCAGACCAGCACGTCCCGGCCCGCCGCGCAGCCGAACGGGCGCCCGGTCAGCTCGCCCTGCCAGGTGTGCCACCCGGCAGGCCGGACGTCACGGCCGTACGGGACGGTGCCGGCGCCCTCCGGGCCGCCCTGGGCGTCGATACCGGCGAGCACCTCGGCCGGCTGCTTCCGGTCCCCGCTGCTCTTGCCGCCGTCGCGCAGCGCCAGCAGTGCGCCGGTCGCTGCCCCGAGGAGGACGAGCGCGGCGAGGGCCGCCAGGAGGTTCCGGCGCCGCCGGGAGCGCGGCGGCGCGGCCTGCTCCGGCGCGGGCGCGGGCACGTGGGGCGGGCGCAGCGCGAAGTCCGTCGCCACCGTGTGGTGGCGGGGCGCGGCCCCGCGGCTGCCGGTGGCCGCCTCGGTGGGCGTGTATCCGGGCAGCAGCGGCCCGTCCAGCGCGCCGACCCGGGCCAGTTCCCGTTCGTACTCCGCGATCTGTCCGCCCACCGGTGCGGGCCACCCGTCGGCGGCGCCCGGGGTGAGCCGGGCGGCCAGTGCGGCGGCGGTGGGGCGGGCGGCGGGGTCGGCGCTCAGGCAGTCGTCCAGGACCGCGCGCAGCCCCTGGGGCACCTCCGCCAGGTCGGCCTCGACGTACTTGACCCGGTACAGGACCGCGGCGACGGGCCCGTCCCCGAACGGGTCGCGGCCGGTGGCGGCGAAGCAGAGCACGGAGGCGAGGCAGAAGACGTCGGAGGCCGGTACGACGCGTCCGCTGCCCGCCACGTGCTCCGGCGACATGAAGGCGGGGCTGCCGACCATCCGGCTGGTGGTGGTGAGCGGGGTGCCCCCGGCGTCCCGGGCGATCCCGAAGTCGATGAGGCGCGGCCCGTCGGCGGCGAGCATCACATTGCCGGGCTTCACATCGCGGTGGACGATGCCCGCCGCGTGGACGGCCGCCAGGGCGCGGGCCAGTCCGGCGCCCAGCATCCGGACCTCGGCCTCGCCCAGCGCGCCCGCGCCCCGGACGGCGGCGGACAGGGTGGGCCCGGCGACGTACTGGGTGGCGAGCCAGGGGACCTCGGCGTCGGCGTCCCCGTCGAGCAGCGGCGCGAGGCGGGGGCCGGTGACGGAGCGGGCGAGGGTGATCTCGCGGCGGAAGCGGCTGCGGAAGCCGGGGTCCTGGGCGACGTCGCGGCGGACGGTCTTGACGGCGGCCGGGCCGGACCCGTCGCCCCGGTCCCCGAGGAAGACCTCCCCCATGCCGCCCGCGCCGAGCCGGGCCCGTATCGCGTACGGGCCGATCCGTCTGGGCGAGTCCTCCCGCAGCGGACCCAGCATGTGCCGCTCCCCCCTGGCGCGCATGACATGACCGGCGGCAATCGTGTCACGTGCGGGGCGGGTGCGGCAGGGCGGAAAGACGTGAACGGCGCACTCCCGCCGTATGACTGACGCGTTATCAGCCCTGCGGGGCGGGATACCCCGTGTCCGGGGTCCCGCCCGGCCTGACGGGTCCCGGCGGCCTGACGGGAGCCGAGCGGCCGGGCGGGCCGCTCCGGCCGCCCAGGCTCCCCGCTCAGGCCTCCCCGGTCAGGCCCGCCACCAGTTCGTCCGCCGCCGTGTACGGGTCGAGCCGGCCCGCCACGATGCGCTCGGCGAGAGCGCCCAGGCGCCGGTCGCCGTGCAGGTCCCCGATGCGTTCGCGGAGCCGGGTGACCGCGATCGTCTCGACCTCGCGGGCGGCGCGGGAGGCGCGGCGCTCGGTGAGCACCCCGTGCTCCTCCATCCACGCCCGGTGCTTCTCCAGCGCCTCGACGACCTCGTCGATGCCCTCGCCCCGGGCGGCGACCGTCTTCACGATCGGCGGCCGCCAGTCGCCGGGTCCCCGGGACTCCCCGAGGCCCAGCATGTGGTTGAGCTCGCGGGCGGTGGCGTCGGCGCCGTCCCGGTCGGCCTTGTTGACCACGTACACATCGCCGATCTCCAGGATCCCGGCCTTGGCCGCCTGGATCCCGTCACCCATGCCGGGGGCGAGGAGGACGACCGAGGTGTCGGCCTGGGAGGCGATCTCCACCTCCGACTGGCCGACACCCACGGTCTCCACCAGGATCACGTCGCAGCCCGCCGCGTCCAGCACCCGGATCGCCTGCGGGGCCGACCAGGCGAGGCCGCCCAGGTGGCCCCGGGTGGCCATGGAGCGGATGTAGACGCCCGGGTCGGAGGCGTGGTCCGACATCCGGACCCGGTCTCCGAGCAGCGCGCCGCCGGAGAACGGTGACGACGGGTCGACGGCGAGTACGGCGACCCGCTTGCCCTGCCGCCGGTAGGCGGAGACGAGCGCCGAGGTGGATGTCGACTTGCCGACACCGGGCGAGCCGGTCAGTCCGACGACGTAGGCGTTGCCCGCCAGCGGCGCCAGGGCCGCCATCACCTCACGCAGCTGCGGCGACGCCCCCTCCACCAGGGAGATGAGCCGGGCCACCGCCCGCGGCCTGCCCTCGCGGGCCTGCTCCACCAGGGTGGGGACGTCCACCATCACCGCTCCGTTCACTCACTCGCTCGCTCGCTGCGTGTTGTGCGTAC
The DNA here is from genome assembly GCF_043200175.1 of Streptomyces sp. NPDC048462. Lineage (NCBI taxonomy): Bacteria > Bacillati > Actinomycetota > Actinomycetes > Kitasatosporales > Streptomycetaceae > Streptomyces > Streptomyces sp. NPDC048462. The sequence continues at coordinate 225,629 of NZ_JBICXG010000008.1, forward strand.
TGCGTACTGCGTTCCTACTTGCCCGGTACGCGGAGGATCAGCGCATCGCCCTGACCGCCGCCGCCGCACAGCGCCGCCGCACCGGTGCCGCCGCCGCGCCGCTTCAGCTCCAGCGCCAGGTGCAGCACCACCCGGGCGCCGGACATCCCGATCGGGTGGCCGAGCGCGATGGCGCCGCCGTTGACGTTGACCTTCTCGGAGGTCACGCCGAGGTCCTTCATGGACTGGACCGCGACGGCCGCGAACGCCTCGTTGATCTCGATGAGGTCGAGGTCCTCGACGCCGATGCCCTCCTTCTTGAGGGCGTGCCGGATCGCGTTGGACGGCTGCGACTGGAGCGAGTTGTCCGGGCCCGCCACATTGCCGTGGGCGCCGATCTCGGCGATCCAGTCCAGGCCCAGCGACTCGGCCTTGGCCCTGCTCATGACGACGACCGCGGCGGCGCCGTCGGAGATCTGCGAGGAGGTGCCCGCGGTGATCGTGCCGTCCTTGGCGAAGGCGGGGCGCAGCTTGCCGAGCGACTCCGCGGTCGTGTCGGCGCGGATGCCCTCGTCCTTGGAGAAGAGGACCGGGTCGCCCTTGCGCTGCGGGATCTCGACCGGGGTGATCTCGGCCTCGAAGATGCCGTTCTTCTGGGCGGCGGCGGCCCGCTGGTGGGACTGGGCGCCGATCTCGTCCTGGGCCGCGCGGTCCAGGCCGAGGCGGGTGTTGTGCTTCTCGGTGGACTCGCCCATCGGGATGTTCTCGTAGGCGTCGGTCAGGCCGTCGTACGCCATCGAGTCGAGCATCTCGATCGCGCCGTACTTGTGGCCCTCGCGGGACTTCGGGAGCAGGTGGGGGGCGTTCGTCATGGACTCCTGGCCGCCGGCCACGACGATGTCGAACTCACCCGCCCGGATCAGCTGGTCGGCCAGCGCGATGGCGTCGAGTCCGGAGAGGCACACCTTGTTGACGGTGAGCGCCGGGACGCTCAGCGGGATGCCCGCCTTGACCGCGGCCTGCCGTGCCGGGATCTGGCCCGCCCCGGCCTGCAGCACCTGGCCCATGATCACGTACTCGACCTGCTCGCCGCCGATGCCGGCCCGCTCCAGCGCCGCCTTGATGGCGAAGCCTCCGAGGTCGGCCCCGGAGAAGCTCTTCAGCGAGCCGAGGAGACGGCCCATGGGCGTACGGGCGCCCGCGACGATCACAGAAGTCGTACCGGTCGTTCCTGACATGAGGCGCAGCCCCTTGGGATTGGTTGTGAACGAGGGTGGGAGGGGCCCGCACATGAGGGGCGGCGTCACAGGGCCGGGTGCGCCCATCTGCGGCGTTGTCGTCGGTCGGCATGGCTCCGCCATGCCTCCCTCCTCCGCCTTGCAGCTGCACGCACCCGGCCCTGCTCCTTCCTCCACCCCTCATGTGCGGGCCCCTCCGCTTGAATGTACTGAGCGGTACCCGGCCCGTCATCCGGCGGCGGGTGTGATCGCGCGCACGTTGCGTAACCGCCCCCGGAGCGCTGCACTGTTCCCATGCTGACGCGAATCGACCACATCGGGATCGCCTGTTTCGACCTCGACGCCACCGTCGAGTTCTACCGCTCGACCTACGGGTTCGAGGTCTTCCACTCCGAGGTCAACGAGGAGCAGGGCGTACGCGAGGCCATGCTCAAGATCAACGAGACGTCGGACGGCGGCGCCTCCTACCTCCAGCTGCTGGAACCGACCCGGGAGGACTCCGCGGTCGGCAAATGGCTAGCCAAGAACGGTGAGGGTGTGCACCACATCGCCTTCGGTACGGCGGACGTGGACGCGGACGCCGCGGACATCCGGGAGAAGGGCGTCAGGGTGCTGTACGAGGAGCCCAGGACGGGTTCCATGGGGTCCCGGATCACCTTCCTGCACCCCAAGGACTGCCACGGTGTCCTGACCGAACTGGTCACGTCCGGGACAGAGCGCTGAGGACAACAGCTTCTCAGGGATACCCGGCCCGGTAGAGTGGGCTGTTCCGGGCCGGGGCCGGGTCGGGGCCGCGCCGCGTCCTCAGCCGTTGATCTGTCACCATTCCCCGGGGGGACCGTTCGCCGGCGAACGGTACTCATGAGGAGTTTGCGACCAGGGTTGGGGCCTCCCCCTGCTCAGTGGGGCATCCCCTGCTCGAACGAAATTGAGAGCTTGGGGAAAGAGTTCAGAGCTCGGGGAAGGATGGGACCGCGCAGTGCGGGGCTACGAACGCCAGGAGAGCCACCGGGCTGAAGACGACCATCTCTCGCGGTTCGAGGCCGAGATGGACCGGCTGAAGACCGACCGGGAGAAGGCCGTCCAGCACGCCGAGGACCTCGGTTACCAGGTCGAGGTCTTGCGCGCCAAGCTGCACGAGGCCCGCCGCAGTCTGGCGACCCGTCCCGCGTACGACAGCGCGGACATCGGCTACCAGGCGGAGCAGTTGCTCCGTAACGCCCAGGTCCAGGCCGAGTCGCTGCGCAGCGACGCCGAGCGCGAGCTGCGCGACGCCCGTGCGCAGACGCAGCGGATCCTTCAGGAGCACGCCGAGCACCAGGCGCGGCTCCAGGCCGAGCTGCACAACGAGGCCGTGCAGCGGCGCCAGCGGCTCGACCAGGAGCTGGCGGAGCGCCGCCAGACCGTCGAGTCCCACGTCAACGAGAACGTCGCGTGGGCCGAGCAGCTGCGGGCCAGGACCGAGTCCCAGGCCCGCCGGCTCCTCGATGAGTCACGGGCCGAGGCCGAGCAGGCGCTGACCGCCGCCCGTGCCGAGGCCGGCCGGCTGGCGGACGAGACGCGGCAGCGGCTGGGCTCCGAGGCGGAGTCCGCCAGGTCCGAGGCCGAGTCGATCCTGCTGCGGGCCCGCAAGGACGCCGAGCGGATGCTGAACGCCGCCTCCAGCCAGGCGCAGGAGGCGACCAGTCACGCCGAGCAGCTGCGTTCGTCGACGACGGCCGAGACCGAGCAGACCCGGCAGCAGACCGCCGAGCTGAACCGGACCGCCGAGCAGCGCGTGCAGGAGGCCGAGACGCAGCTGCGCGAGGCCCGGGTGGAGTCCGAGAAGGTCCTGTCCGAGGCGAAGGAGGCCGCGGTCAAGCGGCTGGCCGGCGCCGAGTCGCAGAACGAGCAGCGCACCCGTACCGCCAAGTCGGAGATCGCCCGGCTGGTCGGTGAGGCCACCAAGGACGCCGAGTCGCTGAAGGCGGAGGCCGAGCAGGCGCTCGCCGACGCCCGCGCCGAGGCGGACCGGCTCCGTTCCGAGGCCGCCGACAGCGCCCGCACCGCCGCCGCCGAGGACGCCGCGGCCCAGCTCGCCAAGGCGGCCCGCGCCGCCGAGGAGGTGCTGACCAAGGCGTCCGACGACGCGAAGTCGACCACCCGCGCCGCGGGCGAGGAGGCCGAGCGGATCCGCCGCGAGGCCGAGTCCGAGGCGGACCGGCTGCGCGGCGAGGCCACCGAGCAGGCCGACCAGCTCAAGGGCGCGGCCAAGGACGACACCAAGGAGTACCGGGCCAAGACGGTCGAGCTCCAGGAGGAGGCGCGCCGGCTGCGCGGCGAGGCCGAGCAGCTGCGTTCCGAAGCGGTCGCCGAGGGTGAGCGGATCCGCGGCGAGGCCCGCCGGGAGGCCGTCCAGCAGATCGAGGAGGGCGCGAAGACCGCCGAGGAGCTCCTCGCCAAGGCGAAGGCCGACGCGGAGGAGCTGCGCGGCGCCGCCGGCACCGAGAGCGAGCGGGTCCGCACCGAGGCCACCGAGCGGGCGGCCACGCTGAAGAAGCAGGCGGACGAGGCCCTTCAGCGGGCCCACGCCGAGGCCGAGCAGCTGCGTACCGAGGCCGAGGAGCTGGTGGAGGCGACGACGTCCGCCGCCGAGCAGGCCGCGGCGGAGCTGCGCGAGGGGACCGAGCGCGCGGTCGCGGCGAGGCAGGCCGAGGCGGCCGACGAGCTGACCCGGCTGCACACCGAGGCCGAGACCAGGGTCACCACGGCCGAGCAGACGCTGGGCGAGGCCCGCACCGACGCGGAGCGCATCCGGCGCGAGACGAACGAGGAGTCCGAGCGGCTGCGCACCGAGGCCGCCGAGCGGCTGCGCACCCTCCAGGAGCAGGCCGAGACCGAGGCCCAGCGGCTGCGCGACGAGGCCGCGTCCGACGCCTCGCGCTCCCGCGCGGAGGGCGAGTCCGTCGCCGTGCGGCTGCGGAGCGAGGCGGCCGCCGAGGCGGAGCGGCTGAAGACCGAGGCGCAGGAGAGTGCCGACCGGGTGCGGTCGGAGGCCGCGGCCGCCGCCGAGCGGGTGGGCACCGAGGCCGCCGAGGCGCTGGCCGCCGCCCAGGAGGAGGCGAACCGGCGCCGCCGCGAGGCGCAGGAGACGCTCGACGCAGCGCGCGGCGAGGCGAACCAGGAGCGCGAGCGGGCCCGCGAGCAGAGCGAGGAGCTCCTCGCCTCCGCCCGCAAGCGGGTCGAGCAGGCCCAGGCCGAGGCCCAGCGGCTGGTCGAGGAGGCGGACGGCCGGGCGACCGAGATGGTCTCCGCCGCCGAGCAGACCGCCCAGCAGGTACGGGACGCGGTCAGCGGTCTCCAGGAGCAGGCCGAGGCGGAGATCGCCGGGCTGCGCTCCACCGCCGAGCACGTCGCGGAGCGGACGAAGTCCGAGGCGCAGGAGGAGGCGGACCGGCTCCGCGCCGACGCGCACGCCGAGCGGGAGCGGGCCGGCGAGGACGCGGCCAGGATCCGCGTCGTCGCGAACGAGGAGACCGAGGCCGCCAAGGCGATGGCCGAGCGGACGGTCTCCGACGCGATCACGGAGTCCGAGAAGCTGCGGTCCGACACCGCGGAGTACAGCCAGCGGATGCGTACCGAGGCGTCCGACGCCCTGGCCTCCGCCGAGCAGGACGCGGCGCGCAGCCGTGCCGAGGCCCGCGAGGACGCCAACCGGATGCGGTCGGACGCGGCGGTCCAGGCCGACCGGCTGCTGGCCGAGGCGACCGCCGAGAGCGAGCGCGCCGTTGCGGAGGCGGCGCAGCAGGCGGCCCGCATCGGCGACGAGGCGGCGGGCGAGTCGGAGCGGCTGCGGGCGGAGGCGGCGGCCACCCTCGGTTCCGCGCAGGAGCACGCGGTCCGCACCCGCGAGGAGTCGGAGCGGCTGCGCAGCGATGCCGAGGCCGCGGCCGAACAGATGCGTGCCGAGGCCCGCCAGGAGGCGGACCGGCTGCTCGACGAGGCCCGCGAATCGGCCTCCAAGCGCCGGGCCGACGCCGCCGAACAGGCCGACCAGCTGATCAACAAGGCCCAGGAGGAGGCGCTGCGCGCGGCCACCGAAGCCGAGGAACAGGCAGACACGATGGTCGGGGCTGCCCGGAACGAGGCGGTCCGGATCACCTCCGACGCCACGGTCGAGGGCAACTCCCTGGTCGAGCGGGCCCGGACGGACGCGGACGAGCTGCTGGTCGGCGCGCGCCGGGACGCCACCGCCATCCGGGAGCGGGCCGAGGAGCTCAGGACCCGCCTGGAGGGTGAGATCGAGGAGCTGCACGACCGGGCCCGGCGGGAGACCTCCGAGCAGATGAAGACGGCCGGCGAGCGCGTCGACAACCTGATGAGGGCGGCGACCGAGCAGCGCGAGGAAGCGGCGGCGAAGGCCAAGGAGCTGCTGTCCGACGCGAATTCGGAAGCGAGCAAGGTCCGGATCGCCGCCGTGAAGCGGGCCGAGTCGCTGCTCAAGGAGGCCGAGCAGAAGAAGGCCAGCCTGGTGCGCGAGGCCGAGAAGCTGCGGTCCGACGCCGAGACCGAGGCCAAGCGGACGGTGGACGAGGGCCGGCGCGAACTCGACGTCCTGGTACGCCGGCGCGCGGACATCAACACGGAGATCTCCCGTGTCCAGGACGTGCTGGAGGCGTTGGAGTCTTTCGAGACCCCCGCGGCGGGCGGTAAGGGCGCCGACAGTGCCAAGGCCGGCGCGGCGGCGGGCACTCGTTCGAGTGGCAAGCCGTCCGATGGGTAGGACCTGTCCGGCGGGCTTCCGCGGTCCGGCATGGACGTTCAGCCCTCCGAGTGGCAAGGCTTGCGCGGGTTAGCCACTCAAAAGGGGTGTCATTCTCCAGATCAAACAGGCATCTGCTCGATGACACGCCGTCCGGGCCCCTAGGATTCCCCCTATCACCTCACCGGTCTTACTTCGACAGGAACCCCATGAGTGACCCTTCCTCCCCCTTCGGCTTCGAGCTCGTGCGGCGTGGTTACGACCGCGGTCAGGTGGATGACCGCATTACCAAGATCGTCGCCGACCGTGATAGTGCTCTCACCCGCATCACCTCGCTGGAAAAGCGCATCGAGGAGCTGCACCTCGAAACGCAGAACGCACAGGCCCAGGTGAACGACGCGGAGCCGTCGTACGCCGGTCTCGGCGCGCGCGTGGAGAAGATTCTCCGCCTTGCCGAGGAGGAGGCGAAGGACCTGCGAGAAGAGGCCCGTCGCGCCGCCGAGCAGCACCGCGAACTCGCCGAGTCCGCGGCCCAGCAGGTCCGCAACGACGCCGAGACGTTCGCCGCGGAGCGCAAGACCAAGGCCGAGGACGACGGCGTCCGCATCGTCGAGAAGGCAAAGGGCGAGGCCACCACGCTCCGCTCGGACGCGCAGAAGGACGCCTCGCAGAAGCGCGAGGAGGCCGACGCGCTCTTCGAGGAGACCCGCGCCAAGGCCGCCCAGGCCGCCGCGGACTTCGAGACCAACCTGGCCAAGCGCCGCGACCAGTCGGAGCGCGACCTCGCCTCCCGTCAGGCCAAGGCCGAGAAGCGTCTGGCCGAGATCGAGCACCGCGCCGAGCAGCTCCGCCTGGAGGCCGAGAAGCTCCGTACGGACGCCGAGCGCCGGGCCCGTCAGACGGTGGAGACCGCGCAGCGCCAGTCCGAGGACATCGTGGCCGACGCCAACGCGAAGGCCGACCGGATCCGCAGCGAGTCCGAGCGCGAGCTGGCGGCGCTCACCAACCGCCGCGACTCGATCAACGCGCAGCTGACCAACGTCCGCGAGATGCTGGCGACGCTGACCGGCGCCGCCGTGGCCGCCGCCGGCACCCCCGCCGACGAGGAGCCCGCCTCGCGCGGCGTTCCGGCCCAGCAGACCCGCTGACGTCAGGAACGACGCGGCAGCGACCGGTGGTCCCCCGACACACCGGCCGGTCCGATTCCGACGCGCCCGGTTCCGCCTTTCTGGTGGCGCCGGGCGCGCGGCCGTTCTAGCGTGAACGCATGATCGAGCTCGATGGCCTCACCAAGCGTTTCGGCAGCAAGGTTGCCGTCGACCAGTTGTCGTGCCGGATCAAGCCGGGAATGGTGACGGGTTTTCTGGGTCCCAACGGGGCGGGCAAGTCCACCACCATGCGGATGATGCTCGATCTCGACAACCCCACCAGCGGATCGGTGCGGATCGACGGCAAGCACTACCGCGAGCTGGAAGAACCCCTGAAGTACATCGGTGCGCTGCTCGACGCCAAATCGATGCACGGCGGTCGCAGCGCGTACAACAACCTGCTCTGTCTCGCGCAGAGCAACCGCATTCCGCAGAGCCGGGTGGCCGAGGTGCTGGACACCGTCGGACTGAGCGCGGTGGCGAAGAAGAAGTCCAAGGGCTTCTCGCTCGGAATGGGGCAGCGGCTGGGTATCGCCTCGGCGCTGCTCGGTGATCCCGAGATCCTGATGTTCGACGAACCCGTCAACGGTCTGGACCCGGAGGGCATCCACTGGATCCGGAACCTGATGAAGGCGCTCGCCGCCGAAGGCCGGACGATCTTCGTCTCCTCGCACCTGATGAGCGAGATGGCGCTGACGGCGGATCATCTGATCGTGATCGGCCAGGGCAGGCTGCTGGCCGACACCTCGATGGCCGACTTCATCCACCAGAACTCCCGCAGCTACGTACGGCTGCGCTCGCCGCAGCAGGAGCGGCTGCGCGACGTACTGCACGAGGAGGGCCTCGTCGCGGTCGAGTCGGGCAACGGCACGCTGGAGATCGACGGCGCCACCACCGAGGACCTGGGCGAGCTGGCCGCCCGGCACTCCATCGTGCTGCATGAGCTCAGTTCCCAGCGGGCCTCGCTGGAGGAGGCGTTCATGCAGATGACGGCGGACTCGGTGGAGTACCACGCACACTCGGAACGAGGAGCCGCGCCACCGCAGGTGGGACCGCACTGGGGCGACCAGTGGGATCAGCCGCCCGGCGCCGCCCCCGGTCCTCCCGACGGCACTCCCGGCGCCCCCGGCACCGGAAAGGGGGCATGACGACGATGGCATCGGTACCCGCGGTCCTGACCTCCGAATGGACCAAGATCCGTACGGTCTCCTCGACCACCTGGACGCTGATCTCCGCGTTCGTCGTCACCGTGGCGATGGGCGCCGCCCTCTGCGCGGTGATGAACTCCCAGTTCAACGACCTCTCCGACGCGGAGCGGGCCACCTTCGACCCCACCTTCATCAGCTTCTCCGGGATGATCCTCGGTCAGCTGGCGATGGTGGTCTTCGGTGTCCTGGTGGTCGGCACGGAGTACAGCTCGGGCATGATCCGCGTCTCGCTGGCGGCCGTGCCGCAGCGCACCACGTTCCTCTTCAGCAAGATGCTGGTGGCCGGGGTGCTGGCCCTGGTGGTCGGTCTGGCCACCAGCTTCGTCACGTTCTTCCTCGGCCAGGCCCTGCTGGGCGACCACGGCACGGACCTCGGCGCGGACAACGTGCTGCGGGCGGTCTTCGGCGGCGGCATCTACATGGGGCTGATCGCGGTCTTCTCCATGGCGGTGGCGACGATGCTGCGCAGCTCGATGCTGTCGCTCGGCATCCTGATGCCGTTCTTCTTCCTGGTCTCGCAGATCCTGTCGGCGGTGCCCGGCGCCAAGAAGGTGGCCCAGTACTTCCCCGACCAGGCCGGTTCCAAGATCATGCAGGTGGTGCCCGACGCGATGAACAGCGATCCGGCGCCCTACGGGCCGTGGGCCGGGCTGCTGATCATGGTGGCGTGGGTGGCGGCCGCGGTGATCGGCGCCTTCCTCGTACTCAAGAAGCGGGACGCCTGACAGCCGCCCCCGCCGGAGGCCTCGGACCCCGGTCCGAGGCCTCCGGCGGGGGCGCGCCGCCGCAACGGCTTGGCCGGAACCGTAAAGGCCTGGTTATCCTCCTAACTCTTACGGGGGCCGTGCGGCCGGACGGCCTGGGCCCCGACGACAGATAAGTCGATGGGGCTGGAGCATGATCGAGGCAGTCGGCCTGACCAAGCGCTATGGCGCGAAGACGGCCGTGTACAACCTTTCCTTCCAGGTGCGGCCAGGCACCGTCACCGGGTTCCTCGGTCCCAACGGGTCGGGCAAATCAACGACCATGCGGATGATGCTCGGCCTGGACCGGCCGACCGCCGGTCATGTGACGATCGGTGGCCACGCCTACCGCAGCCTGCCGAACGCGCCGCGCCAGGTGGGCGCCCTGCTGGACGCCAAGGCGGTGCACGGTGGCCGCAGCGCCCGCAACCACCTGCTCTCGCTGGCCCAGCTCGCCGGGATTCCCCCCACACGGGTCGACGAGGTGCTCGGTGTCGTCGGCCTCCAGGACGTCGCCCGCAAGCGCTCCAAGGGCTTCTCGCTCGGAATGGGGCAGCGGCTGGGCATCGCTGCCGCGCTGCTGGGCGACCCGCAGGTGCTGCTCTTCGACGAACCGGTCAACGGCCTCGACCCGGAAGGCATCCTCTGGGTCCGCAACCTGATGAAGATGCTGGCCTCCGAGGGCCGCACGGTCTTCGTCTCCAGCCACCTCATGAGCGAGATGGCACTCACCGCCGACCATCTGATCGTGATCGGCCGGGGCCAGCTCATGGCCGATATGAGCATCACGGACTTCATCTCGGCCAACTCGGCCGACTTCGCCCGGGTCCGCGTCCAGGACAACGGCTCCGAGCAGCGGGAGAAGCTCACCGCCACCCTCACCGAGGCCGGCGGCCAGGTCATGCCCGAGCCGGACGGCGCACTGCGCATCACCGGGCTGAAGCTGCCCCGGATCAGCGATCTCGCCCATGACTCCGACGTACGGCTGTGGGAGCTGTCGCCCCACCAGGCCTCGCTGGAGGAGGCGTACATGCGGCTGACGCAGGGCGCCGTGGACTACCGCTCGACGGTGGACCAGCGGGCGGGGCTGCAACCGCCGCAGCCGACGGCGGGATACGGGCAGCCGCACCCCGGGTACGCCCCGCCGCAGGCCGCCGCCCCCGAGGTGCCGCAGCAGGGCTGGTACGCCCCGCCGCCGCCCGGGGACAACCCGTACGCGAACCCGCCCGGCCCCGGCGGCCCAGCGGCCGCAGCCCCGGCCCAGCCGCCGGTGGCGCCCCCCGTCGCACCCGCCGCTCCTGCCCCCGCCCCCACCGCTCCTGCTCCCGCCCCGGCAGCGCCCGCCGCGGCTCCGGCAGACCTGACCGCGCGCGACACCAGCGAGGACCCCCGATGACAACGCCGTCCACGCCGCAGACGCCGTTCCAGCAGCAGGCGTACCAGTACCAGCAGCCGCCCGCACCGCAGCAGTACGCGGGGGCCGGCTTCTACACCTCGCCGATCCCGGTGCGCCGGGCCACCCTCGCCGATGCGCTCGCCTCCGAGTGGACCAAGATCCGTTCGGTGCGCTCGACGATGTGGACGCTCGGCGTCCAGATCGTGCTGCTGCTCGCCATCGGCCTGCTCTCGGCCATCGCCGTAGACGCGTCGGACACCGACCTGGGCTCCACCCCGGTGCTCAGCCTCGGCTTCTTCGGCGTGCTGCTCGGCTCGATCTGCGTGATCACGCTGGGCGTGATGACGATCGCCTCGGAGTACGGCACCGGGATGATCCGCACGACGATGACTGCCTGCCCCAGCCCCGGCCGGGTGCTCGGCGCGAAGGCCATCGTCTTCTTCCTGCTCACCTTCGTCCTGACCACCGTGATGACCTCGGTGGTCGCGGTGCTCCAGACGGCCATCCTGGACGCCGATGCGCCCAGCGGTGCGGACTGGCTGCGCAGCACGGTCGGGGTCGGCCTCTACACCGCGACGCTGGGGCTGCTCTCGCTGGCGGTCGGCGCGCTGATCCGGCACTCGGCGGGTGCGATCACGCTCATGATCGGCGTGGTGCTGCTGCCGCTCGTCCTGGCGATCTTCATGTTCGCCGAGTCGCTCGCGAGGGTCCAGAAGTGGCTCCTGGAGTATTCGATCCCCAACCAGCTCAGCAATTTCTACGACACCTCGGTCACCGGGTCGGGACCGTCCGGCTGGGAACCGCTGTGGATCATTCTCGGGGTGACCGCCCTGGCCATGGGCGGCGCCTATCTCGCGATGAGCCGCCGCGACGTCTGACCGGCCACCGCCCGGTGACCTGCACCGAGGGCGGGACGCCGGTTCAGTAGCGAGGCGCGTTCCTGGACCGCTGCACCCGGGTGGTGCGGCGGTCCCGCGCGTTCCAGCACGCCTTGTGCCAGTGCCTGCGGTCGTCGATGCCGCCGTACTCGGGCCAGGCCACCAGGTGCGGGACGCCGGAGGGGATCTCCTGGTCGCAGCCGGGGCACCGGTAGCGCTTGCCCGCCGCGCTCGCACCGCTCACCGGGCGGACGGACCAGTCCTCGCCCTGCCACTCCTCCGCGCGCCCGCCACCCCCGTACCGGTCCCCCACCGCGCCGGCGCTATCGGTGGGGCTCTCGCCGCCTCGGGGGCGGTTGCGGCGCGGGGACACGTGACACCTCACGGGGCAGGCTGGGCAGTTCCCGTCCAGCGTAGGGCCATTCGGCCGGGGCATACGTACCGCACCGCGCACCGCCGGACCCGGGGCGGGACGGGTTACCGGAAAATCGCAACAACTTCATGACCGACCGTGCCTTTGGCACGTGTCAGACGTTGTTGCCAGCAGGGGAGAGCCGCGTCGGCCGCAAGGAGGCATTAGGCGATGCGTGTGGGAACGTTTGTACTGGCAGCCCAGTTCCCGGGGCAGGGGCCGGGGGAAGCGCTGCATCGCGCGATCCGGTCCGCCGAGGTCGCGGAGGAGTCCGGACTCGACTCGGTCTGGCTGGCAGAACATCATTTCGTGCCGTACGGGGTTTGCCCGTCCGCGGTGACACTGGCCGCGCTGCTGCTCGGCCGCACCCGCAGGATCCGGGTGGGCACCGCGGTGAGCGTGCTGCCGACACAGCATCCGGTCGCGCTCGGCGAGCAGGCCGCGCTGCTCCACCTCACCAGTGGCGGCCGGTTCGTCCTCGGCGTCGGCCGGGGCGGCCCCTGGATCGACCTGGAGGTGTTCGGCGGCGGCCTGGAGGCCTACGAGACGGGCTTCCCGGAGTCCCTGGGGCTGTTGCTCGACTGGCTGCGCGAACCGCGTGTGGCGGGCCGTGGGGAGCGTTACGGCTTCCCCGAGGTGGCGGTGGTGCCCCGGGCCGACGAGCTGTTCGACCCGGAGAGCGGTGAGAACCCCGGCGGTCCCGAGGTGGTCGTCGCGTGCACCTCGCCCAAGAGCGTGCGGCTCGCGGCCGAGAACGGCCTGCCGATGCTGCTCGGGATGCACTGCGGGGACGAGGAGAAGGCCGAGATGGTCGGCCTCTGGCGGACCGCCGCACTGGCCGCGGGCCGCTCGCCGGAGAGCGTGCGGCGGGCCGGGCACGTATCGGCCGGGGTGGCCCAGATCGCGGACCGCACCGAGGACGCCACCGAGACCCTCGTGAAGGCGATGCCCGGCTGGCTGCGCCAGGGCCTCGACGCCCATGTCACGGTCGACGGCCGGCACCGGGTGATGCGGGACCCGGTCGGCTATACGGAGATGCTGTGCGGTATTCACCCGGTGGGCCCGCCCCGGCTCGCCGCGGACCGGCTCGCGGCCACGGCGGAGCGCACGGGTATCACCCGGTTCGCGCTCCTGGTCGAAGGTTCGGGAGATCTGGTGGCCACGGAGGAGAACGTAGCGCGGCTGGGCACAGAGGTGCTGCCGCTCCTGAAATGACCGCCGGAATACGCTCTTCCGTCGTAAGAGGGGGAGCTGCCGCCCCGGACCAGTCGCACCTCCCGCGGCCCGGGACGGCAGCAGAGTCGTTCAGCAGTCCCGTAGTTCGGGCGACTGGTTGAGCAACTGGCCCCTCACCGAGGTGAACTTGGCCAGCCGGTCGTCGACCGAGGCGTCCAGCGGGAACACCGCGACGCGGTGGCAGTTCTGGAATGCCAGACGCACCCCGAAGTGCCGCTGCAGCGCGCCGCGTATCGCGTCACTTGCGAGTGCACGCAGCAGCTGGCCGCGTGCCTGCTCGCTGGGCGGCGGCGTCTGGTTGTCGGCGAACTCGCCGCCGTCGACCTTCAGCTGAGCCACCAGCGAGCTGATCATCTCCCACGCGAAGGGCAGGGAGGTCCGGACGCAGTCGACGAAGTCGGCTTCGTCGACCTCGCCTCGCTCGGCCTGTTCCAACAGCGCCGGTGAGACGTCGAGCGACATGGGTTCTCCTCTCGCGACCCCGACGGAGGGCCGGGGCCTTACGGGCAGGGAAGGAGGACGGCGACGCAGCGTGCACAGACGGCGACCTCCTGCATCCACGGTAAGGGTGCAGTCCGGGCCGCACCAGGAGATTGGGAACACAACCGGCCAATAACGAAGGGGTTCAAAGACGGACAAGCCAGATTCGGTCAGGTACGGGCGAGGGCGGAGTGACGGGTGGGTGAATCGCGTCGACCACCAGTCGTCGAGTAGCGTTGCCCACCATGCGTCTCGTCATCGCCCGCTGCTCCGTGGACTACGCGGGCCGGCTCACGGCCCACCTGCCCTCCGCTCCCCGTCTGATCCTGGTGAAGGCGGACGGAAGCGTGTCGATCCACGCCGACGACAGGGCGTACAAACCGCTCAACTGGATGTCACCGCCCTGCACCCTGAAAGAGGGCGCCGACGACACCGAGGGCGTCTGGACCGTGGTGAACAAGGCGGGCGAAAAACTGATCATCACGATGGAGGAAATCCTCCACGACTCGTCCCACGAACTGGGCGTCGATCCGGGCCTGATCAAGGACGGCGTGGAAGCGCACCTGCAGGAACTGCTCGCTGACCGGATCGAGACCCTCGGCGAGGGCTACACCCTGATCCGCCGCGAGTACTTCACCGCCATCGGCCCGGTCGACATCCTGTGCCGCGACGCCGACGGGCAGACCGTGGCCGTCGAGCTGAAGCGACGTGGCGACATCGACGGCGTGGAGCAGCTGACCCGCTATCTGGAGCTGCTCAACCGCGATCCGCATCTCGCCCCGGTGAAGGGCATCTTCGCCGCCCAGGAGATCAAGCCACAGGCCCGCGTGCTGGCGACGGACCGGGGAATCGGCTGTGTGGTCCTCGACTACAACGCGATGCGCGGCATCGAGGACGACAAACTCCGGCTGTTCTGACCTCCGGGCACACAGCAACCGCATCGAGCCCGTCCGGCGATTGAGGACATCACCTCGTCCCGGAGACCGGGACCCCGCCGGACGGGCGGCATTTCAAGCCCGTCCGGCGATTGAGGACGAGGCGCCCGGCCCAGGCGCCCGCACCCGCAGCCCGTCCCTCAGAGGACCGACGGGCTGCCCGACGGCTCCCCCGACCCCTCCGCACTCGCGCTCATCGCCCCCGAGGGCCCGCTCGCCGACGAGTCGGACTCGCTCGGCTCGTCCGTCGCGGTGTCCGTGGGCGACGGCGAATCGCTCGCCGGCGGCGGCGTGGTCGGCGTCTCGCTCGCCGGCGGCTCCTCCGACTCGGACTCCGACGGCTCGGTCGACTCGGACGCCGTGTCCGTCGGGCTCGGCCTGTCGCTCGACGGCTTCCCCGGGGACGACGGGGTGTCCTGCGGGGCACTCGACCCCGGGGACGAACTCCCTCTCCCGGCCGGCGCGGACCCGGTGCCCGTCGGCCCGGGTGTCGACGCGGTGGAGCCGGTCGCCGGGCTGGACGGGGCCGTCCGGTCCGTCGGCTCCTCGGCCGGGACCTCGTTCTCGCTGTCGTCGCCCTCGCTCACCGACTGCTCGGTCGAGACGGCGGGGTCGTCCTGCGGATCGCTGTTCGACGTCAGTCCGAGCGTCACCACCGTGCCGAGCACCCCGGCCAGCAGCACACCCGCTCCCGCGGCGACCAGGTTGCGGCGCGCCCCGCCCAGCACCGCGAGGCGCCCGGCCGGCCCGCTGCCGGGGCCCTTCGGAGCGGTCTGCCGGGGCAGGACGGTGGTCTCGTCCGCGTACGGCGCCCGCATGGTGACCGGTATGACGGACGTCGGGCCGGCGGGCGACGCCTCGAACCGGCTCGCCGGTGCCTCCTCGCCCACCGGGAGCTGC
Organism: Streptomyces sp. NPDC048462; assembly: GCF_043200175.1. Classification (NCBI taxonomy): domain Bacteria; kingdom Bacillati; phylum Actinomycetota; class Actinomycetes; order Kitasatosporales; family Streptomycetaceae; genus Streptomyces; species Streptomyces sp. NPDC048462. Next base: position 240,923 of record NZ_JBICXG010000008.1, read on the forward strand.
CCCACCACCGCGGTGCCGGCAAGGTCGTCGACCAGGGCGAGCGCCCGGCGCCCGGCCACGGCTCCCGGCTTGTCGGCGAGCGCCCCGCGCATGCTGATGGAGGTCTCCAGCTCGGCCCTGGCCCGGTCCGGATTGCCGGTGCAGAGTGCGAGTACGCCCAGCTCGTGGTGGAAGTAGGCCTCTTCGGCCACCTCACCGGCGATCCGGGCGGCTTCCTGGCCGATCCGCAGGGCCTTCTCCCAGGCGCTCCAGTGCAGACCCGCCGCGAAGGCGGGCGAGGCGCTGCGGGCCAGCAGCACGGCGACGCTGGTCTGTCCGGCGCCGTCCCCCGGCACCAGTTGGGTCATCGCCGCGACGATCGCGTCGGCCTCGGCGACCGCGCGTGCGGGGGTGACCGAGGGGTGACCGGCCCACCAGGCGTAGTGCTGGGCGGCCGTACGGGCCCGGCCCGTGGCGTCCTCCCCGTATCCGGCGGCCGCCAGCTGGGCGAGCACCCCGGCGGCCAGCCGGTAGCGGGATCCGGCCGGGGAGAGCAGTCCGCAGCCGGCCAGTTCCCCGAGCGCGGCATCGGCGTGGGTGTCCCCCACGAGGGCCGGCAGATGTGCCTGGTGCGGCACCTCGCCGCCCAGCGCGACCGCGAAGCGCAGGGTGTCGTGCGCGGCGCCGCTCAGCCGTGAGGCGAGCAGCGCGGCGGGCGCGGCGCCCTCCCCGAGGCTGGGCAGCGGCACATCGAGGGGCTCGGCGGGCAGCGGTGCCTCGGCGGGCCGGCTGTCGAGGTAGCCGTACTCGTCGTACGCGGTGGAGTCGGCGCGCAGCAGGTCGCGCTGGCGCAGCAGGGCGCCCGCCTGGACGAAGCGCAGCGGGAGTCCCTCGGACTCAAACCAGAGGTCGCCCGCCCAGTTGGCCTCCTCCTCGGTGAGCGGCCGCTCCACCACCCGTTCCATCAGGACGACCGAGGCGTCGCGGTCGAGCCCGGTGAGGAAGACCTCTTCGAGGTGGGAGTCGGCGTCCGGCGCGGCGACGTCGGGCGTCGCGGCGAGCAGGAAGGCGCATTCGGGCGTCGCGTCGAACAGTTCGTCCAGCGCGGCGCCGCCGAACTCCAGGTCGTCCAGGACGACCACGGCGCCGGTGGTGCGCAGTGTCTCCAGCAGCAGCGTGCGGTCCGGGCGGTGCAGCGGTGCGTCGTGGACGGCGTCGAAGAGCCCGTGCAGCAGGTCGGTGACGGTCCGCTTGTGGCCGTTGAGCCGTACGACCCCGTCCGGTGCGAGTTGCGCGCAGTCCGCGGCGACCGCGTCCAGGAGCGCGGTTCGGCCGGATCCGGCCGGTCCGGTGAGCCGTACCGAGCGTCCGCGGGCCAGCAGGCGCACCAGCCGCTCGCGTTCACCGTCGCGCTCCAGGAGGGGCAGCTGCGGGGCGGGGGGTCCGGGCGGCACGGGGGGCGCGGCGGCGCGTTCGCGGTCGGTGCGCTCGGCGGGGGTGCGCCGGACCGGCTCGTCGGGGTGCTCGCCCGGCCGGACCGGTTCGACCTCGCTGCCGTCGACCGGGTTGACCGTGAGCAGGAGGCCGCCCGATATGAGCTGGACGATACGTGCCTGTTGCGGTGTTTGCTGACCGAAATCAGGCGTCAGCGGATCGCGTGAGGGCCGCCGGCGGCCGGCGTCCTGCGCGGAGTCGTCGCTGTCGTGGCCGTACTCTTCCGGCCCCCGGTGTGTCGGGTCCATCGCCAAAGCCCCCAAGACGCGTCGAGCGCGGTTGTCCCTCCCGGCCTCGCACGTCCAGCTGTTGCTTCCGGTCCGGTGTCAGCCAGGTGGGTCCGTCAATCGGCAGACGGCCGAACCCTAAACCTTCGCACAGTATCTACGAACATCCGGGGTGCCGTGCCGCCCGACAGATCACGGTCTCGTGAGGATTGTGCGGGATCGGCCCGGGGGTGCGGCCGGGCGTCCGCCACCGCCGGGTTCCTCAGACGCGCGGCAGGGACTCCGCCGCGATGCCGCCCTCGATGGCCAGGATGCGGTGCAGTCTGGTGGCGACCAGAAGTCGTTGCATCTGCGGCGGCACCCCGCGGAGCACCAGCCGCCGGCCGGCCCGTCCGGCCCGTCTGTGCGCGCCCATGATGACACCGAGTCCGGTGGCATCCCATGAATCCAGCTCGGTCAGGTCCAGCACCAGATCGCCGACTCCGTCGTCGAGCGCCGTGTGCAGGACCGTACGGGCGTCCGCCGCGCTTCGGACGTCGAGGCGGCCCCCGACGACCAGCTCGGCGTGGTCGCCCCTGATGTGCATATGCGCTCCCCTTGAATGCCCCGTAGCAAGGTCCGTCTGTCTGAAACTGTCTCTGCCCCAACTGACTGCGGCAGCGACAGGGAAGTTGCCGTCTGTAAGCGAACCGATACCGAATTCACTCCGTGGAGTGAACCGGGTCCGCCGTGGATCCGAGGTGGATCCGATGCGTGGCTTGTACGGATCCGATGATCGCGGGGGGCGACCCCCGGGTCCTCCGGGCCTGATTGACGGCGAATCAGACACCGGAGGACCAGAAACGATCAGTAGGTGTAAAAACCCTGCCCGCTCTTGCGGCCGATGTCACCTGCGTCGACCATCCGGCGCATCAGCTCCGGAGCGGCGAACTTCTCGTCCTGGGACTCGGTGTAGATGTTGCCGGTGGCGTGCAGCAGGATGTCGACGCCGGTCAGGTCCGCGGTGGCGAGCGGGCCCATGGCGTGGCCGAAACCGAGCTTGCAGGCGATGTCGATGTCCTCGGCCGAGGCGACGCCCGACTCGTACAGCTTGGCGGCCTCGACGACCAGCGCCGAGATCAGCCGGGTGGTGACGAAGCCGGCCACGTCGCGGTTGACCACGATGCAGGTCTTGCCGACCGACTCGGCGAACTCGCGTGCGGTGGCCAGGGTTTCGTCGCTCGTCTTGTAGCCGCGCACGAGCTCGCAGAGCTGCATCATCGGGACCGGCGAGAAGAAGTGCACACCGACGACGCGCTCCGGGCGCTCCGTCACGGCCGCGATCTTGGTGATCGGGATGGCGGAGGTGTTGGAGGCGAGCACGGCGTCGTCCCGGACGATCTTGTCGAGGGCCCGGAAGATCTCGTGCTTCACCTCCAGCTTCTCGAAGACCGCCTCGACGACGACGTCCGCGTCGGCGACCGCGTCGAGATCGGTGGTCGTGGTGATGCGGGCGAGCGCGGCCTCGGCGTCGGCGGCCGCGAGCTTGCCCTTGGAGACGAACCTGTCACAGGAAGCGCTGATGCCGTCACGGCCCCGGTTCAGGGCCGCGTCGGTGACATCACGCAGCACGACGTCCCAGCCCGCCTGGGCGGAGACCTGCGCGATACCGGACCCCATGAGTCCGGCTCCGATGACGGCGAGCTTCCTGGCCACGTTGGCACCCCTGCTTTCCATACGGTTCCTGTTCCATGCTCTCCGGCGGAGGTTAGTCCCCGTGAGGGGCGCTGGGGCAGCGAAGAGATGCGCGTCACGTCTCAAATGACGGACATCACACCGGGATGCGTCATTCGGCGGTGCGCCGGGCGTAGTTGAGCACCTTTTCGCCCAGCAGGTCCTCGATGTCGTCGAGCAGGACGAGGGCGTCCCTGGACACCTCGGCGGCCCGGCGGCCCGCCACCATCTCGCGTCCGATGTACGCCATGAGCGTGCTGTGCACCCAGGAGAGCTGACCGGCCACCAGGACCGGAGTCCGGTCCCCGGGCTCCGCGCCGCACTCCTCCAGGAGCGTCGCCTCCAGGTGCTGGAGGGCCTCCTGCTGTACGTGCCAGAGGCGGGCCTTGAGGCTGTCGGCGCCCTCGATGACCCGCATGAAGCGTTCGTACCCCTCCATCAGGCCGACGGCGGGCGACACGCCCTCCACCTGGATGCGCAGTTCGCGCAGGACGGCGTCGGCGGCGGACTCGCCCCGGTCCCGGCCGCGGACGTACCGCGAGAGGCGTTCGACGATGCCTTGGCTGCGGTCCAGGAAGAGGTCCTCCTTGGCCGGGAAGTAGTTGTAGACCGTGTTCACCGAGACGTCGGCGGCGCGGGCGACCTCCGCGATGGTGACCGCGTCGAAGCCCCGGTCGAGGAAGAGACCGGTGGCCACGTCCGAGAGGTGCTGTCTGGTCCGGCGCTTCTTGCGCTCCCTGAGTCCCTCAGCCATGCCCCCACCCTATGACCTCTCTGGGGTCCATGAATTTTTGGTGTCATTGCAATTTTTCAGTGACTCTGTTTTTGTGGTCGCTATGCCAATCATCAGTACGGCCGGGCTCGCCCGGACCTTCGACACCAAGGCCGGTCCGGTGCGGGCCGTCCGCTCAGTCGACCTGACGGTCGCGACCGGCGAGATCGTCGGGCTGCTCGGCCCCAACGGAGCGGGCAAGACGACGACCCTGCGCATGCTCACCACGCTGCTCGCCCCGACCGGCGGCGCCGCCACCGTCGCCGGCCACGACCTGATCGCGGACCCGGCGGGCGTACGGGAGAACTGCGGGTACGTCGCCCAGTCCGGCGGCGTCGACCCGCACATCACGGTGCGGGAGGAGCTGGTCACCCAGGGCCGGATGTACCGGCTCGGCAAGGCCGGGGCGACCGCCCGCGCCGATGAGCTGGCCGGGGAGCTGGGCCTCGCGGAGCTGCTCGACCGCAGAACGGCCTCGCTCTCCGGGGGCCAGCGCCGACGGCTCGACATCGCGATGGGGCTCACCCACCGCCCGCCGCTGCTCTTCCTCGACGAGCCGACGACCGGCCTCGACCCGGGCAGCCGCACCGACCTGTGGAACCTGGTGCGGCGGCTGCGCGACGAGTACGGCACCACTGTCGTGCTCACCACCCACTACCTCGACGAGGCGGACGCCCTCGCCGACCGGCTGGTCGTGATCGACGGCGGCCTGGTGGCGGCCCAGGGCACGCCGGCCGAGCTGAAGACCCGGTACGCGGACTCCCCCGCCGCCTCGCTCCAGGAGGCATTCCTCGCGATCACCGGCCGCGCCCCGGCCGCCGGCACCGCACCCGTCGCCGTTTAGGAACCGAACCCGATGCTTCTCCACGACACCGCACTCGTCTTCGGGCGGTACGCCCGCCAGACCCTTCGCTCGAAGTTCCAGATCCTCTTCGGCATCCTCATGCCATTGCTCTACCTGCTCTTCTTCGGCCCGCTGCTGACCGGGCTGCCGCTCGGCCGGTCCGGTGACTCCTGGCAGATCCTGGTTCCCGGACTGCTGCTGCAGCTCGGCCTGTTCGGCGCCTCGTTCGCCGGCTTCGCCATCATCATCGACAAGTCGACCGGAGTCGTGGAGCGGATGCGCGTCACGCCGGTCAGCCGGATGGCGCTGCTGCTGGGCCGGGTCCTGCGGGACGCCCTGCTGTTCATGTTCCAGGCGGTGCTGCTGGTGCTCGCCGCAGTGGCGATGGGTCTGCGCGCACCGCTGCCCGGCGTGCTGATCGGCTTCGCCTTCGTCGGCCTGCTGACGGTCTCGCTGGCCTCGCTCTCGTACGCCCTGGCGATGAAGGTGAGCACGCCGCAGGAGTTCGGCCCGGTGATCAACTCGCTCACCATGCCGGCCATGCTGCTCTCCGGCCTGATGCTGCCGATGACGCTGGGGCCGGCGTGGCTGGACGTGCTCTCCCACCTCACGCCGTTCCGCTACCTCGTGGACGCGGTACGGGACGCGTACACCGGCTCGTACGCCACCGCGCACATGCTCTACGGGGTACTGGTCGCCCTCGGATTCGCCGCGATCGCCGTGACAACGGGCACACGTGTGTTCCGCAGGACCGGTGCGTAACTACGCTGACCGCATGGTCAACCTGACACGCATCTACACCCGCACCGGCGACCGGGGCACCACCGCCCTCGGTGACATGAGCCGGACCGCCAAGACCGATCTGCGGATCTCCGCGTACGCCGACACCAACGAGGCCAACGCGGTCATCGGCACGGCGATCGCACTCGGGCAGCTGACCGACGACGTCGTGAAGGTCCTCGTCCGCGTGCAGAACGACCTGTTCGACGTGGGCGCCGACCTCTCGACACCGGTCGTCGAGGAACCGGAGTACCCGCCGCTGCGGGTGGAGCAGTTCTACATCGACAAGCTGGAGGCGGACTGCGACCACTTCCTGGAGCAGGTGGAGAAGCTCCGCAGCTTCATCCTGCCGGGCGGCACCCCGGGAGCGGCCCTGCTCCACCAGGCCTGCACGGTGGTCCGGCGCGCCGAGCGGTCCACCTGGGCGGCGTTCGAGGTGCACGGTGAGGTGATGAACGCCCTGACGGCGACGTATCTCAACCGGCTCTCCGACCTGCTGTTCATCCTCGCCCGGGTGGCGAACAAGGAGGTCGGGGACGTGCTGTGGGTGCCGGGCGGCGAACGTTAGGCCCGGGCCCCTCCAGTACCACCGGGCCCGTCCGGCGGCGCGGTACAGCGCCTCAGCCGGGCGGGCCCTGCACCTTCTCCGGGTCGCGCTCCGGGTCCCGTTTCGGGAACAGCGTGTAGCTCACCGCGATCACCAGGTTGATCCCGATCACGAACAGCATCGTCCGCTGCCAGGACCGCAGCGACACCACGTCCCCGTCGCCTCCCACGTACCAGACCGCCGCCTGGAGCAGCGCCAGCGCCGTCATCGCGGCCACCGTCCACCGGCCGGCCACCCGCCACTCGTGCACCGCCCGCGCCTTCCCGTACTTCGGCGGCTTCACCGGCGGCGGTCCGCCCGCGAAGCGGTGGGCGACCCGGGCGTCGACCCATCGGATCGTGGAGTGCCCGAGGCCCACCGTGAAGCCGATGTACACGGCGGCGAGGCCGTGCTTCCAGTCCGGCTCGGCGCCGTTCTTCAGGTCGACGGCCGTCACCACCAGCAGGATCACCTCCAGCAGCGGCTCGCACAGCAGCACCGCGCCACCGAGCCGCGGCTTCTTCGCCACGTAGCGCAGGGCGAGTCCCGCGGCCAGCAGTACCCAGAAGGCGATCTCGCAGAGGACGATCAGTGTGACGATCACGGTCCGGCTCCTTGTCTCTTGCCTCCAGCGTCCCCGCCCCGGCGGGCCGGGTCGTCGCCCGGAGTGAGGAACCGCCGCTGCATACTTCGATGTACTCGCGGCTCACTCCCCGTACGGACGTCGCGGCACCGCCCGCCGTGTTGGATGGAAGGGTGCTCATCCATCCCCGCCCCCACCGCGACGACGTCCTCATCGCGGTCACCGGTCTGCTCGGCGGAGTGGTGCTGTGGCTGCTCGGCCTGCACATGCAGAACGGCCGGCCGCTGGAAGCGCCCGGCATCGAGCTGGTCCCGCTCGCCGTGATGTCCTCGCTGGCGCTGCTGCGCCGGACCGCACCGCAGACCGCCCTGGTCGTCGGCACCCTCGCGCTGGTCCTGGACCAGTTCACGCCCGGGAACCTGGCGACCGTGCTGCTGTACACCGACGTCATGTACGCCGCCGTGCTGTACGGCACCCCGGCGGCCGCCCGCCGCATCCCGGTGACCACGCTCCTGATCACCGTCGCCGTCACGATCGGCTTCCTGGCCTGGTTCCGCACCGCCGAGGCGCTGCTCATCGGCATCGTCACCGGACTGGTCTCGTTCGTGCCCGCCCTGACCGGGGTCAGTGTGCGAAACCACCGCGAGGCCGCCGAGACCGAACGGCTGCGCGCCGATCAGACGGCTCTGCTGGCCGAGATGGACCGGGCGCAGGCGGTGACCGCCGAACGGGCCCGGATGGCGCGCGAACTGCACGACCTGGTCGCCAACCACCTCTCCGCGATCGCCATCCACTCCACCGCCGCGCTCTCCATCGACGAGCCGGAGACCTCCCGGAACGCCCTGGGGGTCATCCGGGAGAACAGCGTCGACGGTCTGGCCGAAATGCGCCGCCTGATCGGGCTGCTGCGCACCGGGGCGGCGGATCCCGGCCCCAGCACCTCGCCCACGCTCGGCTCGCTGGACGTCCTGATCGAGCAGCACCGGACGAACGCCGCGTCCAGCGGGCTGACGTGCGTGCTGGAGGATGCGCGCACCGGACCCCGCCCGCTGCCCGCGCCGGTCGAGCTGGCCGCGTACCGCATCGTGCAGGAGTCCCTCACCAACGCGCTCAAGCACGCCGGGCCGGGTCCGGTCACGGTCCGCCTCGGGCAGCCGGGGCAGCGGCTGACGGTGGAGGTCACCAGCGCGCTCGGGAGCCGGCCCGGTCCGCGCGCACCCGGTTCGGGGGCCGGGCTGGTCGGGATGCGGGAGCGGGTGGCGCTGCTCGGCGGGGAGTTCGAGGCTGGGCCGGTGTCCACCGGGAGCGGGCCGAAGATCTGGCGTGTACGGGCCGAACTGCCCGTCGGGGAAGGAAGCGTGAGGACATGACGATCCGGGTTCTGGTGGCCGAGGACCAGTCGGCGGTGCGTGCGGGGCTGGTGCTCATCCTGGGCAGCGCACCGGACGTCGAGGTCGTGGGGGAGGCCGGTGACGGGGAGGCGGCGGTGCGGCTGGCCCGTGAACTGCGCCCCGACGTGGTGCTGATGGACATCCAGATGCCCAGGCTGGACGGGGTGTCGGCGACGCGGCAGGTGGTGTCGGAGGGCCTGGCGGATGTGCTGGTGCTGACCACCTTCGATCTGGACAGTTACGTCTTCGGCGCGCTGCGGGCCGGGGCGTCGGGCTTCCTGCTGAAGGACACCGAGGCGCGCGGGCTGCTCGAAGCGGTGCGCACGGTGGCGCGCGGCGAGGGGCTGATCGCCCCGGCGGTGACGCGCCGGCTGATCGCGGAGTTCGCCGGTGCCACCACCGCGCCGCCGGGCGCCGCCGACCGGGCCGTGCTGGACTCCCTCACCCGGCGCGAGCGCGAGGTGCTGGGGTGTCTCGGTGAGGGGTTGTCGAACGCCGAGGTCGCGGTGCGGCTTTCGATGGCGGAGGCGACGGTGAAGACGCACGTCAGCAGGTTGCTGGGGAAGCTGGAGCTGCGCAGCCGGGTCCAGGCGGCGGTGCTGGCCCAGGAGTTGGGCCTCTGACGTTTACTTCGGCCCGATTCCGATCTTTGGTCTGGACCTCTTGACGATTGGTCCAGACCTTCCTAATCTCACCGGACACACTGCGGTGAGTACGCCATGACAAGGCGCGCTCAGGGCGGCGCAGGGTTTGCAGTCCACGGACCATCCCCGTTTGTCTGGACCTCACCCCAGGAGCACCGTTGAGCACTGAGACCCCCCGCCGGACCCGATTCAGACTCGGGGCCGGGAAAGCCACCAGATCACGAGCCGTCGCGGGCCTCACCGCACTGCTCCTCCCGCTCGCCGCGATGGTCGGCATGGCCTCCCCGGCCGAAGCCGCGACCTCGGCGACCGCCACCTATGTGAAGAAGTCCGACTGGGGCAGCGGCTTCGAGGGCCAGTGGACGGTGAAGAACACCGGCACCACCGCCCTCAGCTCCTGGACCATCGAGTGGGACTTCCCCGCCGGCACCGGTGTCGGCTCCGCCTGGGACGCCACCGTCACCAGCTCCGGGAACCACTGGACCGCCAAGAACCTCGGCTGGAACGGCTCGGTCGCTCCGGGCGCCAGCGTCTCCTTCGGCTTCAACGGCACCGGCTCCGGTTCCGGCGCCGCCACCGGCTGCAAGCTGAACGGCGCCTCCTGCGACGGCGGCAGCGTTCCCGGCGACAACGCCCCCTCCGCCCCCGGCACCCCCACCGCGAGCGGCGTCACCAACACCTCCGCGAAGCTGAGCTGGAGCGCGGCCACCGACGACCACGGCATCAAGAACTACGACGTCCTGCGGGACGGCGCGGTCGTCGCCACGGTCACCGGCACCACGTACACCAACACCGGTCTCACCGCCGGTACCGACTACTCGTACACCGTGCAGGCCCGCGACACCGCCGACCAGACCGGTCCGGTCAGCGGCGCGGTCAAGGTGCACACGACCGGCGGCGGCGGCACCGACCCCGGCACCGGCTCCAAGGTCAACCTCGGCTACTTCACCGACTGGGGTGTCTACGGCCGCAACTACCACGTCAAGAACATGGACACGTCCGGTTCGGCGGCGAAGATCACGCACATCAACTACGCCTTCGGCAACGTCCAGGGCGGTAAGTGCACGATCGGTGACTCCTACGCCGACTACGACATGGCGTACACCGCCGACAAGTCCGTCGACGGCGTGGCCGACACCTGGGACCAGCCGCTGCGCGGCAGCTTCAACCAGCTGCGCAAGCTCAAGGCGAAGTACCCCAACATCAAGGTCCTCTGGTCCTTCGGCGGCTGGACCTGGTCCGGCGGCTTCGGCCAGGCCGCCCAGAACCCCGCCGCCTTCGCCCAGTCCTGCTACGACCTGGTGGAGGACCCCCGCTGGGCCGATGTCTTCGACGGCATCGACATCGACTGGGAGTACCCCAACGCCTGCGGTCTGACCTGTGACACCAGCGGCCCCGCCGCACTGAAGAACATCACCTCGGCACTGCGCACCAAGTTCGGCAGCAACAACCTGGTGACCGCCGCCATCACGGCCGACGGCTCCGACGGCGGCAAGATCGACGTCGCCGACTACGCGGGCGCCGCACAGTCGCTGAACTGGTACAACGTGATGACGTACGACTTCTTCGGCGCCTGGGACGCCAAGGGCCCGACGGCTCCGCACTCCCCGCTCACCCCGTACACCGGCATCCCGAAGGCCGGCTTCAGCTCCTCCGAGGCCATCGCCAAGCTGAAGGCCCAGGGGGTCCCCGCCTCCAAGCTGCTGCTCGGCATCGGCTTCTACGGCCGCGGCTGGACCGGTGTCACCCAGGACGCGCCCGGCGGCACCGCCACCGGCGCCGCGCCCGGCACCTACGAGGCGGGCATCGAGGACTACAAGGTCCTCAAGAACAGCTGCCCCACCACCGGCACCGTCGCCGGCACCGCCTACGCGCACTGCGGCACCAACTGGTGGAGCTACGACACCCCGGCCACCATCACGTCCAAGATGACCTGGGCGAAGAACCAGGGCCTGGGAGGCGCGTTCTTCTGGGAGTTCAGCGGGGACACCAGCAACGGTGAACTCGTGAGCGCGATGAACAGCGGTCTGAAGTAGTAATCCCCACCGCCGCACCACTCATCGCGTAACCCCCGAAAAGCACCGGGGAGACAGGTCCGCCCCCTGTCTCCCCGGTTTTCGTATGGGTGGCTCCCAAGCCACGTTCACCCACCCCCGGACTCTTCGTCCGGGAGGTGCCCCCTTCCAGCGGGACCGACTGTCTAAGCCACATTCACCCGCTGGCCGGGCGGCGCCGCCTCCAGCCAGGCGAGGAAACCGGTCAGCGCGTCCTCGCTCATCGCCAGCTCCAGGCGGGTCTCCCGGTGGAGACAGCCGAGCACGATGGCGTCGGAGAGCAGTGCGAGCTCCTCCTCGCCCTCCGGCATCCGGCGGGCGACCACCTCGATGGCGGACCGCTCCAGCACCCGGCGCGGACGCGGGGAGTAGCTGAAGACCCGGAACCAGTTCACCTTGTCGCCGCTGTACCGGGCGACGCCGTACACCCAGCCCTTGCCCGAGAGATCCGGCTCCACCGGCACATTCCAGCGCAGGCTGCAGTCGAAGGTCCCGCCGGAGCGCTGAATCAGCCGCCGGCGCAGACCGAAGACGAAGAGACCAACCGCGACCAGTGCGACGACCAGCCCGCCCACCCACAGCGCGAGGAACATCTCCACCGACCTCCTCGCGTCATCGAGTAAACGGATACCGCCCGAACTTCACCTGCACCTGCATCGCCTCAGCCGCGACACGGTCTGGAGAGGTCTCCAGCTCGGGCCGCGGCTGAGGGTAAAGACATTTCGCGGGGCGACTAGGGCGCCGCCACCGCACGCAGTCGCACATCGGCGCGACGCTCGGCGGCGCCGTCCGTGTCCGACTTCGCACGTTCCAGCGCACGCTCCGCGCGCTCGACATCGATCTCGTCCGCCAGCTCGGCGATCTCCGCCAGCAGCGAGAGCTTGTTGTCCGCGAACGAGATGAAACCGCCGTGCACCGCGGCGATGACAGTGGAGCCATCGCTCGTACGGATCGTCACCGGGCCCGATTCCAGCACACCCAGAAGCGGCTGGTGACCGGGCATGACGCCGATGTCGCCGGACGTGGTGCGCGCGACGACCAGGGTGGCCTCGCCGGACCAGACACTACGGTCCGCCGCGACCAGCTCGACGTGCAGCTCAGCAGCCAAGGGTGGCTCCTCGGGTCACCACCCGGCGGTCATGCCGGGTGTTGGGTCAATTCTACGGGGCGTGGTGAGGGGGACGGGACGCACCCGCCCCCCTCGGTGAGCCGGAGGCTCAGGAGACGCCGAGCTCCTTGGCGTTGGCCTTGAGGTCCTCAATGCCACCGCACATGAAGAACGCCTGCTCGGGGAAGTGGTCGTACTCACCGTCGGCGATCGAGTTGAACGCGGCGATCGACTCGTCGAGCGGAACGTCCGAACCGTCCACGCCGGTGAACTGCTTGGCGACGTGGGTGTTCTGCGACAGGAAGCGCTCGATGCGACGGGCGCGGAAGACGGTGAGCTTGTCCTCCTCGCCGAGCTCGTCCATTCCGAGAATGGCGATGATGTCCTGGAGGTCCTTGTACTTCTGAAGGATTCCCTTGACCCGCATGGCGGTGTCGTAGTGGTCCTTCGCGATGTAGCGCGGGTCCAGGATCCGGGACGTGGAGTCCAGCGGGTCCACGGCCGGGTAGATGCCCTTCTCGGAGATCGGACGGGAGAGAACCGTCGTCGCGTCGAGGTGGGCGAAGGTGGTGGCCGGAGCCGGGTCGGTCAGGTCGTCCGCGGGGACGTAGATCGCCTGCATCGAGGTGATCGAGTGACCACGGGTCGAGGTGATGCGCTCCTGGAGGAGACCCATCTCGTCGGCCAGGTTCGGCTGGTAACCCACCGCGGACGGCATACGGCCGAGCAGGGTGGACACCTCGGAGCCGGCCTGGGTGTACCGGAAGATGTTGTCGATGAAGAAGAGCACGTCCTGCTTCATCACATCGCGGAAGTACTCCGCCATGGTCAGACCGGCAAGGGCGACGCGCAGACGCGTGCCCGGCGGCTCGTCCATCTGTCCGAAGACAAGCGCCGTCTTGTCGATGACGCCGGACTCGGCCATCTCCTCGATGAGGTCGTTGCCCTCACGGGTACGCTCACCGACGCCCGCGAACACCGACACACCGTCGTGGTTGTTGGCGACGCGGTAGATCATTTCCTGGATCAGCACGGTCTTGCCGACACCGGCACCACCGAACAGACCGATCTTTCCACCCTTGACGTACGGGGTGAGAAGGTCGATGACCTTGACGCCGGTCTCGAACATCTCGGTCTTGGACTCGAGCTGGTCGAAGGCCGGGGCCTTGCGGTGGATCGGCCAGCGCTCGGTGACCTCGGCCTCGGCCTCGGGCTTGTTCAGGATCTCACCAAGGGTGTTGAACACCTTGCCCTTGGTCATCTCGCCGACCGGCACCGTGATGCCCTGGCCGGTGTTGGTCACCGGGGCCTGGCGGACCAGACCGTCGGTGGGCTGCATCGAGATGGCGCGGATCACACCGTCGCCGAGGTGCTGGGCGACCTCGAGCGTCAGCGTCTTGATCTTGCCGTCCTCGGCCGGGTCGGCCACCTCGACGGTCAGCGCGTTGTAGATCTCCGGCATCGCGTCGACGGGGAACTCCACGTCGACGACCGGGCCGATGACCCGGGCGACGCGGCCCGTGGCAACGGCCGTCTCAACTGTGGTCGTCATTACTTGTCACTCCCCGCGGTCGCGTCGGCCAGCGCACTGGCACCACCGACGATCTCGCTGATTTCCTGGGTGATTTCGGCCTGGCGGGCCGCGTTGGCAAGCCGGGAGAGGCTCTTGACGAGCTCCCCGGCGTTGTCGGTGGCCGACTTCATCGCGCGGCGGCGGGCAGCGTGCTCGGAAGCAGCGGCCTGCAGCAGCGCGTTGTAGATCCGGCTCTCGACGTACCGCGGGAGCAGGGCGTCCAGGACGTCCTCCGCCGACGGCTCGAAGTCGAACAGCGGCAGGATCTCGCCCTGGCCGTCCGCGTCCTTCGTGAGGTCGAGGCTGAGCGGCAGCATCCGGTTGTCCACCGGGTTCTGCGTCATCATCGAGACGAACTCGGTGAAGACGATGTGCAGCTCGTCCACACCGCCCTCGGCGGTCTCCTTGGTGACCGCCTCGATCATCGGGGCGGCCGCCCGCTTCGCATCCGCGTACGTCGGGCTGTCGGTGAAGCCGGTCCACGACTCCGCGACCTTGCGCTCGCGGAAGTTGTAGTAGGCGACACCCTTGCGGCCGATCACATACGTGTCGACCTCCTTGCCCTCACCGCGCAGCCGCTCGGTCAGCTGCTCCGCGGCCTTGATGGCGTTGGAGGAGTAACCGCCGGCCAGACCGCGGTCGCTCGTGACGAGCAGGATCGCGGCCCGTGCCGGAGTCTCGGCCTCGGTGGTCAGCGGGTGCTTGGTGGTGGATCCGGTCGCCACCGCGGTGACCGCACGGTTCAGCTCGGTGGCATACGGCATCGAGGCCGTCACCTTGCGCTGCGCCTTGACGATGCGCGAGGCGGCGATCATCTCCATCGCCTTGGTGATCTTCTTCGTGGCGGTGACGGAGCGGATGCGGCGCTTGTAAACGCGAAGCTGAGCGCCCATCGATCAGCCCTCGCCCAGAAGCTTGCCGTCCGAGGTCTCGAACTGCTGCTTGAAGGCGGCGATCGCGTCGGCGATCGACTGCAGCGTGTCGTCGGACATCTTGCCGCCCTCGACGATGCTGGTCAGGAGCTCCTTGCGCTCGCGGCGCAGGTACTCCAGCAGCTCGCTCTCGAAGCGGCGGATGTCCTCGACCGGGACGTCGTCCATCCGGCCCGTGGTGCCGGCCCAGACCGAGACGACCTGCTCCTCGACCGGGATCGGTGCGTACTGCGGCTGCTTCAGCAGCTCGACCATGCGCTTACCGCGCTCCAGCGAGGCCTTCGAGGCCGCGTCCAGGTCGGAACCGAAGGCGGCGAACGCCTCCAGCTCGCGGTACTGGGCGAGGTCCACGCGAAGCCGGCCGGAGACCTGCTTCATGGCCTTGTGCTGGGCGGAGCCACCGACTCGCGAGACCGAGATACCGACGTTCAGAGCCGGACGCTGGCCGGCGTTGAACAGGTCGGACTCCAGGAAGCACTGGCCGTCGGTGATGGAGATGACGTTGGTCGGAATGAACGCCGACACGTCGTTCGCCTTGGTCTCGACGATCGGGAGGCCCGTCATCGAACCGGCACCCATGTCGTCGGAGAGCTTGGCGCAGCGCTCCAGCAGACGCGAGTGGAGGTAGAAGACGTCGCCCGGGTAGGCCTCGCGGCCCGGCGGACGGCGCAGCAGAAGCGATACGGCGCGGTACGCGTCGGCCTGCTTCGAAAGGTCGTCGAAGATGATGAGGACGTGCTTGCCCGCGTACATCCAGTGCTGGCCGATGGCCGAACCGGTGTACGGCGCCAGGTACTTGAAGCCGGCCGGGTCGGACGCCGGGGCGGCGACGATGGTCGTGTACTCCAGCGCGCCGGCCTCTTCGAGGGCACCGCGCACGGAGGCGATGGTGGAGCCCTTCTGACCGATGGCGACGTAGATGCAGCGCACCTGCTTGTTCACGTCGCCCGAACGCCAGTTGTCACGCTGGTTGATGATCGTGTCGACGGCCAGCGCGGTCTTACCCGTCTGACGGTCGCCGATGATCAGCTGCCGCTGGCCTCGGCCGATCGGCACCATGGCGTCGACGGCCTTGTAGCCGGTCTGCATCGGCTCGTGCACCGACTTGCGGACCATGACGCCAGGGGCCTGCAGCTCGAGGGCGCGGCGGCCGTCGGTCGCGATCTCGCCGAGACCGTCGATCGGGTTGCCGAGCGGGTCGACGACGCGGCCGAGGTAACCCTCGCCGACGCCGACGGAGAGCACCTCACCGGTGCGCTGCACCGGCTGGCCCTCCTCGATTCCGCTGAACTCGCCGAGGACGATCGCACCGATCTCGCGCTCCTCGAGGTTGAGGGCGAGACCGAGGGTGCCGTCCTCGAACTTCAGCAGCTCGTTCGCCATGGCGGAGGGCAGGCCCTCCACCTTCGCGATGCCGTCGCCGGCAACGCTGACCGTACCGACCTCCTCGCGCGAGGCCGCGTCCGGCTTGTACGACTGGACAAAGTTCTCCAGCGCGTCCCGGATCTCCTCCGGCCGGATCGTGAGCTCCGCCATCTGGGTTCCCTGCTCTCCTTGTTGGGCCCGAAGTTTCTTAAGGGGGTCTGGGGGCCGACCCCCAGGAATCTTCTGCAATTTCTGCACGGCCCAACCGGGCCGCTGGTCTTGCTCTGTCTCTGTTACTGCGCCGGGCTGGGTCAGCCGGCCATCCGCCGGGTCGCCTCGTCGAGACGCTCGGCGATGGTGCCGTTGAGGACCTCGTCACCGACCCGCACCGTGACTCCGCCGAGGACCTCGGGGTCCACGTCGAGGTTGAGGTGCATCGACCGGCCGTAGATCTTCGCCAGGGCGGCGCCGAGGCGCTGCTTCTGCCGATCGCTCAGCGGCACTGCCGAGGTGACGATCGCGACCATGCGGTCACGGCGCTCCGCGGCGAGCTTGGAGAGGGAGTCGAGCCCCTCTTCCAGGCTACGTCCCCGGGGCTGGGTGACAAGCCGCACGATGACGCGCTCGGTCGCGGGCCGCGTCTTTCCGCCGAGCAGGCTGCGCAGCAGCTCGCCCTTGGCGGCGGAGGTCGCGGTCCGGCTGGTGAGCGCG
Source organism: Streptomyces sp. NPDC048462 (assembly GCF_043200175.1). Lineage (NCBI taxonomy): Bacteria > Bacillati > Actinomycetota > Actinomycetes > Kitasatosporales > Streptomycetaceae > Streptomyces > Streptomyces sp. NPDC048462. The sequence goes on from NZ_JBICXG010000008.1 coordinate 257,679, forward strand.
GCGCGCAGTGCGGGGTCGGAGGCGACGATCCGGCCGAACCGGAACAGCTCGTCCTCGACGTCGTCGAGGTCTCCGCCCCGCTGGGCGGCGGCGAGGTCTGCGGTGTTCGCCAGTTCCTCGACCGAGTCGACCAGGTCACGCGACTGCGACCAGCGCGAGCGGACCATGCCGGAGATCAGGTCGACGGCTTCGCCGCCGACCTGGCCGCCCAGCAGGCGCCCGGCCAGCTCGGCCCTGGCCTCGCCGGCCTGGGCCGGGTCGGTCAGTACCCGGCGCAGCGACACCTCGCGGTGCAGCAGCGCCGTGACGCCGGCCAGGTCCTCGGCGAGCTTCGACGCGTCGACCGACGTGCTGTCGGTCAGTGCGTCGAGACGCTCACGTGCGGCAGCCAGTGCCTCGCGGCTCGCGCCGTTCATCGGACGGCCTCGGCCTTCGCCTCGAGCTCGTCGAGGAAACGGTCGACGGTGCCGCTCTGCCGGGCGTGGTCCTCAAGGGACTCCCCGACGAGCTTGCCGGCCAGGTCGGTGGCAAGCTTGCCAACGTCCTGGCGCAGCGCGGACGCCGCGGCCTTGCGGTCGGCCTCGATCTGGGCGTGGCCCGCAGCGACGATCTCCTCGCGCTGCCGCTGGCCTTCCGCCCGCATCTCCTGCAGGATCACGGCGCCCTGCTCCTGCGCCTCCTGGCGCATACGAGCGGCTTCGTGGCGGGCCTCGGCGAGCTGAGCCTTGTACTGCTCAAGCACGCTCTGGGCCTCGGTCTGGGCCGCATCGGCCTTTTCGATACCGCCTTCGATGGCCTCGCGACGCTCTTCCAGAACCTTGTTGATGTTCGGGAGGAGCTTCTTGGCGAGGAAGCCGAAGACGATGACAAAGGCGATGAGGCCAATGACGAGCTCGGGAATCGGCGGGATGAGCGGGTTTTCCGCTTCCTCCGCGGCGAGCTGAACCAACGGGTTCACGTCAGTGCCTTTCGTCGGTATGGACTAGTAGCAGCTCGTCCTAGTAGACGAACGGCATGACCAGACCGATGAGGGCGAGCGCCTCACAGAAGGCGAAGCCGAGGATCTGGTTGGCGCGGATGAGGCCGGCAGCCTCGGGCTGACGGGCAAGAGCCTGGGTTCCGTTACCGAAGATGATGCCGACGCCGACGCCGGGGCCGATCGCGGCGAGGCCATAACCGACGGAGCCGAGGTCACCGGTGACGGCAGCAAGGGTCTGGGACATGCCAGTTCTTCCTTCTCTTTCAAGAACCGATGGGGGTTGGCCACCGGACGAATCAGGGTGAGCGAGGGGGGCTCAGTGGTGCTTGGCGAGCGCACCCTGGATGTAGGTGCAGGTCAGGAGGACGAACACGTACGCCTGGACGGCCTGGATGAAGAGCTCGAAAGCGGTCATCACGATGACCATCACGAACGAGACACCGGCGTACGCGATCCCGATGCCGTTCAGCAGGTACCAGCTGGCAATGGTGAACAGAAGCAGCAGGGTGTGTCCCGCGAACATGTTGGCGAAGAGTCGCACAGCATGCGTGAACGGACGGACCAGCAGGTTCGAGAACAGCTCGATGACGGCGGCGAGGTAAGCCACCCCGCCGAGCGACTTGTCGAAGCCGGTGAAGTTCTTGAAGGCACCGACGAAACCGTGCCGCTTGAAGGTCAGCGACACCCAGGTGATGTAGACGATCGCAGCCAGCACAGCCGGGTACGCGATGATCGAAGTCACCGGGAACTGGGCGACGGGAATGATCGACCAGAGGTTCATCATCCAGATGAAGAAGAACAGCGAAACAACCAGCGGGACGTACTTCTCGCCCTCACGTCGGCCGATCGTCTCGTGAACGACGCCTCGACGGATGAAGTCGTATCCCGTCTCGGCGACCATCTGCAGCTTGCCCGGGACGACCTTCGGCTTACGGAAGGCGGCCCAGAAGAAACCGACGATGATGATCGAGCCGAGCAGGGCCAGCAGCATCGGCTTGTTGAAGTACAAGTTGCTGTCGCCGTCACCCCACAGGGGCTCGAACAGGAATGAATGCAGGCCGGGTGCCGGGAAACCACAACCGTCGAAGATGTGGCAATCGGTCTCGAAGGCGAGCACCTGTGTCGGGTCAGCACTCACCGCGGGCTCCTTCAGCGTGGCGCATAGGTACGGCAACCTCGTTGTGTCGGCGCGGCGCGCAGCCGCGGTTCGGCACTGGACTGGTGTTACGGATGTGTGAGCGGCAGTCAGGCAATGAGCCTCGCGATCGAGCAGGCGTCAGCTCACATGCCCGCGCCCGCGGTGCCGCAGTTGGAACCGGACGATAGCAGGGTCCTGAACTTGCCCTTATCCCGCCCCTACCCTTCACGACCGGGACCCAGTGTTCTTGGGCTTCTCACCCTTGTCGGACTCGGGTTCGACGTAAAGGATCTTGGCCTTCATGTACGCACGCGCCTGTGCGCCGATCCACACGAGAGTCGTCGCGACCAGTGTGATCGCGAAGGCCTTCGGGTTGAACATCGTGGTGTTCTTGAATACAGCGACAAAGATGACCAACAGGAGCAGCTGAGCCGTATACAGCATCAGCCCCATCGCCTGGAACAGATGGGGCAGGGACTTGGCGGTCCGCTGCAGGACCACCAGCCCGATACCCATGAAGAGGATGACCACGACCGTCGCAATGATCGCGCCCAGGGCTCCCTTGCCACCGGCGACGCCAGCGCTGATCGCGGCGGCAACAGCGCCGGCGACAGCGGTGGGTACGGCGGTCTGGAGGAGAGTCCGGACGTCGTTGGACGGCATGGCGGCAGCTCCGCTTGCTGGGGGTCGGCAGTGTGTCGTCAATGGACGAGCGTAGGCCCGGTCCGAGTCGATGCCTCGGGGCCAAGGGACCGCGCTACTCAGGTCCTTCGGCTCTGTCACCGGGTTCGTGAACGGTATCACAAACTATTTGATGAGGTCTTTACCAAGAAAGTGTGGTTGCTGTCACACCTGAGTGTGAACAAGCCCGTGTGAGCACGACAACACAACCACTTGTCTGGTATTGCCCGTTGATGCCCGAATCACCGATGAGTGGAGTCGGCCTTGCGCCGGTCCGAAAATCGCGAACGGGGGCCAATGGCGGTCGCTCCGTTGACGCCGGAGACTCCCGCGGCGATCGGAGCCCGGGGCGCCTGCTCGGCCCCCTCCTGTCCCATCTGATCGTCCAGCGGCCGCTGTTGCCCCTCCGGCCCGTCCGCGGGCTCCTGCGGCCCCTCGGCCCGGCGGCGCCGCCTCCGGTACCGCGGCGGCACGATGCGCTGCGCCCACAGCGGGGCACGCGGGGTGAAGCGGGGCATCAGGAGCAGGATCAGGCCCAGCGCGCTCAGGCCCACGATCACCAGGACGATCCACATCGACGCCGAGTGCACGGAGTAGCCGACCGCGCCGAACGCGATCAGGGCCGACCAGAAGTACATGATCAGCACCGACCGGCTGTGCGAGTGGCCGATCTCCAGCAGCCGGTGGTGCAGGTGCCCCCGGTCGGCGGCGAACGGCGACTGACCGTTCCAGGTGCGCCGCACGATCGCCAGCACCAGGTCGGCCGCCGGGATCGCGATGATGGTCAGCGGCAGCAGCAGCGGGATGAAGACCGGCAGCATCGCGTGGGTCGCCTGCCGCTCACTGCCCTCGAAGATCTTCATGGTGTCCGGGTCGACCTGCCCGGTCACCGAGATCGCGCCGGCGGCCAGCACCAGGCCGATCAGCATCGAGCCGGAGTCCCCCATGAAGATCCGGGCCGGGTGCATGTTGTGCGGCAGGAAGCCGAGGCACATGCCCATCAGGATCGCCGTGAAGAGCGTCGCCGGGGCGGCCGCCTCGATCATGTGTCCGTACCAGAGCCGGTACGTGTAGAGGAAGAACGCGGCCGACGCGATGAGGACCATGCCGGCGGCCAGGCCGTCGAGCCCGTCGACGAAGTTCACCGCGTTGATCGTGATGACGACCAGGGCCACCGTGAGCAGCGTGCCCTGCCACTGAGTGAGGGCGACGGTGCCGACGCCGGGGATCGGCAGCCACAGGATCGTCAGACCCTGGAGGACCATGACCGCGGCCGCGATCATCTGGCCGCCCAGCTTGATCAGCGCGTCGATCTCGAACTTGTCGTCCAGGACGCCGATCAGCCAGATCAGCGCCGCCCCGGAGAGCAGCGCGCGCGGTTCGCTGGAGAGGTCGAAGACGCCGTCGAGGTTGGCCAGGTGATCGGCGACGATCAGCCCGGCACACAGCCCGCCGAACATGGCGATACCGCCGAGCCTCGGTGTCGGTTCACGGTGGACGTCGCGCGCCCGGATCGCGGGCATCGCCCCGACCGCGATGGCGAACTTACGCACCGGGCCGGTGAGCAGGTAGGTCACCGCTGCCGTGACACAGAGCGTCAGCAGGTAATCACGCACGGGCTGCCCCACAACTATCGCCGGCCATCTCAGCCCACACCTTAGCCCGACCGGCACATTCGGGGTGGACGCAGGAGCGGGGCCGGGTGCGCACCCGGCCCCGCGGCTCGCTCCACTCCGCATGCACCGGTCGGGCTCCACCGGGTCGGCCTCACGGTTGAGGACACGTGTGTGCCCGTGCCGGTTGCACGAGCCGTCCCCGTTCGGGGCACAGGGCCCGGGTCACACCCGGTCAGCGCGGAGTCGATACCCCGGTCAGCGCCGTGACGACCGGCTCCAGGGCCTGGTTGATCTCGTCGCCGATGGACCGGAAGAACGTGATCGGTGCACCGTACGGGTCGTACACCTCATCGGCCTCGGCGGTCGGGGCCAGCAGCCAGCCGCGCAGCGCGGCGGCGGCGCGCACCAGCGCGCGGGCGCGCTCGACGACGCCCTCGTCCTCGGCGTCGGGCAGCGTCGCGTGGTCTATCGCCCGGACCAGCCGGGTGAACTCCTTGAGGGTGAAGGTCCGCAGGCCCGCCGAGTGCCCCATCGAGATGACCTGGGCCCGGTGGTCGCGGGTCGCGGTGAGCACCAGGTCGGCACGGATCACGTGCTCGTCCAGCAGCTCACGGCCGACGAAGCCGGTGGCGTCGGCGCCGAAGTCCGCGAGGACCACCTCGGCGTTGGCCTCCATCGGGGCACCTTCGTGCCCCCAGGTGCCGGCACTCTCCACGATCAGGCCGCCCTGGAGCGGGTCGCCCAGGCGGTCCACGAGGGCATGGCGGGTCAGCCGCTCGGTGATCGGTGAGCGGCAGACGTTGCCGGTGCTGACGTGGAGGATGCGGAAAGTGTCGGTCTGCCCCGCTATGCCACGCCCCTCAGGGGCGGTCAATTGGCCACCTCGAGGTCGGGTACCACCTTGCGCAGCTCCTCCGCGGAGAGCGCGCCGGCGCGCAGCAGGACCGGCACCTTGCCGGTGACATCGACGATCGAGGACGGGACGATGCCCGGCGTCGGACCGCCGTCGAGGTAGACGGAGACGGAGTCGCCCAGCATCTCCTGGGCGGCGTCGCAGTCCTCGGGCGAGGGGTGTCCGGTGAGGTTGGCGCTGGAGACGGCCATCGGGCCGGTCTCGGTGAGCAGCTCGATGGCGACCGGGTGCAGCGGCATCCGGATGGCGACGGTGCCCCGGGTGTCCCCGAGGTCCCACTGGAGGGAGGGCTGGTGCTTGGCGACGAGCGTGAGGGCGCCGGGCCAGAACGCGTCGACGAGCTCCCAGGCCTGCTCCGAGAAGTCGGTGACCAGGCCGTGCAGGGTGTTCGGGGAACCGATCAGGACGGGCGTGGGCATGTTGCGGCCGCGGCCCTTGGCGTCCAGCAGGTCCGCGACGGCCTCGGCACCGAAGGCGTCCGCACCGATCCCGTACACCGTATCGGTGGGCAGCACGACCAGTTCGCCGCGGCGGACGGCGGACGCGGCCTCACGCAGACCCGTCGTACGGTCGGTCGCGTCGTTGCAGTCGTATCGCCGTGCCATCAGCCGGCCTCCTCAAGCATGTACGGGTAGGGCTGGTACGGGTCGTGCGGGTGGTGCGCGCCGGTCACGGCATGGCCTTGCGGGCCGTGGCGAAACGGGGGCGGTTGTTCAGGTCGGGGTGATCGGCCGCATCGGCCCAGCCCCGCTCCTCGGTGAAGATCCACGGCACCTGGCCGCCCTGGGTGTCGGCGTGCTCGATGACGACGAGGCCGCCGGGGCGCAGCAGCCGGTGGGCGGTGCGCTCGATGCCCCGGATGGTGTCGAGGCCGTCCTCGCCGGAGAACAGCGCCATCTGCGGGTCGTGGTCGCGGGCCTCGGGGGCCACGTACTCCCACTCGGTGAGCGGGATGTACGGCGGGTTGGAGATGACCAGGTCGACCTGTCCGTCGAGCTCGGGAAGGGCCGTCAGGGCGTCTCCGCGGTGCACGGTGACCCTGGAGTCCTCGGCGTTCTTCCTGGTCCACTTGAGGGCGTCCTCGGACAGCTCCACGGCGTGCACGCGCGAGCGCGGCACCTCCTGGGCCATGGCGAGGGCGATGGCACCCGATCCCGTGCACAGGTCGACGATCAGCGGCTCGACCACGTCCATCGCGCGGACGGCGTCTATCGCCCAGCCGACGACCGATTCGGTCTCCGGCCGAGGCACGAAGACACCCGGCCCCACCTGGAGCTCCAGGTAGCGGAAGAAGGCGCGTCCAGTGATGTGCTGGAGCGGTTCGCGGGCCTCGCGCCGGGCGATGGTCTCCCAGTAGCGGGCGTCGAAGTCGGCGTCCGGCACGTTGTGCAGCTCGCCCCGCTTGACGCCGTGCACGTACGCGGCGAGTTCCTCCGCGTCGAATCTCGGCGAAGGCACACCGGCGTCGGCCAGCCGCTGGGTGGCCTGGGCCACCTCGGCGAGCAGCAGGTTCATCGCGGTTCTCCGTACAGGTTCACGAGCGGTGCGGGCTGGTGGAGCTTACGCGGCGGCGAGCTTGGCGGCGGAGTCGGCGTCGACACATGCCTGGATCACGGCGCTCAGCTCACCGTCGAGCACCTGGTCCAAGTTGTACGCCTTGAAGCCGACGCGGTGGTCCGAGATGCGGTTTTCCGGGAAGTTGTAGGTACGGATCTTCTCGGAACGGTCGACCGTACGGACCTGGCTGCGCCGTACGTCCGAGGCTTCCTGCTCGGCGGCCTCCTGGGCGGCGGCCAGGAGCCGCGAGCGCAGGATGCGCATGGCCTGCTCCTTGTTCTGGAGCTGGCTCTTCTCGTTCTGGCAGGAGGCGACGACACCGGTGGGCAGGTGCGTGATGCGGACGGCGGAGTCCGTGGTGTTGACGGACTGGCCGCCGGGGCCCGAGGAGCGGTAGACGTCGATCCGCAGGTCGTTGGCGTGGATCTCGACGTCGACCTCCTCCGCCTCGGGCGTGACCAGCACACCGGCAGCGGAGGTGTGGATGCGGCCCTGGGACTCGGTGGAGGGCACGCGCTGCACACGGTGCACGCCGCCCTCGTACTTCATCCGGGCCCAGACGCCCTGGCCGGGTTCGGTGGCTCCGTTGCCGCCCTTGGTCTTGACGGCGACCTGGACGTCCTTGTAGCCGCCGAGCTCGGACTCGGTGGAGTCGATGATCTCGGTCTTCCAGCCGACCCGCTCGGCGTAGCGCAGGTACATGCGCAGGAGGTCACCGGCGAACAGGGCGGACTCGTCGCCGCCCGCGCCCGCCTTGATCTCCAGGAGCACGTCCTTGTCGTCACTGGGGTCACGGGGTACGAGCAGGAGGCGGAGCTTCTCGGTGAGCTCCTCGCGCTCCTTCTCCAGGTCCTTGACCTCGGCGGCGAAGTCGGGGTCGTCGGCGGCGAACTCGCGGGCCGTCTCGATGTCCTCGCCGGTCTGCTTCCAGGAGCGGTACGTGGCGACGATCGGGGTCAGCTCGGCGTAGCGCTTGTTGAGCTTGCGCGCGTTGGCCTGGTCGGCGTGGACCGCCGGGTCCGCGAGCTTCTTCTCGAGATCGGACTGTTCGCCGATCAGTTCCTCGACCGCCTCGAACATCTTCGGGCTCCTGGTTTCTTCGCTTTTCTTCGCTGGACGTGCCTGCCTGGCGGGACGTGGGGGTGCCGTGTCCCGGCCGGAAAAAACGCCGGCCCCGACGCCCCCGGGAAGAGGGCGCCGGGAACCGGCGCAGTTGGCTCGCTACTTGCTGGCGGAGCCGGCAGCCTTGCCGAAGCGGGCCTCGAACCGGGCCACACGGCCACCGGTGTCGAGGATCTTCTGCTTGCCCGTGTAGAACGGGTGGCACTCGGAGCAGACGTCGGCACGGATGGCGCCGCTGTCCAGGGTCGAGCGGGTGGTGAACGAGGCGCCACAGGTGCAGCTGACCTGGGTCTCGAAGTACTGGGGGTGGATCTCGCTCTTCAAGGGTGTCTCCTAGTTTCGGGAGGGCGCCGGGTCGTACGCGCGGATTGCGTGTCCGTGAACCGGGGCCGACGTACCAGTCTGCCAGGACCGGCCGTATCTCCCAAAACCGGGGTCTGCCCGGAACTATTCCCAGGTGCTCCGGGTCATCCCACGATGTCGCCCGCGTCGCCCTTGTCGCCCGCCGACTTCTCGGTGGCGGACGCGGGGATCGGCAGGTCGTGCCGGAGCGCCGTCCACACCTGCTTTCCGGCCTTCTCCTGCGGTATGACGCGGTTCGGGTCGGCCGGGTCGTACTCGACCGGCATCGTCACCATGTGGACGTCGCTCGCGCCGAGCCCCTTGAGCCCGTTGGCGAAGCCCGTGAGCTTGGTGACCGAGCCCAGGTCGGAGTCGGTCGTGATGGCCTTGGTCGCCGTGTCGGCGAGACCGTACAGCTTGGTGCCGTTGAGGACGCCGACGCTCTTCGCCTGCACCATCAGCGCCTTGATGAAGGCCTGCTGGAGCTGGATGCGGCCGAGGTCGCTGCCGTCGCCGACGCTGTGGCGGGTACGGACCAGGCCGAGCGACTCCTCGCCGTTCAGGGTGTGGGGGCCCGGCTGGAGGTCCAGATGGCTCTTGGGGTCGTTGATCGCCTTCTTGGTGGTGATCTCGACCCCGCCGAGCTTGTCGATCAGCTTCTTGAAGCCGGTGAAGTCGACCTCGAGGTAGTGGTCCATCCGGATCCCGGACATCGACTCGACGGTCTTGACCGCGCAGGCCGGTCCGCCGACCTCGTACGCCGTGTTGAACATCGCGCGCTGCTCGCCCGCGACGTCCGCGCCGCTCTCGTCGCTCTTGCACTCGGGCCGGGTCACGAGGGTGTCGCGGGGGATGGAGACGACGCTGGCGCTCTTGTGGCCCTTGTTGACGTGCAGGACCATCGCGGTGTCCGAGCGGGCGCCCCCCTGGTCGGCGCCGTACTGCTTGTTCGCGCCGGAGCGGGAGTCGGAGCCCAGGACGAGGATGTCCTCGGAGCCGTTGTCGACGTTCTGCGGGCGGTTCTTGCCGAGCGCGTTGTTGATGTCGACGGCCTTCAGATTGCCGTCGAGCTGGAAGTAGGCGTAGCCGAGTCCTCCACCGCCCACGACGACCAGGCCGGCCAGACTCCACGCGGCTATGACGGTCGTCCTGCGACGGCGGGACGGCTTCCTCCGGCGTTTGCCGGTGGCCCGTATTCGGCTGTTGCTCCCGCTCTGCTCCGTCATCCGTCTCCTCGATCCCTCGGCTGCTCCCGGCTACCCCCTGCTGCGGTGTGCGGGTCCTTGCGCCGCTTCGTCGTCCTTGGATAGGACGCCACGGCGACAAGAAGGGTTGCACAGGGCGCCGGGGCCGCCGGGCGTGCGCAGGACGGCCCTACGGAGGCCGGAAGCAACCTGTGATCCGGCGTTCACCTGCGGTTTCTTGCCCGGTACAGGCAATGCGGGGAGCGTGCGGGAGCCACCGGCCGTGTGGCGAAGGTCTCGGAGCGGTCACGGCGTACGGCACAGGGCCGCCCCCGGCACCGAAGTGGCGGGGGCGGCCCTGTGTACGGCTGCCGGGCGGCTACGACTAGTCGTTGTTGCCCGGGGCCGGCGTCGTCTTCTGGATCTGGAGCAGGAACTCCGCGTTGGACTGGGTCTTCTTCATCCGGTCCAGGAGGAGCTCGATCGCCTGCTGCTGGTCGAGCGCGTGGAGCACCCGGCGGAGCTTCCAGGTAATCGCCAACTCGTCGCTGCCGAGCAGGATTTCTTCCTTACGGGTGCTGGACGCGTCGACGTCCACCGCCGGGAAGATGCGCTTGTCGGAGAGCTTGCGGTCGAGCTTGAGCTCCATGTTGCCGGTGCCCTTGAACTCCTCGAAGATCACCTCGTCCATGCGCGAGCCGGTCTCGACGAGCGCGGTGGCCAGGATGGTCAGCGAGCCGCCGTCCTCGATGTTGCGCGCCGCACCGAAGAAGCGCTTCGGCGGGTACAGCGCGGTCGAGTCGACACCACCGGACAGGATGCGGCCGGAGGCCGGGGCGGCGAGGTTGTACGCGCGTCCCAGACGGGTGATCGAGTCCAGCAGGACGACCACGTCGTGACCCAGCTCGACGAGACGCTTGGCGCGCTCGATGGCCAGCTCGGCGACGGTGGTGTGGTCCTCGGCGGGACGGTCGAAGGTCGAGGAGATGACCTCGCCCTTCACCGACCGCTGCATGTCGGTGACCTCTTCCGGACGCTCGTCGACCAGGACGACCATCAGGTGGCACTCGGGGCTGTTGACCGTGATCGCGTTGGCGATCGCCTGGAGGATCATGGTCTTACCGGTCTTCGGCGGGGCCACGATCAGGCCTCGCTGGCCCTTGCCGATGGGGGCGACCAGGTCGACGATGCGCGTCGTCAGGACGTTGGAGTCGGTCTCCAGACGGAGCCGGTCCTGCGGGTACAGCGGCGTCAGCTTCTGGAACTCCGGGCGGCCCCGGCCGGTTTCGGGCGCCATGCCGTTGACCGTGTCGAGGCGGACCAGCGCGTTGAACTTCTCGCGGCGCTCGCCGTCCTTGGGCTGGCGCACCGCACCGGTGACGTGGTCACCCTTGCGCAGGCCGTTCTTGCGGACCTGGGCGAGCGACACGTACACGTCGTTCGGGCCCGGCAGGTAGCCGGAGGTCCGGATGAACGCGTAGTTGTCGAGGATGTCCAGGATGCCCGCGACGGGGATCAGGACGTCGTCGTCGGTGACCGGCGGTGCGTCACTGGCGAAGTCGTCACGGCCACGACGGCCGCGGCGGTCGCGGTAACGGCCGCGCCGGCCACGACGGCCGCCCTCGTCGTCGAAGTCGTCCTGCGGTCCGCCGCCACCCTGCTGGCCCTGGTTCTGGCCCTGGCCCTGGTTCTGCCCCTGCCCCTGGCCCTGGCGCTGACGCTGGCCGCCCTGGCCACCGCCCTGCTCGTCGCCGCCCTTGCCCCGGCGGTCGCGCTGGCGCTCGCGACGGTCACCTCGGTCACCACGCTCGCCGCGCTGACCGCGCTCACCACGCTCGCCCCGGCGGCCCTCGGCGTTGTCCGCCGCGGCCTCGGCCTTGGAGTCGGAGCGGTCCTCGGCCGGCGTCTCGCGCTTCGGCTCGTCCTGCGTACGGTCCTTGGCCTGCGCCTTGGGCTCCGCCTTGGTCTCCGGGCTGCCCGCGGAAGCGGTCGCGCGGCGCCGGCGGCGCTCACCCGCGGGCTGCTCGTCGCTGGCCGGCTGACCGGGGATGTCGATCTGCTGCTGGGCTGCGGCCTTGTCTGCGGCCGCGGCGGCCGGCGCCTCGTCCTCGGCGCCGGTGCGCGCCTTGGAGGTGGCCCGGCGCTTCGGCTTGGTCCCGGCCTCGTCGGCGGGGGCCGCTGCGGCCTTGGCCTTGGGCGCGGAGGAGGAGCCGGCCTGGGTCTCCTTGATGACCTCGATCAGCTGGCTCTTGCGCATCCGCGCAGTGCCCTTGATACCGAGGCCGGACGCGACCTGCTGCAGCTCGGCCAGGACCATGCCGTCAAGGCCGGTGCCGGAGCGGCGGCGCCGTGCGGTGGTGCCAGTGGCAGCACCTTCGGCAGGCGCGGCGCTGTCGACGCTCTTGTCGGCAGTCACGCCCATCAGATCGGTGGTGTCGCTCACGAAGGGTCCTTCCCTGGAGCGGACGTCGGCCTTCTGGCTCGGCGACCGGTTGTGCTGTCCGACTGCGGTCTTTGGTTGTGCGGACCGTGCCGGGGCGGTGGTCCGCCGGGTAGGTACGGCGGAGAGATGAACGTGTGCATGGGCCCGGCGCGAGCATCCCCCTGCTCGGCCCACTCCTGGACGAGCGAGAGGGTGTCGTGCCGGTTCCGGAGCGTGCTCGAAACTGCTCAGGCAGGCTGCTCAGGCAGTTGGGGAGGCTCCCGGAAGAAATGGTGGTCCCGGAAAGGGACACGAAGCAACGCGCCACATAGACGTCGATTGCAGACTTGAGGTTAACACTACCGGCTCCAACAAACATTCCCCCTCTCACGCACCGGCAATCACTTCTCGGCTACGGGGCGAGCGGCAGCACACTCGCACCCGGGGCGTCGAGAGTCAGCCGGTTGGCCGCCCATCCCTCGCCCGCCAGCCGTGCGACCTTGTCGGCCGCACCGTCCTCGGCCAGTGCCAGCACGGTCGGCCCGGCACCGGAGATGACCGCGGGGACGCCGTCCGCACGCAGTCGGTTGACGAGTTCCACGCTCTGCGGCATCGCCGGGGAGCGGTATTCCTGGTGCAGCCGGTCCTCGGTCGCGGTGAGCAGCAGCTCGGGGCGCCTGGTCAGGGCCTCGACGAGCAGGGCCGCACGGCCCGCGTTGAAGGCGGCGTCGACATGCGGGACGGTGCGCGGCAGAAGTCCGCGGGCGGTCTCGGTGAGCACCGGGTTGCCGGGGACGAAAACCACCGGAACGATGGAATCCGCAGGGTCCATTCTAATGGCACGGGCAGATCCGCCGTCCATCCAGGCGAGCGTGAACCCGCCGAGAAGACAGGCCGCGACATTGTCCGGGTGCCCCTCGATCTCGGTGGCGAGCTCCAGCAGGGCGGCGTCGTCGAGCCGGGCGTCACCGCCGGTCGTGACGGCGCGGGCGGCGACGATGCCGGCGCAGATGGCGGCGGAGGAGGAGCCGAGGCCCCGGCCGTGCGGGATGCGGTTGGCGCAGACGATCTCCAGGCCGCGGGGCTGTCCGCCGAGCAGGTCGAAGGCGGTGCGCAGGGACCGTACGAGCAGGTGGTTCTCGTCGCGGGGCAGCGTGTCCGCGCCCTCACCGGCGATGTCGATGTGCAGCCCGGCGTCGGCGACGCGGACGACGACGTCGTCATAGAGCCCCAGCGACAGGCCGAGGGCGTCGAAGCCCGGACCCAGATTGGCGCTGGTGGCGGGGACGCGCACCCGTACGGCGGCGGCTCGGAAGGCGGGACCGGCCATCGCTCTGACGACTCTCCTTGTGAGGCGGCGGGGAATTCGAGGAGCTGCGGATTATGGGATTCCGGGGATTCTTCATGGGGGAACCGCAGCGGCCCGTACACCCCGGCATATACGGCGGGGCTGATTGGGTACAGCTTATCGAAGGAAGGTTCTGTGGCGACATAGGGCGCACAGGAGGCGCACGATGCGTGTCGCACCCCTCCGGTGCGCTCTCCGTCCCGGGAAGGGCGGTTGAGCTGTCTTTCTGACGATCCGTCGTCACGGTCGCGTCCCGGGGGCCGGGCCCCCGGGACGCGAGCGCGCGGTGCGTACTACGCGAGGCCCAGCTTCTCCGCGGCGGCGGCCGCGTCGACCGGGACCGTGACGGGCTGGGGGGCGCCGGCGACGGCCCAGTCCGGGTCCTTCAGGCCGTTGCCGGTGACCGTGCAGACGATCCGCTGGCCCCGGTCGACCTTGCCCTCTTCGGCGGCCTTGAGCAGACCGGCGACCGACGCGGCCGACGCGGGCTCCACGAAGACGCCCTCCTGGGAGGCCAACAGCCGGTAGGCGGACAGGATCTGCCGGTCCGTCACCTCATCGATGAAGCCGCCCGACTCGTCCCGCGCGTTGAGCGCGAACTGCCAGGAGGCCGGGTTGCCGATCCGGATGGCGGTGGCGATGGTCGACGGGTCCTTGACGATCTCGCCGCGCACGATGGGCGCGGAGCCGGAGGCCTGGAAGCCCCACATCCGCGGCTTGTGCGTGGACAGGCCGTCCCCGGCGTACTCGGTGTAGCCCTTCCAGTACGCGGTGATGTTGCCCGCGTTGCCGACCGGCAGGACGTGGATGTCCGGGGCGTCGCCGAGCGCGTCGACGATCTCGAACGCGGCGGTCTTCTGGCCCTCGATACGGACCGGGTTGACCGAATTGACCAGCGCCACCGGGTAGTTGTCCGAGAGCGAGCGGGCCAGCGTGAGGCAGTCGTCGAAGTTGCCGTCGACCTGGAGGATCTTGGCGCCGTGCACGAGCGCCTGGCCCATCTTGCCGAGCGCGATCTTGCCCTGCGGTACGAGGACGGCGCAGACCATGCCCGCGCGGACCGCGTACGCGGCGGCGGAGGCGGAGGTGTTGCCGGTGGAGGCGCAGATGACGGCCTGCGCGCCCTCCTCCTTGGCCCGGGTGATGGCCATCGTCATACCCCGGTCCTTGAAGGAACCGGTGGGGTTGGCGCCCTCGACCTTGAGGTGCACCTCGCAGCCCGTGCGCTCGGAGAGGACCTGAGCGGGTACGAGCGGCGTACCGCCCTCACGGAGCGTGACGACCGGCGTCGTGCTCGTGACCGGGAGACGGTCCCGGTACTCCTCGATGATGCCGCGCCACTGGTGGGTGCCCTTGGTGGTCATGGGTCCTTACTCCCCTTCAACACGCATGATGCTGGCGACACCGCGCACGGTGTCGAGGTTGCGCAGCGCCTCGACGGTCCCGGAGAGGGCGGCGTCGGGCGCGCGGTGGGTGACGACGACGAGCGAAGCCTCGCCGCTCTTGCCCACCCGTCGCCCGCCGCCACCCTGCTCGATACCGACTTCGTCGCCGCTGCCTGGATTTCGGCCTTTCTGGCGGACCGTATCGATGGATACGCCCTGTTCGGCGAAGACCGTCGCGACCTGGGCGAGCACGCCAGGCTTGTCGGCCACGTCGAGACTGATGTGGTACCGCGTGACGACCTCGCCCATGGCGCTGACCGGCAGACGCGTGTACGCGGACTCACCGGGGCCGGGGGCCTCGTTGAGCTTGTTGCGGCAGACCGCGACGAGGTCGCCGAGGACCGCGGAGGCGGTCGGCGCGCCACCGGCGCCGGGGCCGTAGAACATCAGCTGCCCGGCGGCCTCGGCCTCGACGAACACCGCGTTGTACGCCTCGCGGACGGAGGCCAGCGGGTGGCTGAGGGGGATCATCGCGGGGTGCACGCGGGCCGTGACCGACTGCCCGTCGGCGGCGCGCTCGCAGATCGCGAGGAGCTTGACGGTGCAGCCCATGCGGCGGGCGGAGGCGATGTCGGCGGCGGTGACCTCGGTGATGCCCTCGCGGTGCACGTCACCGATCTTCACCCGGGTGTGGAAGGCGATTCCGGCGAGGATCGCGGCCTTCGCGGCGGCGTCGAAGCCCTCGACGTCGGCCGTCGGGTCGGCCTCGGCGTATCCGAGCGCGGTGGCCTCGTCGAGCGCCTCGGAGTACCCGGCGCCGCTGGTGTCCATCTTGTCGAGGATGAAGTTCGTGGTGCCGTTGACGATGCCGAGGACCCGGTTGACCTTGTCGCCGGCGAGGGACTCGCGCAGCGGCCGCACCAGCGGGATGGCGCCTGCGACGGCGGCCTCGTAGTAGAGGTCCCGGCCGTGCTGCCCGGCGGCGGCGTGCAGGGCGGCGCCGTCCTCGGCGAGCAGCGCCTTGTTGGCCGAGACGACGCTCGCGCCGTGCTCGAAGGCGGTGGTGATGAGCGTGCGGGCGGGCTCGATGCCACCGATGACCTCGATGACGACGTCGATGTCGCCCCGTTTGACCAGGGCCGTCGCGTCGGTGGTGATCAGTGCGGGGTCGATGCCCTCGCGCACCTTGGAGGGCCGGCGCACGGCGACACCGGCGAGCTCCACCGGCGCGCCGATGCGCGCGGCGAGGTCGTCGGCGTGCGTCGTCATGATGCGCGCCACCTCTGAGCCGACCACTCCACAGCCCAGCAGCGCCACCTTCAGCGGACGCGTACGCATCATCCGACCTCGTTTCCTTTACATCTGATGTATGGACCAGTCTCACTCACCGGACGGGCGTTCCCGCCACCCGTCCGGATCCTGAGATGTTTACGTGGGACCGGGGTGCCCCGGGAAATACGGCATCAGCCGACATCCAGACGCAGAAGATCTTCCTCCGTCTCGCGGCGGACGATGACCCGCGCCTGTCCGTCGCGCACGGCGACGACCGGCGGGCGCAGGGCGTGGTTGTAGTTGCTCGCCATGGAACGGCAGTACGCGCCGGTGGCGGGCACCGCGATCAGGTCGCCGGGGGCCAGGTCGGACGGCAGGAAGGCGTCCTTGACCACGATGTCGCCGCTCTCGCAGTGCTTCCCGACGACCCGGACGAGCATCGGCTCGGCGTCCGAGGTGCGCGAGACGAGCGCGACGCTGTACTCGGCGTCGTACAGCGCGGTGCGGATGTTGTCCGACATGCCGCCGTCCACGCTGACGTACGTCCGCAGCCCCTCCAGGGGCTTGATCGTGCCGACCTCGTACAGCGTGAAGGCGGTCGGCCCGACGATGGCGCGGCCCGGCTCGACGGAGATCCGGGGGGTGGCGAGCCCGGCGGCCTCGCACTCGCGGGTCACGATGTCACCGAGCGCCTTGGCGATCTCGTGCGGCTCGCGCGGGTCGTCCTCGGAGGTGTACGCGATGCCGAGGCCGCCGCCGAGGTCGATCTCGGGCAGTTCGACGCCGTGCTCGTCGCGCACCTCGGCGAGCAGCTGCACCACGCGCCGGGCGGAGACCTCGAAGCCGGCCATGTCGAAGATCTGCGAGCCGATGTGCGAGTGGATGCCGATCAGTTCCAGCCCGTCGAGGGTGAGCGCCCGGCGCACGGCCTCGGCGGCCTGTCCCCCGGCCAGCGCGATGCCGAACTTCTGGTCCTCGTGCGCGGTGGCGATGAACTCGTGGGTGTGGGCCTCGACGCCGACGGTCACCCGGATCTGCACGGGCTGGCGACGGCCGAGCCGCTGCGCGATGTGGGAGACGCGGACGATCTCCTGGAAGGAGTCGAGGACGATCCGCCCGACGCCCGCCGTGACGGCCCGCTCGATCTCGTCGACCGTCTTGTTGTTGCCGTGGAAGGCGATGCGCTCGGCGGGCATCCCGGCGTCGAGCGCGGTGGTCAGCTCGCCGCCGGAGCAGACGTCGAGGTTGAGCCCCTCCTCCTTCAGCCAGCGCACGACAGCGCGGGAGAGGAAGGCCTTGCCGGCGTAGAAGACGTCGGCGCCGGGGCCGAAGGCGTCGGACCAGGCGCGGCAGCGGGCCCGGAAGTCCGCCTCGTCGAGGAAGTACGCCGGGGTGCCGAACTCCTCGGCCAGCCGGGCGACTTCGATCCCGCCGACGGTCAGCGCGCCGTTCTCGTCACGGGTGACGGTGCGGGACCAGACCTTGTCGTCGAGGACGTTGAGGTCCTCGGCCGGGGCGGAGTAGTGGCCCTCGGTCATGACGTCGGCGTGACGGGGACCGGCGGGGTGTGCGGATCGGCTCATCGTGTTGCTCTCTCGGGTCTCTCAGAGGTACGGGGGCGCGCTGATGCCGAGCAGGGACAGGCCGCCTGCGAGCACCGTCCCGGCGGCTTCGGCAAGGGCGAGCCGGGTGCGGTGGGCGGCCGAGGGTTTCTCGTCCCCGGCGGGGAGCGGTGACGCGGCGTCGTGGAGGTCGAGGAACGCGTGCGCGACCGTTTCGAGGTGCCGGGCGAGCCGGTCGGGTGCGCGGTGGCGCGCCGCGGCGGCGAGAACGGCGGGGTGGTCGGTGACGACGGCGAGGAGGGCGAGCGCCTCGGGCTCGTCGAACGCGGCTCGGCCGGCGTCGGAGGCCTGGTCGTCCTGACCGGGGTCGCTGGTGAACCCGAGCCGCTGGGCGCCGAGGGTGAGCGCCTGGGCGCGGGAGTGGGCGTAGCGGACCAGGAAGAGGGGGTTGCCCTCGCCCTGGACGAGGAGCTCGCCGCCGAGCCGGGCGCGGTCGTGACCGGCCGGCCGGAGCAGCCCCCAGCGGGTGGCGTCGGGCCCGAGCCGCTCCAGCAGCTCGCCGGCGGTGGCGCCGGCCGGGACCGGCCGGATCTCCGTCAGCGGTACGGGGGGCCGGCCGTGGGCGTCGACGGCGATGCCGAGGCGCGCCCAGTCCGGGTCGGAGGCCTCGTCGCAGCTGATGCGCACGGGCGCGCCCTGCGACCGTACGAGCCTGCGCACCGCGTCCGCGGTGACGGCGGCCCGGACCTCGTGGGCGTGGCTGAATTGCAGCGGCGTCCCGGCGAGCGCGTCACCGTGTCCGTAGCGCAGCCCCTGGTCCAGCACCTGGCGCACGAGTGCGG
The DNA here is from genome assembly GCF_043200175.1 of Streptomyces sp. NPDC048462. Classification (NCBI taxonomy): domain Bacteria; kingdom Bacillati; phylum Actinomycetota; class Actinomycetes; order Kitasatosporales; family Streptomycetaceae; genus Streptomyces; species Streptomyces sp. NPDC048462. Next base: position 276,042 of record NZ_JBICXG010000008.1, read on the forward strand.
CGTCGGCGGGGGCGTCGAGCGTGAAGTTCAGGAAGCCGGGTCCGGTGATCTCGACCCGCCCGATCCCCGGTGTGCCGGCCATCCGTTCCCGAAGGATCTCGGCCACCTCGCGCGCGGGCAGTGCGGCGGGCCCGGCCAGCTGGAGGGCGACGGCGCTGGCGTAGTCGCCCCGGCCGCCCGGCCGCGTCCTCTCCACTCGCACGCGCGCGGGCACGGGCGCGTGCAAGGCGTCCTCGTCGACCGCGCGGCGCACGGCGTGCAGCACGGTCGAGGAGAGGTCGGCGGGGGTCACGGGACAAGCGTATGGGAGGGAGGGGGGCCTTTCGCGAACCGGTTTCGCCATCCGGTCAGCCTGCGGCGCGCTCCGCCCGCCCCGCGCCCTGCCTGCTGTCGAGCGCCGACGGCCGGCCGCGCTCCATCAACTCCCGCACCACCCGCACCAGCTCGCTCGGCTCGAAGGGCTTCGCGAGGAACGCGTCGACGCCCGCGGCGACACCGTTGTCCACCTCGTACGGCGTGCAGGCGCTGATGATCGCGACGGGCAGATTCCGCGTCCGTGGATCGGAGCGCAGTCTGGTGGCCGTCTGCAGACCGTCCAGCCGGGGCATGACGACATCGAGCGTGATCACATCGGGACTGACCCGATGCACCAGATCCAGACACTCGACACCATCGGCCGCGGTCACGACCTCGAAGCCCTCAAGCTCGAGATTGACCCTGATCAACTGCCGGATGACCTTGTTGTCGTCGACAACAAGCACGCGGCCGGACGCCCCTGACACCCTTCGAGAGTAGGCGGGCCGGAGTGGCTGCGTCCGGGTTTTGCCCACTTCCGTCCCCGGACGGATGGCGGCGCAGGTTGGCCGGATGTGTGTGCGACGGGGCCGGCGGGGCTCGCGGGACCTCCGCGACACCTCCGCGACGGCTCGGAAATACCTGTTCACGGGCACCGGGCGGAAGCTGGTAGTGTTTCACCCGTCGCAGAGCAACACCGCGATACGCCCCCGTAGCTCAGGGGATAGAGCATCGGCCTCCGGAGCCGGGTGCGCAGGTTCGAATCCTGCCGGGGGCACTTCATTCCGGACAGCGTGATCAACCCGCTGGCCAGGCGAAGTGCCACGTACGAAGGGCCGGACCCAGTCTCACCGGGTCCGGCCCTTCGTCGTTGCGTGTCACCGCTCACGGACGAGCGGCGAGAGGGGCTCGCGGCCTGGTCACCGCCACCCGCCGGAGGGGTCAGCCGGTGGGGAAGTGGTCCGGAGTGCTGATCCGGTCCTTGAGCAGTGCTCCGGACTCGGTCAGTACGCCGCTGGTGCTGTAGTCGGTGCCGTCGCACGTACCCGGCCGTAGCGCGGCACTGCTCTCCTGAGCGTCGGAGTAGGTCCAGTTCGCGTAGCTGATCTTCAGCTGATCGAGCAGGTCCAGCCAGGCCGCGGTGCTCGCCCGGTCCATCGCTCCGCCGCCGGTGGCGCTGACCGTGCCGAACTCGGTCACGAACAGTGGCAGTCGCGCGGCGGCCCGGCTCACTGCCGCGCGGTAGTTGTCCTTGTGGCTCGCGGCGTAGAAGTGGAACGCGTACATGATGTTGGTGGCGTTGACCGGGTTGTTGATGACCTCGCTCTCGCCGGAGCCGTCGGAGACTCCCAGCGAGGACCAGCCACGGGTACCGACCACGATCACGGCGTCCGGGTCGGCGGCCCGGATGACCGGGATGACCTGTTCGGCGTAGCTCTTGATGGCCGCCCAGCTCACGCCGTTGGGCTCGTTGGCGATCTCGTAGATCACGTTCGCCTTGTCGGCGTTGCGGGCGGCGACGGACGCGAAGAACGTCTTGGCCCGGTCGAGGTTGTAGTTCGGATCGCCCGGCGTCAGGGTGTGAAAGTCGATCAGGGCGTACATGTCCCGGGCCTCGGCCATGTCGACGAGGCCGTTCACGCGGTCCGTGAAGCCCGCCGGGTCGGTCTCGTAGCCGTCCTCCTGCACGTACATGGCGATACGCAGGAGGTCCGCCTTCCAGTCATGGGCCAACGCGTCCATCGAGGCGGCGTTGTAGCACTGGCTGAACCACTGGATGCCGTGCGTACTCATGCCCCGCAGCTGTACGGGGCGGTCGTACTGGTTGCACAGGTTCACTCCGCAGACGTGAAGCTGTCCGTTGACCCCCACGGGGGTGCCGTCGTCCACGACCGGGGGCTCTCCGGTGGAGCCCGTGCAGGTGACGCCGTTGAGCGTGAACGCCGAGGGGGCCGGGTTGGCGCCGGCGAAAGAGCCCGTGAAGCCGAGGTCGGCCGCCGCGCCGGTGGCCAGCGCGGCGTTCCAGTCCGGGGCTGTGGCGGTGACGGCGGAGCCGGTCTGCGACCAGGTGGCGTTCCAGCCCTGCGCGACCCGCTGCCCCGTGTCCGGCATGGCGAATCCGAGCTTCCAGCCGGCGACGGGGGCGCCCAGGTTGGTGACCTTCACCGCGGCCTGGAAGCCGCCCTGCCATGTCTGGGTGACGGTGTAGTCGACCTGACAGCCGGTCGCGGCCACCGCCGCCTGAGGGGTGGCCAGTGCCGTGAGGCCCAGGACCGTCGCGCAGGTCGCCAGTAAGGCGAGTAGACGCTTCAAGGTGTTCCTCCTCGTTCGAAGCGGACAACCGATATGGGAGCGCTCCCACTCCCCCGTTGGCCCGAGACCGTACACCGGAACGCCGATGCGCAGAAGGCATTCGACCGCCGCGGATTCCGGCGTTCGGTGACCGGCGGGGCGAATCCGACGGCGGCGGGCCACGGGCCGGTCGCGTCTGGTATCAAGATGATCAACGACAAGGGCAAGGCCCTGCCGGTCGGACCGGAACGCTTCAGGTACTCCGACGGAGAGCCGGGGCGCGATGAGTGAGGTGATGGTGGGCGTGACAGATTTCCGCCGGGAGGGGCGGCTCTTCAGGGTCAGCGGGTTCAATCCCTCGCACCGGCAGCTCTTTCTCACCAGTGAGGCCACTTTGGTGGACCGGACCACGACGAGGGTCGAGGTGTACTTCGGCCATGTCACGCTGATGTTCCTCAAGCCCCTCTACAGGAACGGGCTTTACGTCCGGGCGGCGAACGAGGCCGAGTTCGGCGTGCTGAGCGAGCGGCACGGCATTCCGGAGGAGGACGCCCCCCGCACCTGGGTGCTGGAGCAGGACGGCGGCAGCTTCGTTCGCAGCGGCAGGCCTTCCTGGCGGGAGGCGGAGTACGAGCTGATGGGCGAGCGGCAGTCGTTGTACGACCCACAAGCGCCCTGGCCGCCGGACTTCCCAGCGGCATGGGGGCAGATCGGCTGACCGTCGGCCGGCCGACGCCCCGGTGGCCGGACCGAGCGGGCGGAACGCTCAACGCAAAGGCGGCCCGCACAGCCCCAACAGGGTTCGTGCGGGCCGCCGTAGCGTACGTAGCCGATGGGCCGAGGGCGTCCTGAGCGGTTGAGGCCCACCGGTGGCCGGGCCCAGATCAGGCGCCGCTCACCGACAGCCGGGCGCCGTGATCCCGGGCAGGACGTCGACCGGTGCGGCGCTCGCCACCGCGGCCGTGGCACCGCGGCCGGGGTCCTCCCATTCCAGCAGCGGGAGAACGGCGCCGCCCGCCTTCAGCAGGGCCTCCCGGCGCACCCAGGCCCGGAGCAGCTCGGGTCCCGGGTCCTGCGCGGCGGCCGCCGCCCTCAGCTCGGCCTCGGGCAGCACCCGCCGCAGCACCGCCATCGGGCCGGGCCGGCGGGTGGCGGGCTCCACGTCGATGCCCACGGCGCCGGGGCCGGCCGCCGCCGCGACCAGGCCGTGGGCATGGCTCATGCTGACGCCGGTGCGGGGGCTGTCCCGGAGCGAGGGGCGGCCGTGCTCGTCCTGCCGGCACTCGGGGCAGAACTGGACGAGCTCGTGGGCGTCCGGGGCGCGGCCGGTGAAGCGCGAGGCGCACAGGCGCAGCAGGAGTCGCGCCGCCACCACGTCGTCGCGGCGGGCCGGCACCCGTATCCGGGTCAGGCGCCGTTGCTCCCAGGGGGCGAGCATGTCCGCGTCCAGCTCCGGGTGGGCCAGGACCTCCGCCGTGGTGGCCACCGCGGCCACCACGTGACCGGGGACCGGCTGGGGGCTGCTCAACGGCGGGCGCTCATCCGGACGCCGCGCCTGCGGCTGCCCCGGAGGCCGCCGAGGGGACGGGCGGGGCCAGGAAGGTCCGCTGTATGCGGTCGAGGGTGCGGAAGTCGTCGATGGTGACTTCCTGGAGGTCGATGCTGTTGCCGGACAGCTCCTCCAGCAGGTCGATGAACTCCAGGAAGTCCATGGAGTCGATGAGGCGCGCCTCGATCAGGTCCTCGTCCGGGGCGACGGTGCCGGTGAGGCCGGGGTTCTTCTCGTGGAGCCACGCGGTGATGCTGTCCATGGTGGGGAACCGTTCCTTGTCGTACGGGTGTTGTCGGAGCCGGGGCGGCCCGGAGCCGGGCCGGCCCGAAGCCGAGGGGGCGAAGCGGAAGGCGCTCAGTCGCCGGCGCGGCGGAGCCGGTCGAGGGCCAGCTCGGGGGTTCCGTGGGCGAGGACCATCGCGTGGACCCAGCGCTCGACGCCGAAGGCCACGCAGGAGCTGTAGACGGGTTCCTGGGAGCCCGCGCGGATGCCGAGCCGCTCACCGAAGAAGTTGCGGTGCCGGTTGACCGAGGCGATCGCGGTGCCGTCCGGGGCGCTGAACTCGTGCTTGACCGGGTCCAGCATCATCAGCCGGGCGCGGGATCCGCCCTTGTCGTAGAACGGGTCGTCGGCTGCGGCCCGGGTCAGCTCCAGGCCGAGCAGGGCGGCGGCCTCACGGATGAACTCCGCTCCCCGGTCCAGGTGTTCGGATGCCCCGTCCTGGGTGCCGAGGTAGAGCACCTCGCGCATGTGGAAGCCCCAGAGCCGTCGCAGCCCGTCGTAGTGGGTCTCGTTGCGGTAGCAGCGGCCGGTCGCCGAGAGCCTCAGCCCGTCCGCGCCGATGTCCTGCCCCTCCAGGGAGAGGAGAAGCCCGTAGCAGGTGGCGGAGGGCAGGAGGTGGCCGGTGGGCTCCAGCGGCAGGCCGCCCGGCTGCTGACCGCCGGCCAGCCCGTCGAAGGCGTCCGGGGCGAAGCGGCCTGCGGCGACACCGAGATGGGGGAAGTTGCGGAAGTAGTCCAGCCGGGACAGGCCCTCCGCCGAGAGCAGGGGCGGGCCCACCACCTCCGGTGCCGAGAGCCTGGCCGCCAGGCCTGTCAGCAGGGCGTCCAGTCCGTGCAGCAGGGCGGTGTGGACCGGGTCCAGCGGGACCAGTCCGGGTCCCGGGCTCTTCAGGGTGATACCCGACGGCTTCGTGGTGTCGGTTGTGCTCATGCAGACCGCTCCCTCTGAGCGTGGCGAAGAGAGCCGAGGAGATGGTCCATCGGCGGGGCGGAACGTTCCAAACCGCTGATCGTGGCGGAGTGAAGTTCCTTGTGAAGGTGGCCATTTCGACGGACCGCACGGGATGCGCCGACGGAGGCTCCGTCAGGAGCCATGCCACGTAGGGACCTTAGGGCGGGACGCCGTAATTTGTCTAGACCAAAGATGACGAAACACCTGGCCGACCCGGCACGTTGCCCGTGGCGTCGACAACGACCCGCGCACCCGTACCGGCGCGTCGCTTGACAGGGGTAATGGTCTGGACCACTGTGCTGATCGCGGGATCTCCACCGATCCGCCGGAGTGACCGCCCCCGATCCTGCCGTTCGCACTCTCCGCGGACAGCGGCGCGCTGCCCCCCGGCCGAGAAGGAGTCCGTGTCCGCCATGCCCTTCTCACGCCTCCCGCGCGCCCTTCCTCCGGCGCCTGCCAACCGGACCCCGGGCGACCGCCGGGCCGCCCGAGTCCCCCTGCCCAGAAGGTCAGAGTGATACCCAACACCCCGCAAGGCTCCCGCCGTCCCCGGTTGCACCGGGCGGCTTCCGACCGTCCCTACTTCAGCGCCGACGGCGAGTCCTACCTCGCCCAGACCACCCTTCGGGAACTGAGCAAGTCGCGGCCGCTGCGGGTGCTGTCCGAGGAGGACTTCGCCCACTGGCAGACCTATGGCTACGTCGTCGTCCGCGAGGCGGTCCCCGCTGAGACGGCCCGTCAACTGCTCGACTTCACGTGGGACTTCCAGGGCCTCGACCCGGACCGCCCGGACAGCTGGTACGAGGACCGCCCGTTCCGTTCCCAACTGGACCGCCAGCTGCACGTCTACGGCTTCGTCGAGGCGTACCACCACCAGTTGCTGTGGGACAACCGCCAGGCCCAGCGGGTGTACGACGCCTTCGTCGACGTGTGGGACTGCGAGGAGCTGTGGGTCACCCTGGACCGGCTCAACCTCAACCCGCCCAACGTCGGGAACCGGGACCGCGCTCTCATCGACGCCACCGACCGGGGCTTCGACATCGAGCTGCACTGGGACATCGACACCACGCTGGGCGTCCCGCCGCAGCGGGTGCAGGGCATCATCGCGCTCAACGACACCAGCCCGGAGACGGGCGGCTTCCAGTGCGGCCCCGAGCTGTTCCGGCGGTTCGAGGACTGGAAGATCGGCCAGCCCGCGGACCGGGACCCCATCCGCCCTTCGGTGGACCGCTCCGAGTTCCCGGTCGTGCGGCCCGACCTGCACCCCGGTGACCTGTTGATCTGGAACGGCCTGCTCGCCCACGGCGTGGCCCGCAACACCTCGCGCGACGGCGTCCGGGCGGTCCAGTACCTGTCCATGATGCCCGCGCTGGAGGAGCACGAGAGGCTGCGGCGCTCACGCGTCGAGTCCTGGCGGCACCTGCGCACCCCGCGCTGGAACCGCACCCTGGTCGGCGATCTCACCCAGCACGAGTCCAAGCGCTACCCCACCGCCACGCTCGACGGGCTCGGCAGCCGGCTGCTCGGCCTCACCTCGTGGAACGACGCGGACCAGGAGCAGGGCCACGGCCAGGGCCAGAACCAGGAGCAGCCCGCCGGCGGACGGAGCGAGGAGCCGTCGTGCGCCGCGTCTGCCTGACCCTCCCGACCAACCGGCCCTGCGCCGAGACGATCGCCGCGGTCGCCGCGGAGGCGGCCCACGGCGCCCGGCACTTCGGCGTCGAGGTGCACCTGCTGATCCTGGACTCGTCCGACGCCCCGGCACTCACCGGGCACCGGGCGGCCGTCTCGGCCCTGCCCCGGGAACCCGGCGTGGTCGTCCACCACCTCGACGAGGCCCGGCAGCGGGCCTTCCTGCGGGAGGTGGCCACCGCGTCCGGCGTCGCCGACCCGGACCGGGTGCTCGACCTGATGCTGCCCGACCGCGTGTCGTACGGCGCCTGCACCAACCGGGCCTTCCTGATCGCGGAGGCGCTCGGCTGCGAATCGGTGCACCGCCGGGACTCCGACAGCCGGTACCAGAGCCTGGACGGCGAGCCGGTCTTCCCCCTCCACCAGGAACTGACCTCCCTGGGGCGGCGGGCCGCCGACGTCACGGACCTGGTGTCGCGCAGCCGGCTCGACCCCGCTCACGCGCACCGGCCGGTGGCCATGGTGGGGGGCTCCTTCATCGGCGAGATGTCCGTGGACGTCGAGGAGATCCGCCGGCTCGACCCGGCCGTGCACCACGAGCTGGTCGGGCTGTCGGTGCCGGAGGGATATCCGGAGATCTGGCGGCGGAACCTGATCGAGGAGTCCTTCCGCGGTGCCGGGACGACCCCGTTCGCCGCCGACCTCACCACTCTCACCAGGGTCGCGCCGACCCGCGTCGACATGTGCAACATCGGCTTCGACAGCCGGGTCTACGGGGCGGTTCCGCTGCCGCCCGCCACCGACACCATCGGCAGCGACTACTTCCTCATCCACCTGGTCCACGACGCCCGCCTCCCCGGCGTGCTGCACAACCGGCACATCGTCAACTACCACACCGGTGAACGCCGTTCGGATGCCGGCTTCGTCGCCTACCAGGTGCGGCTGGCGAAGTTCCTGCTGTCGACGCCGTACTTCAACGCCGTGTACGCGGCAGCGGCGGCGGCCGGCGACACACTGCTGGACCAGGCGGGCCGGGTCCGTCCCGACGCCGTCGCCGCGCTGGTCCGGGACAGCACACGGCTCGACCCGGCGGGGAACGCCGAACGGTTCGACGTCATCGAGCGCTCCTACCGTGCGCTGGGCGGCCGGTACACGGCGGTCGCGGAGGCCCTCGCCGCGCGCCGCGAGCCGCTCCTGGACGCGGCCAGGGCGGACATGGAGGACTTCGCCCTGCTGATCGACGCCTGGGAACCCCTGGTACGGGCCGCCGGACGCGCCGGCCTCGGCAGCGGCACCGGCACCGGCACCGGCGCCCGGAGCGGTACGCCTCGGCCGGGGCAGGAACGTACGGTCACCGTCGCCTACGCGGGCGGCGAGAGGCGCCGGGGCCCCGTCACGATGGGGCAGGCGAACATGATCCGCTGCATCCTGCGGGACGAGCCCCTGCACATCAACAACCACGACGTCTGGCCGGTGCCCGTGGGCACCGCACCGGAGCAGGTGCTCGACGCGCTGCGCGAACTGGTGGTACGCCACGAAGCGCTGCGCACCACCTTCCCCGAGCCGGCCGCCGGTACGTCCCGAACGCAAGTCGTCGCCGAGGAAGGCGATTTCACCGTACGCGTCCTGGACCACGAGGAGTTGGGCGCGGACCCCGCGCACTACGCCGAGACGGTCGCCCGGCAGGCCCGTGCCGGGCGGTTCCGGCTGGACCGGGACTTCCCGCTCCGCATCACCCTGCTCAGCCTGCGCGGAGCACCGGCCTTCGTCACCCTGTCCTCCAGCCACGCGGTGACCGACGGCAGCGCCCTCGCCGTACTGCGCGAGGAGTGGCTCGCGCTGCTGGACGGCGCCGGGCTGCCGCCGGTGGAGGCGCTCACCCCGCTCGATCTCGCCGCCGAGGAGGCGACACCGGCCGGACTCCGCAGGTCGGAGGCGTCACTTCGGTACTGGAAGCAGATCATCGGCACCGGGCCGCAGGAGATGTTCGCCGAACCGAGGGCCGTCCGCACCGACGGGCAGCAGCCGCAGCTCACCCTGCGCTCGCTGCGGGGCGCACGGGCACTCGCGCAGGCGGCCAAGCGCACCGGCAGTCCCTCCCCCACCGTGCTGCTGACGGCGTGGTGCACGCTCGTCGCGCACCGCTCCGGCCAGTCCACGTGCGTCGCCGCCGCCCCACTGTCCAACCGGTCGCGCCCGGGGCTCGCCCGCTCGGTGAACACCCTGTCGCAGGACGCGCTGCTCTCCCTCGACGTGCGGGGACCCTCCTTCGACGCGGTGCTGCGCAAGGCGTGGGGAGCGGCGCTCGGGGCCTACCGCCACAGCCAGTTCGACTCGGTCCGCCTGTGGGAGGCGATCGAGGAGACCACCTTCGAACGGGGCAGCCACTTCGCGCGCGACGTGGTCTTCAACGACGTGAGCGTCCTCACCGACACCCGCGCTCCCGCCACCGACCGGGACACCCGTCACGCCCGGGACGCGCGGGACGCCGAACTCGACCTGCACTGGGGCCCGGTGCAGGTGCTCCCGACCCGTCTGCTGTGCTTCGCCTACCGGACGGAACCACTGCTGCACCTCGGGATGTGGGCCGACCCCGCACTGTTCTCCCCGGAGGAGGCGGAGACCTTCCTCACCGGTCTGGTGAAGCTGCTGGAGGTGGTCGCGTACGAGGACGTACCGCTGGCCGCACTGACGGAGGTCACCGGGATACGGCCGGCCGTGCGCGCAGGCGACTGGCTGCGGGTGGACGGCTGCTGGACATCACCGACCGCGGTGGCGGGCGCCCTGAGCGAGGCACTGGGCGGCCTGCCCGTACACGTCACGACGGACGACGTCTCCGGACCCGAGCCGGTCGGCGATTCCCCCGGAGGCGGCCTGACCGCCTTCATCGCGTCCGGCGGCGCGCCACTCACCCCGGACGGGGCCCACACCGCGCTGATGGACGTGATCTCCGCGCCCGGCCCCGGCCATTCGGGACTCCTGGCGCCCGCGCGATACGTCATCGTTCACGATTCGCCGGCCACTCCGGGCGAAAGCACCGCATGGCTCCGGCAACGGATCCTCATGGAAGGGAACGGCCGTCACCGGCCGACGCGAGATGACCACTGACGAAGTGCTGGACCGGCCGGAGTCCCCGGATTCCGCTCCGCTCCCCAGCCCCTGGAAGTCGGGTTCCTTCCGGCTGTTCTTCACCGCCCGCAGCGCCTCGCTGCTCGCCGACGGCATGCTGATGGTCTCGCTGACCACGGCCGTGCTGGGGGCCGGATACGGCGCCGGCGGTGTGGGATACGCGCTGGCCGCGTGGATGGCACCGATCGCCCTGCTCGTGCTGTTCGGCGGCGTGCTCGCGGACCGGTTCACCCCGCAGGTGATGATGGTCGGCGCCGACCTGGTGCGGATGCTGGCCATGCTCACCCTCGCGGCGCTGCTCCTCACGACCGAGGTGCGCCTGTGGCAGATCATGGCCCTGATGGCGCTCAGCGGCGCCGCGACCGCCATGTTCCAGCCCGGTGTGGCCAGCATGGTTCCGCAGGTCGCGCCGGACATCCAGCGGGCCAACGCGCTGCTGCGGATATCCGAGGCGATGAGCGCGCTGGTCGGCCCCGGCCTGGCCGGTCTGCTGGTCGGCTACTGGCAGGTGGCGGGCTCCTACTTCGTGATCGCGGCGGCCTACGGTCTCAGCGCGCTGGTCCTCCTGCCGCTGCGCAGGCTCAGCGTCGTCCGGGAGGAGGGCGACGACCCGGTGCTGCACCGCCTGAAGGCGGGCTGGCAGGAGTTCCGCTCCCGCTCCTGGCTGTGGGGCGTGATCGTCGTCTGGGCGATCTACGGCCTGTTCGTCTTCGGGCCGGCCCTGCCGCTGGGCGCCGCCCTGCTCACCGAGCAGCACGGGGCGGACGGCTACGGCTGGATCGCCTCCGCCGACGGCGCCGGAACGATCGTCGGCGGCCTGCTCGGCATGCGGGTACGGCCCACCCGCCCACTCGTCGCGGGAGCCTGCGCGATGTTCTGCTTCGCCCTCAACCCCCTGGCCCCGGCCCTGGGCTGGTCCTTCACCGCCACCATGCTCACCGGGGTCCTGGCCGGTTGCGGGTTCGCCTTCTGGGGGGTGATGTGGGCGACCAGTGTGCAGTCCCACATCCCGCTCGCCGTGCTGAGCCGGGTGTACGCCTACGACGTCGCCGGGTCCATCATGGCCATCCCGCTGGGCAGGGCCCTGGCCGGCCCCGCGTCCGAGGCCTTCGGCGCGGACCGCGTACTGCTCTTCTCCTCGGCCGTCTCGGTGGTGTGCCTGGCCGCCATGCTGAGCGTGCCCGCCATCCGCCGCCTGGGCCGGGAGCCGGGGAAGGCCGAGGCGCTGGAGTCGCCGATCACGGCGGAGGAGGTGCCGGCGGTCGGGCCTGCCGGGCCTGTGTGAGGGCGGCGGGGCGCTGCGGAGGCCGGGAGCCCTCGACAGCCAATGCAGTTGCCTCACGACCGAGCCCCGGAGCTACTGGGCCGTCCCGGTTGGTTCCTGGCCCTGACCCTGACTCCAGCGCAGTTCGTTCACCGCCTCTCTGCGGACCGCGGGGTGGGGGTGGTGAAGGAACCGCTCGACGATCGGCAGTGCCGCCCGGTCGTGAGTCGAACCGAGGATTGCCAGGACGTAGTCCAGGAGCAGAGGTTCGAAGCCATCCGCACCGACCGCGAGCGGCTCCACCGCCCGGTAGGGAAGTTCGTAGTGCGTGGAGGCGGTGCAGGCTGCGTGCAGGGCGGACTCCCGCACCGGGTAGCCCTCATCAGAAAGCGCGACAGTGACGAGGCGTTCGACGACCCGCTCGGCGTCATCCGGCGTCAGGCGGCCCGTCTCCAGCACGTCGCCGACGCCATCAAGGCAGAGGTCCCGCCGGCCCGCATCCGAGCCGTTCAGCTCCTCCCAGGCCGATTCGACCAATGCCGTCAGACGCTGGTATCCGTCCACGGTCAGAGCATAGGAGACGGTGGCCGCCTGGGCTCAGGGATAAGTAACGGGGTCAGGGCGGTGAAGCCCGTCCTCCTCCACCCGGGCGGGTGGCCAGGAGCAGACACCGGGGCCCGTTCGGACAGCCGGTCCTACCGCGCCGGCAGGAAGGACATCGGCGGTGCCTGGGTGAAGCTGCCGGTGACATCTCCGACGAGTCCGCCTTCGAGGCCGGTGTCGCCGGCCAGATCGAGCTTCAGCGCGGGCGCACCCTCCGAGAGATCGAGTCCGGACATACGGACCCAGACGATGTTGGGCCGTGACGTCGACTCATAGACATAGATGCCGTTGGTCAGGTCCACGAGGGTGCGCCAAATGGTCTGCGAGGCGTAGGGCTTGTCGGGGTCGGCCACACGGAAGGGCTGAGCGGCGTTGCGCATCACGCTCAGCAGTGACGCGACGGCCTCGGTGGTGCCTGCGGGCTGCGGGAGCCTGGACAAGTAGTACGCCGCGCGCGCAAAGCGGTCCGAGGGATCAGTCCCACCCGGCAGAGGATCACTTCCGCCCAAGCCCTCGACCGTGCGCAGGCGAGCAAGCTGCTCCTCGAACGGAGGCGAGTTGGTGACCACCGTGTAGGCCCGGTCATGATGCACCCGCGGCGTCCCGTCCAGGTACTCGACGATCGCCGAGTCGCCCGACCGGTCATCCAGCGCCATGTGCAGCGTCACCGCCTTCCCGCTCGACGGGTCGGTCTGCGCGACCACTTGCAGCTGAGAGCTCTCGATCCAGGCGGCCGCCTCGGCGACGGTCGCGAAGTTGTCCAGTACGTACTGCATCCAGACCGCCACACTCAACGCCGGCCTGCTCTCATCCCGCTCGCCGTAGTCAGACTCCGGAAGGAACAGCTGATGCGCCGCGAGACCGGCTTCGTTCACCCCGTCCACGGTCATCAGATCATGTGCACCGGCGACCACACTGCCGTACACAGAGGCCCAGGTAAGCGTCCCGTCGAGACCGTCTTCACGGGACATGCCACGCGGAAACGCCCAGAGGTTCGTCGCCATCCCCTCCATCCAGTCCATGTTGCGCCCGGCAAGAACCGCCCCGCCCGCATCAGCCCAGAGTGCCCGCGTACACATACGTTCTCGCTTTCCGGCCGTCAGAGATCCGAACCGACCCGTAGTGGGCAGAAGCCATAACCGTTCACGTGCCATTATGGCGAATTGCATGCAAATCGTCCTGCCGATTCCGGTTGCGCCAGGGGCTTCACCACGTTGTCGGCCCAACGGTCAAGCTCGCGGCACGCGCCGGACAGCCCACCTGCGAAGTCCTGCGGCACCAAGAGGGCCATCCTGCTGACTCCGTACTCTGGCCAGTCCTGGTCGAGCTGGATAGCGGGGTACGGGTACAGGTCGACGGCGAAGCCGCCGAGCGGGCCCTGGAACCGGCCGCAACCTCGCCGGATCCGGGCTTGTTCGGGTATCAACCTGACGCCTATGAGCCCCACGGTATGCGTGCGGATGCCGTCCGGGCCGAGACACCCGCGCAGGCCAGAGATATCCCCCTATTCGAGATGAGTTCGCCGCGCCAGGACGGCCTCAATGAAGTTCCGAGGTGGTCGATATTTGTGATCCTCAACGTAATGATAAGTGAGATCCGGCGCAATCAACAATTCTCCACCTACAGCATAGACGCGCACTTCCGCAGATCCCAGCGAAACCCTGACTCCATCAATTTCCGTTCGGCAGGGATACGGGGGCTGACCACTACTGTGAGGCAAAGAGCAGGCGTGAAAACCACGCATCCTTGCAGAAGAATGGTCTCGGGCGAGCAGAATGAAGGCTCCGAGAAATTCATCCGGAACGTCTCCCTTCGGGAACGCAACGCCTCCCCCGAGCCACCCTATATTCAGTGGCCTCGCGCCACGAGGAATGCTTTCATTGGTGTAAACATAAGGAGATAGGTCGTTATACGTAATCATGTCACCCATCTGGTCAGGAACGGCGTACTACTACTCCGCAGTACGCCGGGTGAACTCCTCCATGTACTCGCGATGTTCCACCCGAATCGAAGATTCCGGGATTTCCCTCAGGGGTGCGAGATCGACGCCATCGAGCTTCCCGCATCCGTCGAGATCACTCAGTGCGTGCAGGAGGGCCTCCAGAGTCACTCGAGACTTCTCGTGCGGGACCAGCATGGCAACCAAGTCCCCTACCAACCTGGCCTGGGTGACGGAAAGAAGATCCGCAAAGTCTTGAACACGGTCGCTCGCTTCGACACGAGCCGCTTCGTCAGCACTCAGAAGGTCTCGGAGAAACTCGACGAAATACTTGGTTTCCATGCGCCTTGCGCTCCATTTTGGCGTGGGTACGGACGCGGGCACGCGACCTGCCTGGCTTTTGTGCTCCGTATACACCCCACCTACCACCCACAGCGCACTCACACCCCACGCCGGCGGAGGAGCGAAGAATGCCCTTGACTGGACGAGCGTCAGGACAGTAACGATGTTTCAGCGATAGAAACCTCTGGGAATACTTGCAATCTGAACTCCCCTACAGTGTCTCCGGTTTCAAATTTCACAACGAGTTGAGTCCTGCCGTTCCACTCCTCGACACGGAGCAGTCTCGCCCCTTCTCTGAAAAGATTCAGAATCACTTTTCCGGACGGCGCACACCAGCGCACAGCCACCGACTGTCCGACCGCGTCGTACGAAAAGATCAAGTCTTCGCCCGTGACATCGGCGAGGTTTATGATTCTCTGAGTCTCTCCAGTGGCTTCCGGCTCAACTCCGAGCGCATTGACGATCTCCTGAGGGTCGGGCGTGACGAACTCTGCCGAAAAGTACTTGCCACGTGGATTTCGTGCCACAACACCCCTGCCCTCGGACATGCATCGCAGGCTGCCACGGCAGGCTTCCTGAGAGCAACGTCAAATAATGGCCAGTGGGTCAGCCATGATCTCTTTCCAGCCTGGCGGGTCCGGCGTGCAAGCTGGTCAGTTGTGCAACCTGAGGAAGGCCCTGCCGAGCCAGCCGCGGAGACAAGGCAGCCCGCCTCCACTGTGGGCGGGCAGGTACAACCAGCGCACCCTTGTGGGACGAGTGGCCAAAGAACCGCCCCAGGGCGGGCAAGATGACGGCAGCACGTCGCGAAGCCGGTTGATCATCCGCAGGCGGCCAGAGACCGGACCCGCACGTTGCGCGGCGAGCAGGGCACAGGGCTCGCAGGGTTCCAGGGACGTCCGCTTTGATCACGTGATGCCGTGAGCCCGCCCCGCTGAGCCGGGGCCCGTCCGGGGCGTGGTTGGCAACTCGCTATCCAGTGCCCGCCGGGCCACGGCAACGAACCCCGCGCTGCCGGAGACCCGGGCACGTATCGCCGCTGAGCGGGCTGAAGGTTCGAGTTCGGCGGCACTGTCACCCGCGTCCGGGCTGTCGTTCACGATGCGCGCGTGCAGTCGGAACTCGTCACCTATGCCCCGGAGAACTTCGGCTCCCCGCTCCGCGACATCGTCCGGCCCCACCAGCCGAACCCGGATGTGCGCCTCATCCAGAGCCCTGCGCGCAGCGAATCCCGCTTCCCAGCGGCGCGACTCCGGGAGCGGAAGCGCGAACCATCCCTCGTCCAGGACGCGGTAGGCCGCGTCAGCCTGGGACAGGAACTTCTCGTACGCCTCCCGGCGCATCTCCCGATGGTCGATCGCTCGCCGCTCGGCCCGCTCCTCGCGGGCCAGGACACTCTGGTGACGTAACTGCCGGCCGGTCACCCAGGCCGAAGCGGCACCTGCGAGCCCCGCGGCGCTCAACGTGGACAGGGACGTGATCAGGGCGACCGCCACAGTGTCATTCACGGCACTCATCTTTCCTTGTCCGCAGACTCCGCACCGAGGGTGCGGAGTATCCCGGTTCGGAGGGCGGTCGATCCTCGAGCAGGTGGGGGCGTACTCGCGGACCTGCGGCAGGCAGCAAACCGGCTGCATCAGGGCAGGGCAAGGGACCAACAGGGTTCCGTTCAGCCTAGGCTGACGCCCCATACGTCTCCATGCCCAAGGCATTCGTCGCGTTGCTCATGATCATTATTGACCAGAACGGATACCTTCGATGCAGGCGCGCGGTACTCGAGGAAATCACCTTGATCGATAACCTTAAGGACGGGAGGCTTCGGCAGTCGCCAAAGCTCGTCACGCAATTCATCCCACGTAAGATATTGGGGAAACTCGTCGCACGTAGCAGCGCGCCACCGAACCACCAAGTCACTGCGGGCTGCCAGCCTGTGAAGCTCGATTCCACCCCCCGACACAACCCAATCCTGACCGGAATTAAAATAGAATTCAATGAAACCGTAGTCACGTCTCATTGAATCGCCCGCCCCAGCGAAAACATCCACGAAGCTACAGTCAATCTCCCGCTGAAGGTTCATGAGTGTAGAGCCGATGCCAACCCCATAGAGTCGCCCAGTTGCAATAAATGAGGCGATAAGCTCGGTGGCGTTCATGACTGCCCCTCAACTTCTCAATGAATGCCTTCATCTCGTCAGCACCTGCGGGTCAGGCAGAGGTCTCCAGTCAAAGCCAGCACCGACGCTACCTGAAAAGTGGCAGCGGCTCGATCCGCTCCCACAAGTCGTCCAGCACGGCCCACTACAAGGCTCCAATGCCACCGACAACGCCGAACTCCTGACAGGCTGGTGACAGTGAAGCCACGGACTCCGGCCTACCAGGGATAGCTACGAGGCTTGCGCAGCCAGAATCCGTGGGGCTCTTCACCCGAGGAAGGGGTCATCCACGGGCGGAGCTCGCTAGCATCGTCCGGTACCGACGCATGCACAAAGCGTGTATCCAATGCTGCCAGCAGAGTGGACAGCTCCGCTTGGGCATCCTCGGTAAGTGTCCCTATGAGCTCGTAACACGATCATGGTCGGGTCTTCTTGAGGCGGCGGTAGCAGATGAGGCTGCAGGCGATTGAGACGAAGGCGTCATGGAGTTCGGTGC